>NZ_JAAORB010000030.1 GCF_011601345.1 Roseovarius gahaiensis
AACCCGGCCCAAAGCCATCCCGGAGCTGTCCGGGAATTAGCGAAATCACTGTCCGGGATTTACCGAAACGCGTGTCCGGGAATTACTGAAATGCTTGTCCGGGAATTACTGAAACCCGCAAATGCTCGTGCTGCCCAGGCGGGCGCCGTGCGCGTCGATGGCGACGGCAATGTGATTGGATTTGTGCGTGTCGACGCCAATGATAACTTGATCCATGGAAGGCCCTTTCGCTGGAATGGCCCAGGCACCGATCGAAGAGGATGGCGCCGTCCGGCGTCCCGCTGCGGCCAAGTATCAAGCCTGCCACCGGCGGGATGGTCGCCATGATCGCACAAAGACGGTGACATAAAGTGGGTCGTACCAGCGAAAACGACCGTTCAGGCCCAAGTATCGCGATTACGTCGGCCTCAAGCTATACTCGGCAGCTCTGGCCTCCGTCGACGGGCAAACAGACGCCAGTTATGAACTTTGCCGAATCGGATGCCAAGAAAAGAGAAGCTTCGGCAATGTCCCAGGCTGTTCCCATCCGACCAAGTGGAACGGCTCGGTTGCGGGCGTCTACCATCTCGTCGCGTGACACATATTGGCCTGCGATCTGACGGTAGATCAGGGGGCTGTCGATCAGGCCCGGCATCACCGCGTTGGCACGGATGCCGTTCGGAGCATGCTCCATCGCGATGGCGGTTGTCGCATGGTTCACAGCAGCTTTGGCGGCATAATAGGCGAAATAGGGATAACCAGTATACCGTATTGCAGCCAAGGACGACACATTGACGATTACTCCGCTGCGACGCTCCACCATGCCCGGCAGTACCGCCTTGCAGGTGCGATAGACTGACCCGAGGTTCAGATCAAGCGATCGCTGGAACGTCTCTTCGTCCAGATCGACAGGCCCCCCCATGTGAGTCACCCCCACATTGTTGTGCAAGACGTCGATCTGGCCGAACTGATTGAGCACCGCGGCAATGGCATCGTTCACGGATCCGAGATCACACACATCGACCTGAACTTCGATGGCTTGCCCACCTACGCTAGTAATCGTTTCTGCGGTCTTGCGCGCAGCAGAGACGTCAATATCGAGGACGGCGACTTGAGCACCTTCTCGACCATAGGCGACAGCACATGCCTTCCCGTTACTCCACCCGTCATCATGCGATCCGCCGCCGACGACGACAGCAACCTTTCCCTGAAATCTCATGTACGGTCTCCGGTATTGGCGGGTTGGGAGGCGATCCATTCGGCGCGTACGTCCTTCCGGACGATCTTGCCGTTGGGGGATTTGGGAAGGGCCTCTCGGATCTCTATCCGGGCTGGCACCTTGTAGCCGGTCAGGCGCGACTTGAGGAACGCGCGCAGGCTCTCGCCGGACAGGTCGGCATCAGCGTCCGTTACGGCGATCGCGACACCGATCTCGCCCCATTTGTCGTCTGGAACACCGAAGACGCAGACTTCTTGAACGGCGTCATGCTCAAGCAGTTCCTCTTCAATCTCGCGTGGCGACAAGTTCGAGCCGCCGGAAATATACATCTCGCTGGCCCGTCCCGTCAGATAGAGAAAGCCGTTGGCGTCAAGGTAACCCATGTCGCCGGTCAGAAACCAGCCGTCGCGAAAACTCTTTGCGGTCGCCTGCTCGTTGTTCCAATAGCCAGCACAGACGCCGGGCCCTATGGTACAGATTTCGCCGATTTCGCCCGATGGAAGGCTGCGGCCCTCGGGATCCTGGATGTCGATCTGCATACCCGTGCGGGCCACGCCGCAGCTGCCGGTACGGTCCGGGTCGCCGTGCAGGTCGGGATGCAGGCCGGTGATGCAGCCGGTCACTTCGCCGAGGCCGTAGTACTGCACCAACACCGGGCCAAGCGCCAGCAGAGCGCGTCGCTGATCGACGGCGAACATCGGCGCGCCGGCGTAGATCACATGACGCAGGCTGGAATGATCGCGCGATGCGACATCGGGGTGCTCGACCAGCATTTTCAGGATGGTCGGCACGGTGAACATGTTGGTCACGCCGTACCGTTCGACCAGTGCCCACGCCTCTGCGGCGTCAAAGCTGCGGCCTTCGGGAATGACGGTGGCTCCGCCCCGCGCGCTCTGGATCAGGTAATGTGTCCCTGCGCCGTGGGATAGCGGTGCGACCGCGAGAGACACATCGCGCTCGCTCAGACCGGGCATCAGATCCGCGATGTGGTTCGTTACGATATAGGCCATCTGACCATGGGTCAGGATCGCGGCCTTGGGCTTGCTTGTCGTTCCCGAGGTCATGAAGAACCAGGCAGGGTCGCCATATTGCATTACCATCGGCCGGAGGTCGGCTCCCGTATGGCGCGCCAGGAGCGCTTCATACGGATCGTTCTGCCCCCCGGACACAAGCCGGGTCTCCAGGGTATCAGCTTCTATGCCGACGTGATCGCGGGCCTCTGCATCGCAGATCAGGCCGCGCGCGCCGGTGCTTTCGAAGATCCAAGCGAGATCCTTCGGCATCGAGCGGATGTTGGAGGGCACCCATATAGCGCCGATGGACCAGACTGCCCACATGCTTTCCAGCAAAGGCGCGCCGTTTGGCAGATGTACGACCACCCGGTCGCCCGGTTCGATGCCCAGCTCATCGCGCAGACCCGCGGCAAGGGCCCCGACCCGCGCGCGCGTCTGCGCCCAGCTTTGGGACAGATCGCCGTGGATAATGGCCGGACGATCGGGAAATTGCCGCGCCGCCAGGACGAGGAAGTTCGAAAGGTTCGCAACGGTTTGCATAGTCAGCTTGTCCTGCGCATGAGGGAGACATAGCTGGTGACGGCCGCACCGCCCATGTTGAAGACGCCCGCGGTGGCGGCCCGCGGAATCTGCATATCCCCGGCTTCTTCCATGAGCTGCATGGCCGCCATGACATGCTGCGAGATGCCGGTGGCTCCGATGGGGTGGCCGCGCGACTTGAGACCTCCAGAGGGGTTCACCGGAAGCTTGCCGTCCTTGCGGGTCCAGCCTTCGGCGGCGGCCTTCCAGCCCTCGCCGCGCTTGGTCAAGCCCATGGCTTCGTATTCGATCATCTCGGCGACGGTGAAGCAGTCGTGTGTCTCGACCAAGTCGAGATCCTGAAGCGACAGACCCGAGCGCTCGAATGCCTGTGCCCAGGCCCGGCGCGGGCCTTCGAACGCTGTCGGGTCGCGACGCGACAGCGGGAAGATGTCGTTGGAGTGGCTGCGGGCCAGGAACTGGATGCCGCGGGGGGCCCCGCGTGCCATCTCCTCGCTCATCACGACGATGGCGGCAGCCCCATCGGACACCAAAGAGCAATCGGTGCGGCGCAGCGGCCCCGCAACGCGGGGGTTCTTCTCCGAGATGGTGTTGCATAAATCCACGCCCAGATCCTTGCGCATGTGGCCATAGGGATTGTGGACGCCGTTCTCATGGTTCTTGGCGGCGATCATCGCAAGCTCGCGGCTACGGTCGCCATTGGCCTGGAAATAGGACCCCGCGATCCGCCCGAAGACCCCGGCGAACCCGCCTTCGATATCGCCTTCCTCGGGCCGGTAGGAGCCTGCAAGAAGGATGTCACCAACCTTGGACGTGTCGACACCCGTCATCTTTTCTGCCCCGATGGCCAGCGCCACATGCCCGCGCCCGGATTCCACGAAGTCGAGCGCGGCATGAAGCGCCGCGCTGCCTGTGGCGCAAGCGTTTTCCACGTGGACCGCGGGAGTCTCTTCCAACCCCGGAATGGCGAGCCCGACTAGCCCGGCCTCGAATCCCTGTTTGGAGAAGCCATTATTGGACACGCCGAGTGCCACGAATTCGACTTCAGCTGCCGTGATCCCGGAATGCTCCAATGCAGCCGTCCCGACTTCGGCGATCAGGGACTCAACGTCTGGTGCGTCACTCTTGCCAAACCGGGAGTGGGCCCAGCCAGTCATTATTGCGGAATGTATCAAGATGAAGTCTCCTGCTTAGGATAGGGTGAAGGGATGTCAGCTGCCGTAGAACAGCGACGGAATGATGAGCGTCAGCGATGGGAATAGCGACAGCGCGACTAGCAACAGCACGCCCACGCCAAGGAATGGAATGACATCGGGCAAGCTCTTCTCCAGGGGCACATTGCCGATCTTGCACGCTACATTGAGGCACAGACCGATCGGCGGCGTGATAAGGCCAAGGCACAGGTTGACAACCACGATGACGCCGAACTGCGTCTCGTCGATCCCCAGTGCCATGGCTGCAGGGTGCAGGATCGGGACGAGCATGACCATGGCGGCGTTGGCCTCCATGAAGGTGCCGACGATCAGCAGCAGCAGGTTCACGAGCAGGAGGAAGAGCAGCGGGTTTGCCCCGATCGTCGATATGGCATCCACCGCCATGCGCGGAATCTGTGCATAGGCCAGAATCCACGCGAAGAGCTGTGCTGCGCCCACGATGATCATGATGGCCGCCGTGGTCTCGGCGGTCTCCCGCATGGCGGCGAGGATACCCGCGACGGTCAGTTCGCGATAGACCACTGTTCCAACGAACAGCGCGTAGAGGGCAGCGACGGCCGAGGCCTCGGTAATCGTGAAGATGCCACCGAAGATGCCGATTAAGATCAGCACTGGCATCATGAGTGCTGGAGCAGCGGAAAAGCCTGCGCGCAGCATTTCCCGAAACGAGCTGACCTGATGGACGGGAAAATTGCGGCGCCGAGCGAGGATGGCGGTCAGGATCAGCGCGGCAAGCGTGTAGAGTATGCCCGGACCAATCCCGGCAATGAAGAGGCGCGTGATCGACTGTTCGGTGATCACTCCATAGACGATGAAAGCGATGGAGGGCGGAATGATCGGAGCCACGACCGAGGAGGCCGCCGTGACCGCGGCGCTGAAACTGCCCGAATAGCCAAGCCGCTTCATTTCGGGGATAAAGATCCGGCCCAGCATGCTGGTATCGGCCACAGCAGAGCCAGAGATACCGCCGAAGAAAGTGGAGGCCGTGATGTTGCTCATAGCCAGTCCACCAGGATGACGGCCGACCAGTGCGTTGGCAAAGTCGATCAGCCGCCGGGTCATGCCGCTGGCGGACATCAGCGACCCGGCAAGTAGGAAGAACGGGATGGCCAATAGGCTGAAGCTGTTCATCCCCGCATAGACACGCTGCGCGACGATTACCGGGTTGATACCGCCATCTATCCAGATGACCATCAAGCCGGCGAGGATGATCGCGAAGCCCAACGGCATGGCGATCGCCACTAGCGCGGTAATGAATACGCCCAGAAAAATGGTGTTCATGGCGCACGCTCCGATTTGACGTCGCGCTCTGCGCATTCCAGCCGGCGCAGTGCCAGCATCACTGCGATCAAGACTGCTCCGACGGGTATGGCGAGATAGGGGTAGAACATGGGGATCTCCAACGCGGGCGATGTGCGACGTCCGCCGACCAGCACAAGCCCGTAGCCGTAATAGGCAAGCCCGCCCGCCATCACGAGCATCAGCGCGTCGCGCAACGCAAGAAGCGCACGGGCTAGGGTCGGCGGGCAGGCGTCGATCACTGCAGTTACTGCGATGTGGTCGTCACGCCGCACCAGTGCGGCGCTGCCCAGCATCGTGACCCAGGCCATGCACATCCGGGCGACCTCTTCAGTCCAGGACGGGGTGCTGCTGAACACGTAACGGCCCACGATCTGGATCATGATCGCCGTGACCATGACGGTCAGGACCCCGATAAGGACCCGCTCGACAACAGAGGCAAGCTTGCCAAACACGACCAGATGCCCTTAATCGACGTTCTGGATACGCTCAACCCATTCGGCGAGGTCTGGGAAGTCCTCCTTGATCGGAGCGACGCGGTCACGGAACGCCGTCAGATTTGGCGACGCAATGATCATGCCGCGGTCTTGAAGGGCCGCTCTGAGCTCATTTTCCTTCTCGATCAGCTGCTCGGTGCCCCAGGACATCGCCTCTTCGGCGGCAGTCTGCAGAACCTCTTGCAGCTCAGGGTCGTAGCCCTCGAACGTGCTGGCGTCGAAGATGAAGGTCATTGCGCCGAGGACGTGATTGGTCTCGGTCACGTGGCTCTGGACCTCGTCCATCCGAAAACTGTCGACGATTTCGTATGGATTTTCCTGCCCGTCGATGACGCCTTGCTGAAGCGATGTGAATACTTCCGAGAAGGGCATTGGCGTTGGGCTGGCACCCAGCAGCTCCCAAGTGCGCGTATACATCTTTAGGGGCGGCACGCGCAGCTTCACTCCGGCAAGATCCTCGACGCTTTCGATCGGGGCATTTGTGGTCAGGATGCGCGCTCCACGATAACCTGCACCGGCGATCTTGAACCCGGTTGCCTCGGCTATGTCGTCGTAAAGCTCCTGCCCGAGCTCTCCCTGGTATACCGTGCGAAAGTGGTCAAGATCCCGGATCAGATAGGGATAGGCCTCAATCCCGGCCAGAGCACCGTAGCCGTCCAGTGTGCCGACGGATTGAAGTACCACGTCGTTGGTGCCGAATGTCAGCGCCTCGATCTGCTCGACCCAGCTTCCGGTCGATCCGCTATCGGCGACGTTAAATGTTACCTTGCCATCGGTCGCCTCGGCCACGTTGTCCACGAAGCGCATTGAGGTTTCGTACCAGACATTGCCCGGTGAATAGTCGTGCGCCATTTGCAAAGTCTGCTCTTCAATCTCAGCCGTGGCGGGCACCGTCATCGCCAGCAATGCAGCAACGGCCATATTTTTCGAACGCAGTAGTCCCATCGAAATCTCCTCCCTTTAACGCGCTTCGCACGTGTATTCTCGATCCTCGGCAAGGCTCCTCCACGCCGGACCCTCTTTGTCTGTAATATGGACACCTACAATCTGTCAAATCTATACTTAAAAAGATTTTGCTTTATATTGAATCTAATTCTGTCTCTATTTGTCCATATTATGGAGGTCGCCGATGACGTTAACCGGAAGCCAAAGTGTGGATCGCGCCTTCGACTTGCTTCATATCGTGGGCGGCTGCGGCGATGACGGAGCCAGCCTGCAGGCCTTAGTCGAGCGCAGCGAACTGACGCGCCCAACTGTCTATCGCCTGATCAGTGCGCTCATCCGCGCCAGCCTAGTCGAGCGCGACGCCGTGACCGACCGCTTCCATCTGGGCGAAGGCGCAAGCGCGCTCGGCCTTATCGCCGAATCGCGACACGGCGTTCACACCTTGGCCCGCGACAGCACACTGCGACTGGCAGCAGATAGCGAGGACACCGCCTTCTTTGGTGCGCGCAGAGGGTCTTGGAGCCTCTGTTTGCTACGCGAAGAAGGCCGTTTTCCGATCCGGTCCCACATATTGGCCGCTGGTCAAAGGTATCCTCTTGGCGTCGGTGCTCACGGAATCGCACTGTTGGCTGCGCTCGAGGATTGGGAGGTGGATATCGTTCTGTCCGAAACCGAAGCGGCGCATGCCAAACACTATCCCGCTTTAACCCGTCCTCTGCT
The DNA here is from genome assembly GCF_011601345.1 of Roseovarius gahaiensis. GTDB lineage: Bacteria > Pseudomonadota > Alphaproteobacteria > Rhodobacterales > Rhodobacteraceae > Roseovarius > Roseovarius gahaiensis. The sequence continues at coordinate 7,427 of NZ_JAAORB010000030.1, forward strand.
TCGCGACCTCATCGAAGAGACACGCGCAGTGGGATGGGCACTGAATCGTGGCCTGATCCACGAAAATGCCTGGGCCATGGGCCGCGTTGTGACAGACAACGAAAACCGGGTCGTCGGCGCACTGTCCATTGGCGCGATGAAGGATCGCTTTTCTCATAGCCGACAGAGCGAGCTAGCAGAGTTGCTCTCGCGCGAAGCCGAGCGAATTTCGGCCCAGTTACAAATTCGCAAGGACCGAACCCATTCGCCGCGCAATGAAAAATCATAATCAGGAGGCTTCAATGGCCCTCGATACTCGCACGCGTGTCCGCCCAAACGGACCGGGCACCCCGGTCCACATATCTCATCCTGGACCGGCCGAACCGGACCGGATCCAGTGCGCACGGGGAACCCTCAAGCGCGTATCTGCGACACTCACCCCGGGCAAAACGATCTGCGAGAGCATCGCCGATGCACTGGCCCCTCATGGTCTGCGCGCAGCAGCACTAAGGTTCGACGGGCTGACCTTTGCGCCATTGCGCTATGTCCGGCCGTCCTATTGTCCGGACGGCACCCGCATCGCCTTCTACACGAAGACATACGCGCCACCGGGCACGGTGCGGGTGGAGACCGTGGCGGCGACCTGGGGCAACAAGGACGGAATGCCTTTCATTCACATGCACGGCGTCTGGAGCGACGCTGAAGGTACACACGTCGGCGGCCATATTCTGCCCTACGAAGCTATCGTGGCGCGCCCGGCTCGACTTAGAGCCGTCGGCACGAGCGAGGTGGCCTTCGGGGTTTTCCACGATCACGAAACAGGTTTTGATCTCTTCGGCCTCGCACCTGACACTCCGGGCACCGCAGAGGGAACTTTCGTGGCCCTTCGCCTGCGCCCGAATGTGGATCTCGTTAAGGGTATTGAAGACGCTTGCCGCGCCAAAGGCATTCGAAGCGCGCGCATCCTGTCTGGCATCGGAAGCACTGCAGGCGTTGACCTCAACGGCCAACCGACGGTGATGAAGCTGCCGACGGAACACGTGATCACCGGTGGATCAATCGAGCCGGACTCTCACGGAAACCCTCGTCTCGAAGTGACGACAGAACTGGTCGACGTCGATGGGATCGTCCACCGCGGAACCCCCACGCGGGGCGAGAACCCCGTGCTCATTTGCTTTGAGCTTTTCTTGGAAGTGACATGAACACTCGGCACCGGTTCAATATCGCTGATCCAACTCGAAAATAATTGCCGGTGGCCTCGAATCCGATCGAGACAGTTAGGCCATACACCCGCAAGATTACGATCAAGCGAGTGAAGTCTTCAGTCGCTTTGGCGCTACGACTACAACAATGTCAGGCCGCACTCATCGCTCGGAAATCAAACGCGCGCAGAGGCGCGCCGGACGCTTGAGCAATTTGAAAGCTCCGCGCCCGGCGCGCTTGCCCAAACCAACAACGACGAATATGAAAACCAAACCCGCAGACTCTCATTGTGAATGAGGGACCATCGGGGGCAGGTCACGGGCATTGAAGATGGCGGTTGCGCTACGCCAGCCACCCAAGGGCTGCATTCACCATACGGACCGCGGCTCGCAATACTGCTCACACGATTACCAGAAGCTCCTGCGTCAACATGGGTTCCAGGTATCAATGAGCGAAACCGGAAATTGTTACGATTGTTAATGTGGTATTGCAGCCTGATGGCCTGACCCATGTTATGATTGACTTCGTGTCATTGCGTTGACGTGTCGACCATCAAGTTGCCCCGGCAGCGGGCGAGATGCGACTTCATAGGAGCCTGAACCAGACCGAGTTTACCGGAGACGTCAGAGTTCGTCACTCAGCGACCATTTTAGCCGCGTGTTCTGCGTTGTAGAAATTCCTCTCTGCTGTTGCGGGTGAGATATATCCGAGCGGTCCGTAGAGGCGTTTTTCATTGTACCAATGCACCCTTTCCAGGATGGCCATTTCGACGTTCTTCTTGCCGGACCAGGGCCCCTCATGCTCAATGACCTTGGTCTAACAAAGGCTGTTGATCGTCTCGGCGATGGCATTGATGCTCCAAAATTTGTCAAGCGCGGCTGACCTTGGTTGGCGGCACGCACAGGGCGCAATATATTTCGCGGACGATTTAGCGCTTGATGCAACGCAGGATTTCGCGTCGGGTTTTGCCTTCCGCGGTGCGCCAAGTTGCGTAAACTTTGGTTCTCTCATCATCGCGCATGCGCACAATGGCGACGCGGTAGAGAGCGGTGCTTTGGCTTGCCGATTGCCGCCACGGTTCAAACGCATCCTGTTGGTCCTGCCGCTGGATGCCAGAATCGGGCAAACGTCACAGAGCTTGGCCAGGGCGGCTTCGGACTGGATGCGCTCAGGGTTGCCGTAGCTGGCCAGTTCAGAACTGAACTGGCCGCGCTCTCGGCATCGAGGCTGTCTGATTTGCCATGAAGATAGCGCAGTTGGCGAAGGGGCGCATGACGTCGATAACCTATTTTGCAGTCGCAGCGAATGGCCAGAATGACGGACCGCGTCGCAGCATAGCAACCGGTCGATGGAGGTCGGCAATGGGCCGTTTGCAATACTGAAAGGCTAATTCAAGACAGAAACGCAGCTCTTGCTTGAGTTGCCAAGTCTCATATCCGACGATTGCGACGCCGCAAGAAAACCGCCGACCAAAGCGAATCGGTTAGCTAATTGGTATGTTCATATGCGGCACACGATCTGTTGCTGGTGTGCCCAGAAATGGCAAAACGCATAGACAAGATGCGACAAACCGCCGCAACCTGAGTTCGATCACTTTAACATTTTTCGGCAGGTGCCCATGAGTAACATGAAGCGCTCGCCCCATATATTGACCGGAAAATCCTTGCGGCGTCTGGCAGACATTCGCACCCCGGCCACCCAGACATATTGTTCTACGACCCCCGGAAAAATGACCGGCAAGAAGTCGTTTGTACCGGGAAAAATCTCTCTGAACGCTGGTAGCCAACGTAGCGATGCAATCGGCAAATTCACGAAGTGTCAGGTGGAATCCTCAACGAAACCTTTTCCCCGAAGCGCACGGAAGCGCCGGGATCCCTCCGAAAATCCCATCCATGTTCAAGCAGCCGGTGACCGAGATCATCGGGCGTGATCTTGCGGTACCGGTTGGCGGTATCCGACCGGTTCCAGCCCCCCTGGTCCAGCAGGTCGCCCCAGTCCTTTGTCATCGCATACATCCACGAATGTCGGGTGTGCCTGAGGACATAGGGTGTGACGGCCTTTCCAAGCCCTGCGGCGTCACGAACCTTGTTGAAGGCGACGGCCATCTGTCCGCCCCGGTTCTTCCGGAACGTGTAGGTCTGCCCATCCGGGGCGGGAAACGCCGGTCCGCTGTCCGGGATTTTCCCGATCAGTTCGACGGCTCGTATTGGTAAAAGAACGTAACGTGCGCGAAAGACGGTCTTGGTCCCTTCCAGCCACCATTCACGCGTAGCAGGATTCCAGTTTTCTCCCAGGGCAGCCATCGTCTCGCCCGGCCCCGCTCCACTTCCCAGCATGAAGGTAATTTTCCGCAACGTTTCGAGATTGGGGTCGCGCAAGTTGATGGCTTCAGGATCCGCTGCCGTCACCAATAATCTCTCGGCTTCCTCGGGGGTTAACCAGCGCGTCCGACGTGTGTCGGGAATTTTCTCGCGCCGCCTTCCAGCCGCAAAATTCTGGACAGCCTTGATGGGAACGCGCAACTGTCGACGTACCGTTTCCGGCTTCGCATCCGGATAGATGGCACGAGCGGCCCGCGCGATGTCGAGGTGGGAAATTTCATCGACGCGGATGTGAGGGCCGAAGTGCTTCACGATCTTCGGCAGGAACCGTTCTTCCCCACCTTGCTGGATGTAGAGTTCCGCAACAGCCTTGAAGGTTGAGACCTTCTTCTCACGATTAGAACTTCCCGCGTCCCGCCATGCCTTCTTGTAGATGTTCCGTGCTTTTTGCATGGCGGTGGAGCGCAAATTTTTGTCGCGGATGCGGAGATTTTTTCTGAATCGTTTTCCCTCCACTCGGAAATCAATCACCCAATCATTTTTCCCGGCAGACCAGGTCGGAATCCATGGATTACTTTTTCCCAAGATCGTTTCCCTTCACGTCTATGACGGGAGAGAAATTGGCCAGTTCTGCGAACTACGAAGAAATTTCTCACGAAAATTATTGGCACTTCCCATTCAGGGTTTCTGGTCGATGAAAAACCACATGAACATTCCTTGCAATGTGTTCACTTTCAGCAATTTGTCTCAGCAGGATTTTGGTGATTGGACGGACCAGGATTTTCCATCCGGAATTTTCCCTGATCTTTATGCGTAAACCGAAATTTCTCCGGCTCACAGTTTCCAAGATGTTTGGCAAGACGCGGGAAAATCAATCAGATCATATAGATAGCCCTATAGGGCTATTCCGACTGTTATTGTAGGAAATACTGCTCCCGGGTGCACTTTTTGCCCTCTATTGACAGCCCGCTTGTTGGCCACGCTTTTGGGAGAGGTACTCGGCGGCTCACGCCCAGATTGGCGCAAGCTCGTCGAGTGACAGCGGTCATCAGGACCGCATGGAAGGCACGGCAAAAGGACAATCCAGGAATGGATCTCAGGACCGACACTGACGACTACGATCTTTCGGAACGCCCTCTCTCCTTGAAAGAGGCTGTGGCGCATCTCGGAGTTTCGCAGCGTTATTTCCTGATCATCAGGAAGAAGTATGCGCGTTCGTTTGAGGTCTGTGAGTGGCGCGGCCGAAAGCCCGTCTTCTACAGGAAACACATTTATAACCTAAGGAGTGCAATGAAATGGGAAAGATCGAAGGAACAGCGTGCTGGCACCCATTCTGGGATGGCCGCTCGTACTGCTACGATTTCTGCGTCGAGGGGCAAAGGTATCGTCGGTCGACGGGGGTCCGCGATTTCGAGGCGGCTGAAATAGCCATTGAAGTGGCCAAGGGCGTGCACGACGCGGCCTGGGAACGCGCATTATCGCCGTTTCCGACCTTCGCAGAGGCGGCAAGGCTATATCTCGCAGAACATGGCAAGAACAGGAAGTATGTCGCACGGCTCGTCGACTATTTCGGCCCGGTCATAGCGGTCGACGAGATCGATCCCTTCACGCGCAAGCAGTGCAAGGTCGATCTTAGGAAGCCCGGCTGGGCGGACGGGACCGCGCGGCGGCAGATCGCCGTTCCGCTCATGGCCGTGATCAACAACGCCTTCGGGTTGCGGCCGGAAACCATAGAGGATCACGTGCGCACACGCATTTTGACGCCCGAAGAGTTCGAGCGCTTGATCCGGGTGGCGCAAGACCCACCGAAGACCGTGCGGGACCCTCTTCGACGCTTGCTGAAGATGATCGCCTTCCTGATCGGCAGCGGCGCCACGCCGGGAGAGATGTTCTGTGTGCGGGCCAAGGATATCAATCGGGCGACTGGTGAAGTCTGGATACGGGGCGAGGAGCGCGGCGCAGGGAAGACAAAGTATCGACCCCGCCTTGTTCGGCTACCCAAACGAGCCTGGGATCTCATTGGCGAGTTGCCGTCAGAAGGCCGGGTCTTTCTGTCGACCACGGGCAAGGAAATCGTGCCGGATGGGGAGCGGGGGAGCACCGTGATCCGGCAATTTCACAAGCTTTGCGTTGCCGCAGAACTCAATCGGGACGAAAAAGAGGACAAACAGGACGACGGCTACGAGAAACTCGTGTTCTACAGTTTGCGCCACTGCTCAGCCACGTGGTTCAGCGCGCAGGTTGGCGACCACGATCTGCTGATCGATCGAGGCGGATGGGCCGACGCGGCCATGGCGCGCCGCTACCGCAAGCGGCCCGCTGCGGACCTCGCGGACCGGCTGCTCGCCCACGGCTGGAACTTCCGGTGATGCTGGGAAGAATTTGGGAATCCCGAATTAAGGGAGGGGAAAAGTCGCTGTTTTTCAGCGGCTTACCCGGAAAGTGCGCTGCCTTAGCAGGGGAGCGCCTTCGACCACTCGGCCACGTCTCCGAGGACGCGTTTAACGAAACAGGCATGGGGGGGCAAGTCGGAATTGGCATTCGGCCCGGTTAAATCTTGATCGGCCAAATTCTTAGCCAAGACCATCAGCCCGCAGGTGTTGCCCACATCAAAACTTTCGGCAACGCTCTGCGGTATGGCCTTGCTACGTTTGCGCCACAAAGAGCGCCTTAGGTGTTGAACAGGAAGTGCAACACGTCGCCATCCTTGACGGTATAGGCCTTGCCCTCGGCGCGCATCTTTCCCGCCTCCTTGGCGCCTTGTTCACCGTTGCAGGTGACAAAATCATCGTATGCGATGGTTTCGGCGCGGATGAAGCCCTTTTCGAAATCACCGTGAATCACACCTGCCGCTTGCGGGGCTTTTGTTCCGGCCTTGATCGTCCAGGCGCGGGCCTCTTTCGGGCCGACCGTAAAGTAGGTTTCGAGGTTCAGCAGATCATGCCCGGCGCGGATCAGGCGATCCAGCCCGGCCTCGTCCAAGCCCAGTTCGCTCAGGAACTCCTCGGCTTCTTCAGCCTCCAACTGGCTGATCTCTTCTTCGATCTGAGCCGAGATGACGACCGTTCCCGCGCCTTGGTCGGCGGCCATTTTCTCAACCTGTTCCGAGAATGCGTTGCCGGTGGCGGCACTGCCCTCATCGACGTTGCAAACATAAAGGATGGGTTTGGTGGTCAGCAATTGCAGACCCTTCCACGCCTTGGCATCCTCTTCGTCCACATCGACGACGCGGGCGGGCTTGCCGTCTTCCAGCACGGCTTGGGCAGCGGCCAACAGCCGGTCTTGCTGCACGGCCTCTTTGTCATTGCCTTTCAGCTTGCGGACCAGCCCTGCGCGCCGCTTTTCGATGCTTTCCAGATCGGCCAGCATCAATTCGGTCTCGATCACTTCGGCATCGGCCACAGGATCAACGCGGTCCTCGACATGAGTGACATCCGCATCTTCGAAACAGCGCAGCACATGGGCAATCGCATCTACCTCGCGGATATTGGCCAGAAACTGGTTGCCCAGCCCCTCGCCCTTTGACGCGCCTTTGACCAGACCGGCAATATCCACAAAGGTCATCCGCGTCGGGATAATCTGTTTGGAGCCGCCGATTGCGGCCAGCTTGTCCAGACGCGCATCTGGCACGTTGACCTCACCGACATTCGGCTCGATCGTGCAAAATGGGAAATTGGCCGCCTGTGCCGCAGCCGTTTTCGTCAAAGCATTGAACAGCGTCGACTTGCCGACATTGGGCAGCCCGACGATTCCCATTTTGAAGCCCATGATCGGCCCTCCTGAAACTGAATTGCGCGCATCTACGGCCCGCAACACCATTAGGTCAAGCAGGGCATTGATTTTCGCTCGCCTTTCCGCCAAACCCGGTTCGATCAATCACAGGACACACCAATGACCCGTATCGACGCCAAATTCGCCGAGCTGACCGCCGCAGGAAAGAAAGCCTTTGTTGCCTATGTGATGGCGGGCGATCCGGATTACGACACCTCGCTTGAGCTGGTCAAAGGATTGCCGGGCGCAGGTGTGGACATCATCGAGTTGGGGATGCCCTTTACCGATCCGATGGCCGATGGCGAAACCATTCAGTTGGCCGGGCAGCGCGCGCTTGCGGGTGGGCAGACGCTGAAAAAAACCCTCGCCATGGCCACAGAGTTTCGCAAAGACGATGACACGACGCCAATCGTGATGATGGGCTATTACAACCCGATTTATAATCACGGCGTCGATAAATTTCTGGTCGATGCCAAGGCTGCGGGCATTGACGGGTTGATCGTGGTCGATCTGCCGCCCGAGGAAGATGACGAGCTGTGCATACCGGCACAAAACGCCGGGTTGAACTTTATCCGCTTGGCCACCCCCACGACGGATGACAAACGCCTGCCGAAAGTGCTGCAAAACACCAGTGGCTTTGTCTATTACGTTTCGATCACCGGCATCACCGGCGCAGCCGCGGCCGAGGCGGCCGATGTCGGCCCGGAAGTGACCCGCATCAAGGCCCAGACCGATCTGCCGATCATCGTCGGCTTTGGCATCCGTAGCCCGGAAACCAGCCGTGAGATTGCCAGTGTCGCTGATGGCGCGGTGGTTGGATCGGCAATTGTGGGCAAATTGGCGGGTGGCACCCCGGTGGCCGACGTTCTGGACTTTGTGCGCGGGCTGGCCGATGGGGCGCATTCGGCCTGAACAATAAAACGGGCGTAGGCACAGATTGCGCGAGGGGCTTTATACTGGTAACCAAACTTGACCAGTTCAGCCCGGAGTAAAGTTCATGCCCGTGATCACCTGCATTGATGACCTCAAGCGTATTTATGCACGGCGCGTGCCGCGCATGTTCTACGACTACGCGGAATCGGGCAGTTGGACCGAACAGACCTTTCGTGAAAACACCTCGGATTTCTCGGATATCTACCTGCGCCAGCGGGTCGCGGTGGATATGGACGGGCGCAGCACCGCCAGCCAGATGATCGGGCAAGACGTGTCGATGCCCGTGGCGCTTGCCCCGGTCGGATTGACCGGGATGCAACATGCGGATGGCGAGATCAAGGCCGCCCGCGCCGCTGAAAAATTCGGTGTGCCGTTCACCTTGTCGACCATGTCGATCTGTTCGATCGAGGACGTGGCCGAAAACACCGACAAACCTTTCTGGTTTCAGGTCTACACCCTGAAAGACGATGATTTCATGCAGCGTCTGTTTGATCGCGCGAAAGACGCCAAATGTTCGGCGGCGATGATCACGGTAGATCTGCAAGTGCTTGGGCAGCGGCACAAAGACTTGAAAAACGGTCTGTCTGCCCCACCAAAGCTGACGGCCAAGTCGGTGGCCAACATGGCGACAAAGGTGCATTGGGGCCTTGGGATGCTGGGCACCAAGCGCCGGTCTTTCGGCAATATCGTGGGCCACGCCAAGGGCGTGACCGATCCCTCGTCGCTGAGCACATGGACCGCCGAAGCGTTCGACCCCTCGCTGAACTGGGATCGTATCCGCGAATTTCGCAAGATGTGGGATGGCCCGCTGATCATCAAGGGCATCATCGACCCGCGCGATGCGCGCGAGGCGCTCAATGTCGGGGCCGATGCGATCATCGTGTCAAATCACGGCGGGCGGCAGTTGGACGGCGCGCTGAGCGCCATTCGCGCCCTGCCCGCGATCATGGACGCGGTGGGCGACAAGATCGAGGTTCACCTTGATAGCGGCATCCGCTCGGGGCAGGACGTGCTCAAGGCGCTCAGCCTTGGGGCCAAGGGCACCTACATCGGCCGTTCGTTCGTTTATGGCCTTGGCGCCATGGGCGAAGCGGGCGTGACCAAAGCGCTTGAGATTATTCACAAGGAACTGGATGTCTCCATGGCCCTGTGTGGACGCACCGACGTCAAGGATTTAGACCGCGATATTCTGATGGTGCCAAAGGGGTTCGAGGGCGATTGGCAAGACTGATACCAGTCTTGCCTTGACCGTGATCCAGCCACGATGGCCCGCCCGGCATCATACCGTCCCCAGACCGCGCCAAGGATTCCGCGCAAGATTGGACTTTCGCCCTTTTCATACAGGCTAATACGGTCTATACGCGCGGCTTCACGCGGGGTTACAGCCTTGGAGGAACCCTGCCCTAACATACGGAGAATACAATGGCTGGAGAAATTCCTGATCTTCACGCCCAGGAACGCACGGGGACGGGCAAGGGCGCCGCTCGTGCAGCACGTCGTGCACATATGGTTCCGGGCATCGTTTTTGGTGGTGACGTCGATCCGCTTCCGATCCAGATCCCTTACAACGCCCTGATCAAAAAACTGAGGCAAGGCCGCTTCAAGTCGACCCTGTTCAACCTCAAGGTTGACGGGCACGACGACGTGCGGGTGATCTGCCGTGACGTTCAGCGGGATATCGTCAAAGACCTGCCCACGCACCTTGACCTGATGCGCCTGCGCCGCACGACCAAGATCAACCTGTTTATCCCGGTTGAATTCATCAACGAGGAAGAAGCCCCCGGCATCAAGAAGGGCGGCGTTGTGACTGTGGTTCGCAACGAGGTTGAGCTGGTTGTCACCGCTGGCGATATCCCTGAAAAGATCACCGTTGATCTGTCGGGTATGGATATCGGCGATACCTACACCATCAGCCAAGTCGACCTGCCCACCGGGGCAAAGCCGACCATCGACCGCGACTTTGTGATCTGTAACGTCTCGGCGCCGTCGGCGCTGAAGTCGGCAGACGACGAAGACGACGCCGAAGAAAGCGCAGAAGTGCCGACTGTCGGTGAAGACGAAGTGGCCGAAGACTAAACCCCTTTGGGTTTGAAATGATTGCGAAAACGCGGGCCTCAACAGGCTCGCGTTTTTATTTGTGCCGCAACCTGCGAAATCCCAGTATCCGCCCTCTGGACGGACCCGGATCATAGGTCAGCCCCGACGCCGACAGGCAATCAACGATTTTCTTGATCATGGTATCGGGATAGCGTCCGGGGTGCAGTTCCATCATCACGCTGCGCACATGGGCAGGCCAAAGCTCATCGAACAAGGTTTGTTCCGCGCCTTCGATATCCATGATCACGATATGCGGGCGATACCGGGCCATCAGATCGGACAAGCGCAGCAAAGGCACATTGACGAGGGTCTCGGGCTTCGCCCCCTCCCGCGCGATCGACGCCCCCCAAAACGCCTTTGTGCGTTCAAATTCGATGGTTTCACCCGTATCCGCCTGCCCCGTCACCGCCCCATGCACAACCGTCACGTCGGCAAACCCATTGCGCTCTAGATTGCCGCGCACCACGGGCAGCATATCGGGATTGGCCTCAACCGTGGTCACGTTTTCGGGCCCGGCAATCGCCGCGCAGATCGACGCGATATAGCCAAGGCCCGAGCCAAGCTCCAAAACCCGGGTGTCGCCACGCACCCGCATCAAGGCTGCGTTGGCCTCGTGGCCTTCGTAGCGGCCGTTTTCAAGTTTCTCGGCAATCCGCTTGCTCAGCAGTGCGTCGGGGATCTGGAGTTTTACGCCATTAATCTCGTATTCAGCCATTTCGATCCCTTGTTCGTTGATTCCGCACGCTATGACGCTTAGACCACAATCACCAAAGACAGGGGCAACGGCAATGCTACTATTTGTGGGTTTGGGAAATCCCGGCACCAAATACGCGAAGAACCGGCACAATATCGGTTTTATGGCGTTGGAGCGGATCGCCGAAGATAATGGATTCGGACCGTGGAAGCAAAAATTTCAGGCCGAGCTGTGCGAAGGCCGGCTGGGGGCTGAAAAAGTCATTCTTCTCAAGCCCTTGACCTTCATGAACCTCAGCGGCCAATCGGTCGGAGAGGCGATGCGCTTCTACAAGCTAACCCCCCAAGAAATAACGGTTTTCCATGATGAGCTTGATCTTGCCCCCGGTAAGGCACGCGTCAAGATGGGCGGGGGACATGCCGGGCATAATGGCTTGCGCTCAATCCATCAGCACATCAGCGAAGACTACCAAAGGGTCAGGCTTGGCATTGGTCATCCCGGGCGCAAGGAATTGGTGGCGCAGTACGTCCTGCAGGATTTCGCCAAGGCGGATGCCGAGTGGCTGGACGATCTGATGCGGGGCCTCAGCGATGGGGCGCCAGAGCTGGCGAATGGGAAAAAAGACAAATTCCTCAACGCGATAGCACAACGCATGGCGCCAGCAAAACCCGCCAAACCCAAGCCCCAAGCCCAAGCGAGACCGGCGGAAACGCCGGACAAGCCGCCCGCCGAGGACACACGAAGCCCGATGCAGAAACTGGTCGACAAGTTCCGCTGAGCGGTCGCAATCACCCCTGCCCCGGCGCACAGACCTTGGATGCACATACATCGGACCACGGCGTCACACTGGACGCAGGCGCACGGGGATGCTTTTCTATTCCAAGCCAAATCAGGGGTAACGAACATGAATTCCGCCATGAAATGGGGGTTTCGGATAATTTTGATGGCCGGATTGGTCGCTGTCGTGGTCGGTCTGTGGAAACGCGAAGAGATCGCGCGCCTATGGGCGGTCAACACCTTGTTCGACGAAGATCGTATCGTTGCAAATTTCTCGAACATGCAGCGGGCCTTTCTGACGGTGCCGGTCGCGCGCGGGGACGGGCCGGTGTCGCCCCTGCCAGAGGGCCGGCAGATGACTTTGCCCGAGGGTGTCGAAGATTGGATCGCGTCACGGGATCTGACATCGCTTTTGGTGCTGCATGACGGGCGTATCGTGCATGAAAGTTACCACAAGGGCACCGGCCCCGACGATTTGCGCATAAGCTGGTCGATGGCCAAAAGCTATTTGTCGGTGCTGTTTGGCATCCTGCTTGAGGAAGGTGCAATAAGCTCCATCGACGCGCCGGTGTTACGCTATGCGCCGCAATTGGCCGACAGCGCATATGACGGGGCCACGATCCGACACATCCTGCAAATGACCAGTGGTGTCGAATTCGACGAAGATTATCTGGACTACGACTCGGACATCAACCGCATGGGCCGGGTGTTGGCACTGGGCGGCTCGATGGACGGGTTCGCGGCAGGCTTGGCCGCGCGGGCCGGACAGCCGGGGGCAGCGTGGAAATATGTTTCGATCGACACGCATGTGCTGGGCATGATCATTCGCGGGGCCACCGGGCGCGACATCCCCGATGTGATGAGCGAGAAAGTGATCGCCCCCCTTGGTCTGGAAACCGCCCCCTATTACCTGAGCGACGGCAACGGCGTGGCCTTTGTTCTGGGCGGGCTGAACATGCGCACCCGCGATTACGCGCGGTTCGGCCTGATGGTGGAACAGATGGGCGCCTATCAGGGCCGTCAGGTGGTGCACGCAGGGTGGATCGAAGACGCGACCACGGCCAGTGCCCCGACCGCGCAGGGCCAGATGGGCTATGGCTATCAATGGTGGATCCCCGTGGGGGCCCCCAAGGGCATCTTCATGGCGCGTGGGATTTATGGGCAATATATCTACATTGATCAGAACCGCGATATCGTGATCGTGGTCACAGCCGCAGACCGCAATTTCCGCGCGCCCGGCGCGCATGCAGAAAACGTGACCATGATGCGGCGCATTGCCGATGCGCTATAGGTGGTTGAACCGGGCCTGTCTGTCCTATCTAGTGAACATGTGAAAAATAACGGGGGTGTTATGGGCTTTATCGCGATGAACCGCTTTCAGGTGCGTCATGGGTATGAGACACAGTTTGAAACCATGTGGGCCGAACGTGAAAGCCGCCTAAAGGAAATGGGCGGCTTTCGGGAATTTCGCCTTTTGAAAGGGCCCGACGGCGACGGGTATCGCCTATATTCCAGCCATGTGGTCTGGGACAGCCGCGATGCGTTCGAGGCATGGACCAAATCCCGGCAATTTCGCGATGCCCATAAGGATGCAGGCCAATCAAAGACGCAAGACGCGCTGATGGGGCCGCCTACATTCGAAGGCTTCGACACCGTGCTGCACGAGGGGTGAAATCGTCGCAAGGCGTGCTACCTTAATACCAAACGGAGAGTGTGCGATGATTGGCAAAGATGACCCGGTAAATGTTCTGGGCGGCGTATTGAAAGAATGTTCGCAAGACCCGGTCACGGGGTTTTTCCGTGACGGCCATTGCAACACCTGCGCCGAGGATCAGGGCAGCCACACCGTATGCGCCTTAATGACAGCCGAGTTTCTGGCGTTTTCCAAATATGTCGGCAACGATCTTAGCACGCCGCGCCTTGAGTTCGGCTTTGCCGGATTGAAGCCGGGCGATCAGTGGTGCCTGTGCGCCGCACGCTTCCTGCAGGCCCATGACGAAGGCTGCGCGCCGCAAGTTCAGCTTGAGGCCACGCATAAGCGCGCACTGGAAATCGTGCCGCTGCGCGTTTTGGAAGAACACGCCGCGCCTGTTTGATGGCCAGTTTGACCGTCTGACCGGGCGTGCCGGCCGCGCGCCGTTGCGGCAGGGTTATCGGCACACGCGCGACAATCAAGACAACCTAAAAATGGCAGCCTATGATCTGGGTCCGATCATGGCGGCGCAGTGGGATTGGGCATGTCTCGCGGATGGACGGCACGAAAACCCCCGGTGCCAGTGGCCCGGGGGTATAGATTGCGCTTCATAAACCGGGGTTTACAGGCTCAATCGGCGTCCTTCATATCAAAGCCGAGGTGCCGCGCGACCGTGAAGATATCCTTGTCTCCACGGCCACACATGTTCATTACCAACAGGTGATCTGCAGGCAAGTCGGGGGCGATCTTCATCACATGCGCCAGCGCGTGACTGGGTTCAAGCGCAGGGATTATCCCCTCTTTCTCACAACACAGCTGAAACGCCTCAAGCGCCTCTTTGTCGGTGATTGACACGTATTGCGCGCGGCCAATATCGTGCAGCCAGCTGTGCTCGGGCCCGATGCCGGGGTAATCCAGACCCGCCGAGATGGAATAACCTTCGAGGATCTGGCCATCGCCATCCTGCAACAGATAGGTGCGGTTGCCATGCAGCACGCCGGGGCGGCCCCCGGTCAGACTGGCGCAATGCTCCATCTTGGCATTGACCCCCTTGCCACCGGCCTCAACCCCGATGACGTTGACGGATTTGTCGTCGAGGAACGGATAAAACAAGCCCATGGCGTTCGAGCCACCGCCGATGGCCGCAATGATGGTATCGGGCAGGCGGCCTTCGGCGGCCTGCATCTGTTCGCGGGTTTCCTTGCCAATGATCGCTTGGAAGTCACGGACCATGGCCGGGTAAGGGTGGGGCCCAGCCACAGTGCCGATGCAATAAAAGGTATCACGCACATTGGTAACCCAGTCGCGCAGCGCATCGTTCATCGCGTCCTTGAGCGTGCCGCGCCCGCTGGTGACGGGGATCACTTCGGCCCCCAAAAGGCGCATACGGAACACGTTGGGTTTTTGCCGTTCGACATCATGCGCGCCCATGTAAACCACGCATTTCAGACCAAACTTAGCGCAGACCGTGGCCGTGGCCACACCGTGCTGCCCGGCGCCGGTTTCGGCAATGATGCGGGTTTTGCCCATGCGGCGGGCCAGGATAATCTGGCCCAGCACATTGTTGATCTTGTGCGCGCCGGTATGGTTCAGCTCGTCCCGCTTAAGATAAATCTTGGCCCCGCCCAGATGTTTGGTCAGCCGGTCGGCGTAATACAGCGGACTGGGACGGCCGACATAGTGTGTCCACAGATCGTGCATTTCGTCCCAGAAAGACTGATCGGTTTTGGCGTGTTCGTACTGCTGTTCCAGTTCCAGAATCAGCGGCATCAGCGTTTCAGATACGAAGCGCCCGCCGAAATCACCGAACCGGCCCTTTTCGTCAGGTCCGGTCATGAAAGAATTGAAAAGGTCGTTCATCGTGTCTGCCTTCCCGTCTGGGCCTTGGTCCTGTTGTTCAATATGGGACGTATCTGTGATTTTCCAGCGAAAACCGACTAGAGCCGAGATAGAAGGCGTTTCGAAACGCCTTTGACACGTGGTTTGCAAACCACGTGTCAAAGCCGCTGATAAGCGGCTTGGGGCAAGGGCTTTCGAAAGCCCTTGCCGGTCCATCACCGGGATACGCGTCGAATTGGGGCTGAATTGCAGAATACAACGAAATGACGGCCATTTTCGACAGCCTGAAACCCGCGGTCCCGCACCGCAGCGGCAAAGGCCGCGCGACCGACCAACCGCTCCACATCGCGTATCTGGCGTTTGACCACACCGCCACGGCGCGCCTCTTGCGAAGAGAAGAGTTGGTCAAGCCATAGTTCGCGCGTCAGATATTCGGGCAATCCACTCATGCGCCGAGCATGACCTTATGGTGGTTAATTCAGGATTAACGCGCGCCGGATTGCGCCGCCTCGACAAAGGCACGCATCAATGCGCCATCCTTCACGCCCTCTGCGCTTTCAACTCCCGAAGATACATCAAGCTGACGCGCGCCCGTCAGCCGCACGGCCTGTGCCGCATTGTCGGGCGTCAGCCCACCGGCCAGCATCCACGGCACCGGCCAACGACGCCCTGCAATCAGGTTCCAGTCAAAGGCCAGCGCGTTGCCGCCGGGCCGATCAGCCCCCTTGGGCGGCTTGGCATCGACCAGCAACTGGTCCGCCACGCGCCCGTATGTTTCAAGCTGAGGCAGATCATCGGCGTCTGAAATGCCAACCGCTTTCATCACCGGCAGACCATAGCGCGACTTGACCTCGGCCACACGCTCGGGTGTCTCGGACCCGTGCAGTTGCAACATATCAAGCGGCACCTGTTGGGTCAGCGCGTCCAGCATCGCATCATCGGCATCTACGGTCAGCGCGACTTTCATGATACCCACCGGCACAGCGGTTGCCATGAATGCCGCATCCTCAAGCACAAGATGCCGCGGGGACTTGGGAAAAAACACGAACCCCACATACGACGCGCCCGCCAAAATGGCGGCGGGGATATCTGCGGGGTCTGTCAGCCCGCAAATTTTAACTTTGATGTCGTTGCCCATGGGCGGCGGTTTAGCTGGCCTCGTCCAAAATGGCCAGCACGTCGTCCTTGTCCTTGTGCTTTTCGCCTTTCAGACGCTGAATTTCAGCGCGCAGCGCGCTGAGTTCGCGGGCCTTGCGCGCAGCCTCGGCGCGTTCGCCATGTTCGCGAATCCATTCCCAGATCAACCCGACAATCAGGCCAAGTAGGATACCGCCGAAGATCACGACGAACAACGGCAGTTCATAGCTGGGGTTCAGCGCCGCAAGCCCGGACAATTCGTCGGGCAGCACCCTGACCTGCACGATGTTGCGGTTGGCCAAGGCAATGAGGATCAGCGCCAGCGCGAAGATGGCAATCGAAGCATAGCGGATGTAACGCATCAGGATTTCCCGTTCAGCCGGTCACGCAGCAATTTTCCCGCTTTGAAAAACGGCACGTGTTTCTCGTCAACATGCACGGATTCACCCGTGCGCGGATTGCGCCCCACACGAGCGTCGCGCTTTTTCACCGAGAACGCCCCGAACCCGCGCAACTCGACGCGGTTGCCCTGCGCCATGGCGGAGGTGATTTCATTGAAAATCGTGTTCACTATACGCTCGACATCGCGTTGATAGAGGTGCGGGTTTTCGTCGGCAATTTTCTGGATCAGTTCCGATCGGATCATCGTCCCCCCCGAGGATTGTTTTTGTCTGGGCGCATCAGGTCGCTACACTGAACTATAGTCAGGATCTGGAAAAACCGAAACAGAAAGGCCACGCGTTACGGCATGAATTCGCTTTATTTTTCCCGCTTAGCGGGAAAAACACCGGCAACCAGGCAATGTCAGGCCGTCGGCTAACCATTCAAAGATGATTTTGCAGTGCAGAAAAAGTGTTGATTCGCAAAGGGAAAGCCCAAAACAACTTTGCCGACACCCACGCAAATAAAAACGGCCCCGCCGGGAAGGCGGGGCCGCACATGCCTGTGTCAGGCACAAAGCTTAGTCGTCGTCGCCCTTGAGGGCCGCGCCAAGGATGTCGCCCAGCGATGCGCCCGAATCCGAGCTGCCATACTGCTGCACGGCTTCTTTTTCTTCGGCGATTTCGCGGGCCTTGATCGACAGACCCAGACGGCGCGACTTGCTGTCGATGTTGGTGACGCGGGCGTCAACCTTATCACCGACCGAGAAGCGCTCGGGGCGCTGTTCGGAACGGTCACGCGACAGATCGGAGCGGCGGATGAAGCTTTTCATGCCTTCATATTCCACTTCGATGCCACCATCTTCGATCGCGGTCACTTCGACGGTGATGATCGAGCCACGCTTCACGCCACCCACGGCTTCGGCGAAGGGATCACCGTCAAGCGCCTTGATCGACAGCGAGATACGCTCTTTCTCGACATCCACTTCCGAGACGACGGCCTTGACCACATCGCCCTTTTTGTAGCTTTGGATCGCGTCTTCGCCACGCTCGTCCCACGACAGGTCGGACAGGTGAACCATGCCGTCGATATCGCCGGGCAGACCGATGAACAGACCGAATTCGGTGATGTTCTTGACCTCGCCCTCGACTTCGGTGCCGACGGGGTGGGTTTCTGCAAACACTTCCCACGGATTACGCTGCGTCTGCTTGAGGCCAAGCGACACGCGGCGTTTGCTGGGGTCGATTTCCAAAACCATGACTTCGACTTCCTGAGAGGTCGAAACGATCTTGCCGGGATGCACGTTCTTTTTCGTCCACGACATTTCCGAAACGTGAACCAAGCCTTCAACACCCGGCTCCAGCTCAACAAATGCGCCGTAGTCGGTGATGTTGGTCACACGGCCCGTATGGACCGAGCCCAACGGGTACTTGGCGCCGACCAGATCCCACGGATCTTCCTGCAACTGCTTCATACCAAGGCTGATGCGGTGGGTGTCTTTGTTGATCTTGATAACCTGCACCTTGACGGTTTCGCCAATCGACAGGATTTCCGACGGGTGGTTGACCCGGCGCCATGCCATATCGGTGACGTGCAGCAGGCCATCAACACCGCCAAGGTCCACAAAGGCCCCGTATTCGGTGATGTTCTTGACGACGCCGTCAACCGTGTCGCCTTCGGACAGTTTGGCGATCACCTCGGCGCGCTGTTCGGCGCGCGATTCTTCAAGGATGGCGCGGCGCGACACAACGATGTTGCCACGGCGGCGGTCCATTTTCAGAATCTGGAACGGCTGCTTGAGACCCATCAACGGACCAGCGTCGCGCACCGGGCGCACATCAACCTGGCTGCCCGGCAAGAAGGCCACGGCACCGCCCAAATCGACGGTAAAGCCACCCTTGACCCGGCCAAAGATCGCGCCTTCGACGCGCTGATCGTCGGCATAAGCCTTTTCCAAACGGTCCCATGCCTCTTCGCGGCGGGCCATTTCGCGACTAAGCACGGCTTCGCCACGGGCGTTTTCTGCCGAGCGCAGATACACCTCAACCACATCGCCGGCGGCGATTTCGGGGGCTTCACCGGGATTTGCGAATTCTTTAAGATCGACGCGGCCTTCCATTTTGTAGCCAACATCGATGATGGCTTGGCCCGCTTCGACAGCGATGACCTTGCCTTTAACGACAGTACCCTCGTTGGGCGTGTCCATTTCGAGACTTTCATTAAGGAGGGTCTCGAATTCCTCCATGGATGCGTTCTGAGCCATGTGGCGTGTTTGTCCTTTACAAATGCGTTTTTCCGGCCGTGCGGTTGTCTCCGCCGGTCTTCTTGGCTAATGCCCTACCCCGATAGTGCATGAGGGCAGAACGGTTTCGTTGGTCAGGCGGAACGCAAAACAAAGAGGGCCGGCGATCCGACCCTGCTCGATCTCTTTATTCGCGACGTTTACCGCCTTGTCGACGGGCCTGCATGTAGCCGCTCGGGCCCTTGATTGCAAGCCCTTCGTGCAGCAGCCCCTATGGTGGCAAGCCTGTGCCGCCTACCCGTCAAGCCGCGCGTCGACCTCGGCAATGGCCGAGGCCACGGCCTGATCTATGCTCATCTGCGATGTGTCGATGCGCACGGCATCCTCGGCGGGCTTCAACGGGGCCGCGGCCCGGGCGCTGTCGCGCGTGTCGCGTGTTTGCAGATCGGCCAGCACCGCCTCAAACGTGGTGTCAAACCCGTTGTCGCGCAATTCGCGGAACCGGCGCTCGGCGCGCACCGCGTCACTGGCGGTGACAAACAGCTTCACCTCGGCCTCGGGACAGATCACCGTTCCGATATCCCGCCCATCCAGCACTGCGCCGCCGTCACGCCGGGCAAAGGCGCGCTGAAAATCCACCAACGCCTGACGCACTTCGGGAATCGCCGCCACCCGACTGGCCGCCTGTGCAACATCCGGCGTGCGCAAATCCCCCGCCTCAAGGTCGCTGGCCCTGAGCGCGCGCGCGGCTTCAACCGGGGCTGTGCCATCCAGCGTGCGCCGACCTGTCGCCCGATACAGCAACCCCGTATCCAGATGCGCAAATCCGAAATGGGCCGCCACGGCCTTTGACACTGTCCCCTTGCCTGCGGCCGCTGGCCCGTCAATTGCGATGGTGAATGCCATGACCGGCCCCCTTATTGTTCGGAGCGCCAGACGTAAAGGATCACGCCCCACGGCTCAAGACCCGCGCCGCGCCCTTCTTCTGTTCGAAAATATCCCGGGGGAGTCGCCCAACGGGCGACGGGGGCAGAGCCCCCAATGGCCACCGATCGGGATTTTTTGGAGCGGGTAACGGGAATCGAACCCGTAACTTAAGCTTGGGAAGCTCGCGTGATACCTTTTCACCATACCCGCGCACTCGAAAGCACTTATTTTAGGACCGCGCGAGCGTCAAGGCGCATATCCATCGATTGCTTATGACACCTCACTTAGTTAGTGATCACTCACTTACTAAAGCGAGTCACCATGTCAGAACACCGAAAATGTGCGCAGGATCGCAAGGCCGAGATCGCCGAGACAACGTTGCGCCTCCTTACGACCATACCAGTCGAAGCCCTTTCGACATCGCGGATCGCCAAAGAGATCGGGATCACCCAAGCGGCGATTTTCCGGCATTTTCCAACCAAGGATGCGTTGTGGCTGGCGGTTTTGGAAACGGCCGAGGCCCGCGCAATCGCCCGCTGGGATCAGGCACTTGCAACGCAAAAGCCGCCGCTGGCGCGGCTTCGGGCGCTGTTGCAGGCGCAGCTTTTGCTGATCGCCGAAACCCCCGCCATCCCCGTGCTGATCTTCAATGCCGGACGCATCACCGCCGAGACCACGATTCGCCCTGTCCATTTACGGGTGCTGGCAGGGCTGCGGCAACGCGTTGTGGAGCAACTTCACGCCGCAGCGGCTGCGCACCAGATCGCAAGCCCGTCCCCCGAGGACAGCGGCGATTTGTTTCTTGGGCTACTACAAGGGACGGTCTTTCGCTGGCGCATGTCAGAGTGCCGCTTTGATCTTGTCACCGAAGGCATGCGGCTTGTGGATATTCAGATAGGCTTGATCACGGGTCACAGTCAGGGAGACAAACAATGAAGCGCAGGCATCTATTGTGGCTGTTACCGCCGCTAGCGGTCGGGGTGGGCCTTGCGGCATGGCTGATTGCCAGATCAGAACCGCCCGCGCGGACCCCGCAAGAGCTGCGATCGGTGACCGCCAATATCCAAACCGTCGAACCGCAGGCCATCCGCCCTGTCGTGCGCGGCTACGGCACGGTCCGCGCCGCCCAACGCTGGCAGGCGGTGGCCGAAGTCGCCGGGGCGATCACCTATCGCCATCCGGACCTTGAAACCGGCAAAATCATCCCGGCCGGCACCCGCGTGTTGGGCATCGACCCCACCCGCTATGACTTTGCGCTGGCGCAGGCCGAGGCCGATCTGGCCGCACTGCGCGCCGAACGTGAACAGTTGGAGGTTGAGGCCGAAAATACACGGCGCCTTTTGACCATTGAACAGGATCGGTTGAATTTGGCCAAGTCCGATCTTGAGCGTGTCCGCGCCTTGGTGGCGCGGGGCACAGCCCCGCAAAGCCGACAGGACGATCAAGAACGCGCAACGCTACAAATCCGGCGCGTCGTGCAGGAGTTACAAAATTCGCTTGATCTGGTGCCGGTCCGGCAAACGCGGCTGACCGCGCAAATCGCCCGCGCCGAGGTCGGGCTGGAAACCGCCCGGCGGGATCTGGAGATGACAACCATCGAAACCCCGTTTTCGGTTCGCATCGGAGAGGTCCACGCCGAACGCCACCAATTCGTGCCAGCCGGGGGGCGTTTGATCACAGCCGACGGAACCGCCCGAGCCGAAGTGACGGCGCAGCTTCCGATCGAAGGGTTTCCTCGCCTCGTCGGCGCGGTCGGCGGTGCCGTCGATCTGGAAACCGACGACCAGGCGCAGTTTCTGGACCGCATCAATGCCGAACTTCGGCTTGTGTCGGACCCCGGCCAAACGTGGCAGGGCCGGGTGATCCGGATCGAGAATGCGCTTGATCCTCAGGCGCGCTCGGTGCCCGTGGTGATCGAGGTTGAGGCGCCCTACGCCGGGGCGCACCCGCCCCTGCGCCTGCCGCTTGTGCCAAATATGTATGTCGAGGCGGTCCTGACCGGCCCCGCCGGGGAACCTCGCATCGCCCTGCCCGCCAGCGCGGTGCATGAAGGCGATACCGTCTATCTGCGCGATAACGACGGGCGTCTGGCCTTTCGGCAAATTGAGGTTGCCTGGCGGCAGGACGGGCTGGCCATGGTATCGGCGGGGCTATCGGCCGGCGATCAGGTAATCTTGAATGATATCGTACCGGCGCTGCCCGGCCTGCGCGTTATCCCGGCGGGGGATGCACAATGATTGGCTGGTTTGCGCGCCATCAGACCGCCGCCAATCTGCTGCTGGTTCTGATCGTCGCCATAGGGGTCTTTGCCGCTCCGACGCTCAAGCGCGAAACCTTCCCGGATTTCCGCCCGACCGAGGCCGAGATCAACATTGTCTACCGCGGCGCGTCGGCAACCGAGGTTGAGGATGCGATTTGTCGCCGGGTGTGGGATGCCGTCAGGGCTGTCGAATATCTTGAAGAACTGACCTGCACCGCCCAAGACAACGCGGGGCGGGCGGTTGCGACAATGGCACCGGGGGGCGAGGCAGGCCGCTTTGTCAATGACCTGCGCACCGAGGTGACGGCGGTGGATGATTTCCCCGAGGACGCCGACCCGCCGGTGGTGCGCCAGTTGCATCGCAGCGACAGGGTCGCCTCAGTCGCCGTGGCCGGAGATCTGCCGCTCTCGCAGCTTGATCGCTACACCGCCACACTGCGGGATAGGCTCGCCGCCCTGCCCGATGTGGCCGATGTCAGCCGCACCGGCATTGGCACACGCCAGTTTCGCATCAGCGTGCCGCGCGCAAGTTTGGCCCAACACGGTCTGACGGCTGCAGGGCTGGCGGAACGGATCGGCGCACAAAGCCTCGACCGTCCGCTTGGCACGCTTGAAACTCCGGATCAGGACATCGCATTGCGCTTTACTGACGAGCGGCGAACCGCTGCCGCGCTGGCCGATATCGTCATCTTGTCCAAACCCAATGGCGCAGAATTGAAACTGGGCCAGATCGCCCGGATCGAGGAACATTTCACCCCGCAAGAGGCACGCGCGCGGTTGGACGGGCAAAGCGCGATTTTCCTTGGCGTGGATAAATCTCTGGGCGCTGACGCGTTGCGCGTTTTCGAACGTGTTCAGGCTGTTGTCGACGACGAGCAGGGCACCCTGCCCGACACAATCCGCATTGAAATCGTGCAGGATATGACATCCATCGTGCGTGATCGTCTGGCCATGCTGGTCAAGAACGGCGTCATTGGCCTTGTCCTTGTTGTGGGGGTGATGAGCCTGTTTTTCCGCCCCGGCTATGCGATCTGGGCGGCACTGGGCCTGCCCGTGGCGTTCCTTGGGGCGTTTGCTGTCATGGCACTGACGGGATTGTCACTGAACATGATCACGCTTGTGGCGTTGCTTATGGCAATCGGGATCGTGATGGACGATTCCATCGTGATCTCGGATTCCATCGCCGAGGCGTCGGCAGGCGGGGCATCGCGCATGGATGCCGCCATCGACGGCACCAAACAGGTGCTGCCCGGCGTGCTGTCATCTTTCGCCACAACGGTCGCGATCTTTGCGCCGCTGTCATTCCTGTCGGGCGAATTGGGGGCCGTGCTTGAGGTGCTGCCGATTGTTCTGATCGCCGCCCTAGCCGCCAGCCTTCTTGAGGCCTTTTGGGTATTGCCGCACCACCTGTCACACGGCCTGAAATCCACGCAAAAGCCCGCATCAAAGGCGCGCGCAAAGTTTGAACGCGGGTTCGGCTGGCTGCGCGACACAGGGCTTGGGCGGGTGGTCGATAGCGCCATCGCGTGGCGCTATCTGGTGGCCGGGGCAACGATTGCGGCCCTGATTGTCACAGTCGCTTTGATGCGCGGTGGCTATGTCCAGCGCGAGGCTTTGCCAGACATCGACGGTGATGTGCTGGAGGCGCGCATTCTGATGCCGCAGGGCACACCGCTGTCGCGCACCGAAAAGGTGACAGAACGCGTCATCGCCGCCATGGATGACGTCAACACGCAACTGAGCCCCGATCAGCCGGACGGGGCGCCATTGGTGCAAACCGTGCAAGCCCTATACGGCCAAAACACCACCGCCGGGGAAACCGGGCCGCATGTCGCCACCATATCGGTCGATCTGCTAGGGGCTGAGCGTCGGGGCACCTCTCTTGACCAGCTGATCGCCGAATGGCAGGCGAGCATCGGCACCGTGCCGGGCGCGATCGAGATCACGCTGGCAGAGCCGGGTATAGGGCCGCAGGGCCTTGCCGTCGAAATCCGTCTGTCCGGGACAGACTTGGAACAGTTGGACCACGCAGGCAACCGCCTGCTGGCCGAGTTGCGACGCTATGCCGGGGTTTATAACGCTCTCCATGATCTGCGCCCCGGTCGCCCCGAACTGCGCCTGTCTTTGGCCGAGGGCGCGGCGGGGCTGGGGCTGACGGCGGCGGATATCGCCGCGCAGATCGGCACCGCCTATCTGGGCCGCATTGTCACAACGGTTCAGCAAGGCGATATCGCGCATGAGATTGAACTGGAACAGGCCATCGAAGACCGGGCCTCTTATGCCGACCTGTCCGCCTTCGAGGTCATTTTGCCAGACGGAACGCGGGTGCCGCTGGCGACACTGGTGACCATAGACGAAAGCCGAAGCTGGGGCAGCATCACCCATGTCGATGGCCAGCGGACGGTAACCATTCAGGCCGATGTGGATGGCCGGATCGGTAATGCGGACGCCATTGTCTCGGATCTGAGCAAGGAGTTCCTGCCGACATTATCGGCGGAATTTCCGGGGGTCAGTGCGGATATCGGCGGCCAGAACGCCAACTCGGCGGAAACGGTCGGCTCGATCTTGCGCGGGTTCCTGATCGGCTTGGTGGGCATCTATCTGGTGCTGTCTTTCCAGTTCCGCAGCTATGTGGAACCCGTTATTGTCATGCTGACCATCCCGCTGGCGCTGGTGGGCGTCGTGCTGGGCCATATGGCGATGGGCTATAATATCTCCATGCCGTCGATCATGGGCGCGGCTTCGCTTGCGGGGATCGTTGTGAACAACGCAATCCTGTTGGTTCAGGTGATCAAACGGCACACCGAAACGGGCCTGAGCAGCGCCAAGGCGGCAGGCCATGCCAGCCGCGAACGGTTCCGGCCCATCGTCGTGTCAGTTTCGACCACGATCATGGGCATGGCGCCGCTGTTGGCCGAAACCAGCACACAGGCCCAGACCGTCAAACCGCTGGTCATTTCGGTGGTGTTCGGCCTGCTGTCGGCCACGGCGCTGATTTTGATTGTTCTGCCTGCCTTTTACACGATCCTTGACGACATGGGGCTGAGCACAGGCAAGAAAGCCGCGTCCGAGACCGCGGAGAGCTGACCGCTTCAGCGCGCATCCGGGCCGGTCACACTGCGGCGCGCGGGATGGGAAACGGCAATGTCGGCCAATGTGCTTTGGTTCAACTCGGCCAGAAACGCCGCTTCGGCGACGCGCAGCCGTCCTTTCAGACGACACTGCCCGTCAAGCGTGCAATTGCCGCCATCCGCACCAAGACATTCCACCAGCGGATGACCAGCTTCCAACGAGCGAATGATATCGCCTAGCCGGATATCTTCGGGCGGACGCGCCAGAATCGCACCACCGCCGCCGCCCTGCCGCGTCTGGATCAGCCCGGCGCGCGAAAAATGTTGCGCGATCTTGGCCAGATGATTCCGCGACAGCCCAAATTCATCGGCAAACTCCGCCGTCGAGAATGACTGCTCGGGCGCACCGGCCATGCGCATCAGCATGCGCAATCCATAATCCGTAAATGTTGTCAGACGCATTGTATCTCAATTCACTTGAATAGGTATTTACAATACCCATTCCTGAAACTAAACGCTCATGCAAAGCAAAACCCACGCTTGGCGGCAGCCGTGCCACCGGGCGCAAAAAGGAACGGTTCCCCGTGTTCCAAGTGTGCAAGTCTGACATATTGGCAAACGGAATCCCCGGACAATCAACCGCCCGGTCACGCGTGTCGTGATGCGCAGGCAGGCCACACGCAAAGGTATTTTGCCGGGTCTGTTCCTAAGTCTATGCGTCGCCGTTGCGCTTTTGTCCCAAGCGGCCAGTTTCGTTTGGGACGATCATGCTGACCCCATCAGGGTGCTTTCAGGGCTGGCCTTACTTGGGGGGATTGCCGCCCTTGCTATGCTGCCGGGGGCCGATCCCCCGTCCGACGATACTTGATCCGACAGATCGAAGACCCGGACATGACCGATGCGTCATCTCATCCGCCAACCCCCTGCGCGGTGGCCAAAGTCTTTGATATGTTCTGACCGGTCGCCACATCGCGTGCAACGCGTGTCAACAATCGGTCCATTGTGCCACGATGCACTGCACCTCGGACCATTGATGTCGATGCTATCCTTGGGCAGTTGAACACTGTTTGACTTTAATCAAAGCGCACTGGGAATAGGTCGGTGCATCTGGCAGGGTCACGCGATACCCTTGCGCTTTTGAAAGGCGAAAAGAATGATGACAGGTTGGGGCGAATTCATCCTTGCCTTCACGGTGTTTTTCCTAAGCCATTCGTTTCCGGTCCGCCCCCCGGTGCGGCCTTGGCTGGTGGCGCGTTTGGGATCGCGTGGGTTTACGCTGGGATATTCGGTTTTGTCGCTGGCCGTGTTGGGATGGGTCATTGCTGCCGCCGGGCGCGCCCCATACGTCGAGCTTTGGGGCTATGCGCCGTGGCAAAATCACCTACCTATGGTCGCCATGGGCGTGGTTTGCCTGATCCTTGCGGCAGCAATCTGGCGGCCAAATCCATTTTCCTTCGGTGGCGCGCAGAATGACCAGTTTGATCCCAAGCGTGCAGGAATTGTCCGCTACATGCGTCATCCGCTGCTTGTGGCGTTGGCTTTATGGGCGTTTGCGCATTTGGCCCCGAACGGGGATTTGGCGCATGTCATCCTGTTCGGCATATTTGCGGGGTTTGCCCTTATGGGCATGCCCCTGATCACGCGCCGCAAAAAGCGGCAGTTGGGCCAAACATGGTATGACTGGGACGCGGCGTTAAAGTCGGCAACGCTGGCCCCAAGGCCACTGTCTTGGTCCGGTGCCGTGGCGCGACTGGCCGTTGGCATCGGGCTTTATGCCGCGCTGTTGGCCGCGCACCCGTGGCTGTTCGGCGTTAATCCCCTGCCCTGATCCGACCCGAGACAGCCCGCAAAAGCTGACCAAGGGTCAACCGCGCCGCCGCCGTCTGCGGCGACCGCCCTCGTCGCCCGCACTATCGCCACCGCCGGTGTTGAAACTGGGGTTAGGCAGCGCCACAATCTTGGACAATTCCGGGAATGGATCGGTTTTGTGCGGTATGGCGTTGGCCGCGACGAAGTGCTCTTGAAACTTGGGTTCAATCGCGGTTTCCACCTTGGTGATCTCGCGCACGACGCGTTCAATCTCTTGCCGGGCGGCCACATTACACAGGGCGATCCGCGCGCCGGTGCCGGCGGCGTTGCCTGCGCTGGTCACCTTTTCCAGCGGCACATCGGGGATCATCCCCAGAACCATCGCATGTTTGGGGCTGATATGCGCCCCAAAGGCCCCGGCCAGAACAACCCTGTCCACCTTGTCGACGCCACGTTCATCCATCAACAGGCGCGCCCCGGCATAAAGCGCCGACTTGGCCAGTTGGATCGCGCGAATATCACCTTGCGTGACGGTAATGCGCGGGCCGCCCTGCTCGGTCGCGTCGTGAATAAGATAGGCATGCGTCCGCCCTTCGGGCACCGAACGCGGCGTGCCCGTCGCCTCGGCCGATCCGATCAGCCCCGACTCGTCCATCAAGCCCGCGATACGCAGTTCGGCCACCGCCTCGATGATGCCCGAGCCACAGATGCCGGTGATGCCGGTGGCGGCGGTTTCCTCCCAGAATCCATCTTCGTCCGACCACTTCTCGCAGCCGATCACACGAAAGCGCGGCTCCTTGGTGTCCGGGTCGATTCGGATCGCTTCAATCGCGCCGGGGGCAGCGCGTTGACCGCTCGAGATTTGCGCGCCCTCAAAGGCAGGACCAGTGGGCGAGGAACAGGCCAGCACGCGGCTGGTATCCCCCAGCAGGATTTCGGCATTGGTGCCCACGTCGACCACCAAGACCAGATCCTCGGATTTGCCGGGCTCTTCGCTCAGGGCGACGGCGGCGGCATCGGCCCCGACATGTCCGGCGATGCAGGGCAAGATATAGGTGCGGGCGCGCGGGTTGATCGCCGTCAGGTCCAGTTCACGCGCGGGCATCGAGATGGAATCGGAGGTGGCCAGCGCAAAAGGCGCCTGCCCCAGTTCCACCGGGTCGATCCCCAATAGCAGATGGTGCATGACCGGGTTGCAGACAAACACCGTTTCCACAATCAGCGCCGGGTCGATGTCGGCCTCCTGCGCAATCTCGATGGCCAGCGTGTTCAGCGCATCGCGCACGGCGGCTGTCATTTCCTGATCGCCACCGGGGTTCATCATCGAATAGCTGACACGGCTCATCAGATCTTCGCCATAGCGGATTTGCGGGTTCATGATGCCGGAACTGGCCTTGACCTCGCCAGTGTCCAGATCGGTCAGATGCGCGGCCACGGTGGTTGAGCCAAGATCAATGGCCAGCCCGTATAGCCCACCTTCGTGCAGGCCGGGCCAGATTTCGATCACGCGGGCCACGTCATCAGTGTGGGATTTATGCAGCGCGACCGTCACTTGGAACTTGCCCTTGCGCAGCACCGGTTGCAGCTTGGACAGCAGCGACCCGTCAGCCCGGATTTCAGGAATGTCCCACTCGCGTTTCAGGGCGCGTTCCAGCCGCTCCAGATCGCCTGTGGGTTCGTGCATGTCCGGCTCGTCGACCTCGACGAAATACAGCCGCGTGGCCGGGTCCATCGCGATTACCCGCGCCGAGGCGGCCTTGCGCACCACCTGACGGTGCACTTGGCTTTCGGGGGGCACATCAATCACCACATCGCCCATCACCTGCGCTTGACAGCCAAGGCGGCGTCCGGGCTTCAGGCCCCGCTTGTCGTCATAGCGCTGTTCAACGGCGTTCCACTCTGACAGGGCGTCATCCGCCACGGTCACGCCGTGCTTGGAAAACTCGCCATAGCTGGGTGTGATCTGGCATTTCGAGCAAATCCCGCGCCCGCCACAGACGGAATCAAGGTCAACGCCCAATTGCCGCGCAACGGTCAGAACCGGAGTTCCCTTGGGAAACCGGCCACGTTTGCCCGACGGGGTAAAGACGACAAGGGGGTCTTGCGACATGCGGAAACCTCATGCTGTGGTATTCACTTTGGCAGAACATAAGGCATGCCTTGCCGGGATACAGCCTGCAACCGTCAGAAAATGGCGCACTGGCGGCATTTGCCGATTTTGCCTGCGCAATAGCGGATGCTCAGGGCGTCAAAAGGCGCCTGTAAAGTGTCTCCAGAAACTGCCATGCGTCGTCATGGACGCTTGGTTCTTGCATCAAGACCTGTACCTGCGCTTCGAAATCCGCGTAATGCTGTGTGGTCGCCCAGATCGAGAACAGCAGGTGGCGGGGATCGACAGGCGCCAAGCGCCCTTGGGCGATCCATTCGGAAATAAGATCAGCGGTGTCATCCACCAACGGCCGTAGCCCGCTGTTCAAATGCGGCGCCATACGCGGCGCACCTTGCAAAATCTCGTTGGCGAACAGGCGGCTTTCACGGGGGAACTCGCGGCTCATCTCAAGTTTACGATGCACATACCGCAGGATTTCTTGCAAAGGGTCACCATCGCGATCCACCTCGCGCAACGGTGCTAGCCATGCATCCATCAGCTGGTTCAGAAGTGTGACGTGAATATCCTCTTTGCCACCGAAATAGTAAAGAATATTGGGCTTGGACAGGCCCGAGGCCGCCGCGATCTGATCAAGCGTCGCCCCGCGATAGCCGTGCTGCGCGAACACATCCAAAGCGGCATCCAATATGCGTTTGCGATTGCGCAACTGAATGCGCGTCGGCTTTTTGGCGGGGGCAGAACTGGTCATCACAATCTCCGGATGCGGCAGCAAACCACGAAAGAATGCTGCATTTCCGCGCTGGGGGAAAGCCCTTGGCGCAATCGAAGCCCCCGGTGCCCTGCGTCCGACTGCCGTTATCTTGTGCAGCGGCAAGGTCAAGGCCGGTGCGGGTGTCAGAAATTTCTTGACCGGTTGGTAAACTTGTGGTGCGCTTCCAATGCGCCCCTTGATCCGCCATGCTGCGGCGCTATGGGGTGCGCGCAACCATGGTCCGCCAAGAGGCCAACGCACCAAACGATACGGTGCCGTAGCAAAGCGACACAAGGGAGATGTGATCATGGCCGCACCCGGCGAGAACCTTCGGATCAATGGTGACAGGCTGTGGGACAGCCTGATGGAGATGGCCAAG
>NZ_JAAORB010000031.1 GCF_011601345.1 Roseovarius gahaiensis
GCTTGCGCGCTTCTCGGACGCCAGACGGTGCCGCGCGCTACTTGACCACCTCGCGTGGCGTCCGAGAAACCTACAGCATTCCGGATCATTGTCGCCCAGGTGATCAAGGGCTACTGTTCTGTATGCCTGTCTTTGGTGGGCGGCGTCGGGTTGTGCGAAATATCGGCCGGGCCAGTGTCAGGCGTCCTTTGGGCGTAGCAACAGCCAGATCAGCGCGCCACCGGCCAGCGCCAAGAACGGGATCATCGCCAGATTGACCGACATCCAGCCCGTCTGTGCATCCCCGCCCGAACAGTTCATCAACCCGCCCGAGGCCAGCGAGGCCAAGGTCACGCCGCCGAACACCAGCAGGTCGTTCAACCCCTGCATCCGGCCGCGCTCATGCGCTTCGTGCGCACCGGCCAGCATGGTTGTCGCGCCGATAAAGCCAAAGTTCCAGCCCACGCCTAGCAGGATCAGCGCGATGAAAAAGTTCCCGATTTCTACGCCCTGCAAGGCAACGGCCCCGGCGGCTGCCAGAATGAACAGGCCTGCGCCCACCACTTTTTCCACTCCGAACCGAGCAATCAGATGGCCGGTGAAAAATGATGGCACATACATCGCCAACACATGGCCGGTGACGATATCGGCGGCGTTGCCTTCATCAAACCCACAGCCCACCACGGCCAGCGGCGTGGATGTCATCACAAGGTTCATCAACGCATAGGACACCATGGCGCAAATCACGGCGACCATAATGCGCGGGGTGGTGATCAACTCCCACCGGCTGCGGCCCTTGGGGGCATCTTCTGACGGGACCGGCGGTTTGGGAATGTCGAGAAACAAAAACAGCAATGCCCCCACAAGGTTCACGCCGACAACCGCAAGATAGGTGCCCATGAACGGGATGATCATTGCCTGGCTTGTAACCTTCACCAATTGCGGCCCGATGATCGCACTGGCCAGCCCCCCGGCCATGACATAGGAAATTGCCTTGGGCCGGAAGGCATCACTGGCCGTATCAGCCGCAGCAAAGCGGTAAAACCCGTGTGCCGACATATAGATACCGGTAATCAGACTGCCCAGCAGAAACACCGGGAACGAGGCCAGATATAGCCCATAGGCCCCGATGGCCGCACCGATTGCCCCGGCAGCCGCCCCCAAAACGAATCCGGCTTGCCGCCCGGCCCGCTGCATGAACCAAGACAGCGGATTGGCCGCCAGCATGGACCCCAGAACGATCAGCGAAATCGGCAAAGTGGCGAAACAGACGTTGCTGGCCAGCGTTTGGCCCGCCAGCCCGCCAACCACGAAAAGCATGGGCATCTGCGCGCCCAAAAACGCCTGCGCCGCTGTCAGAACAATGACGTTGCGGCGCGCGCGGGTGTCGTCATGGATGAGGGCCATATCGGTCATGCGATATTTGCTAGACCTATTCCGAGTTTAGCGCAAGCCGTTGGAATTCCCGCCATTTCAGTTCGGAATGGCGTCTATCACATGGGCGAATGACCCGGTGACATACCCCTCGACCAGCCCCATCTCGGGCAGGGGGGTGCCTTCGGCATCTTGGGCGCTGAACAGGGGCGTGCCCTCGGCCTTCAGCGTGGTTGCATAATGAAACTCATGTCCGGCAAACCGGGTGTCGAACGGCCCGCGCAGCGGGCTTAGGTGGCGGTATCCCAAATGCAGCCGACGTTGCGCAAAGGATGTTTCCAACCGCAGCAAGCCCGCCATCTGATGGCGTGTGCCGTCGGCATCAATCAGGCCATCGCCCAACACCATGTAGCCGCCGCATTCGCCGTAAACCGGTGTGGTTTGCGCGGCGGCCCTCAATGACGACAAAAACCTTTGCGATTGTGCCAGACGGGCGGCGTGCAGTTCTGGGTAACCTCCCGGTAAATAGATGAAATCGGCATCGGGCACGGGCGCGTCCGCCAACGGCGAAAACAGCCGCAATTCGGCCCCGGCCTGTTGCCAATCGCTTAGCATATGGGGATAGGAAAACCCAAAAGCGCGGTCTGAGGCGACGGCGATCCGTTGGCCGGGCGGTGCAAGCGGTTGGCGCTGACCGTTGGGCACAGGGAACTGGTCGGCAAGGCGCAACAGCGCCGCGATATCCAGATGCCGGTCCATGATATCGGCGGCGGTCTCAAGAAAGCTGTCGAGGTCGGCGCGCTCTTCGGCTTGTTGCAACCCCAGATGCCGCGAGGGCTGCGCCAGCGCTTTGTCGCGCGGCACCGCGCCGAAAATTGTGACCCCGGTCAGGGCGTTGCGCAACATCGCCTCGTGCCGGGCCGAGCCGACATTGTTCAGGATCACACCTGCCACGGTCACGTCATCGGCATGGGTCATAAAGCCACGGGCAATTGCCGCGACCGAGCCCGCCATGCGGCCGCAATCAATGATCAGCACCACGGGCAGCCCAAGGATACGGGCAAGATCGGCGGTCGCGCCCTTGCCGTTGGGCGGGGCGCCGTCGAACAGCCCCATGGCCCCTTCGATCAGAAGGGTTTCATCGCGTTGGCCATGGGCAAGGCTGCGCAGCCGGTCGGGCGTCATGGCCCAAGCGTCAAGGTTGACACAGTCCCGGCCCGAGGCCGCCGCGTGAAAGCGTGGATCAATGTAATCCGGTCCGGATTTGGCAGACCGTATAGCTGCCCCGTTGCGGGTCACAGCCCGTAAAAAGCCCAAGGTAACCGTGGTTTTGCCGCTGCCCGAGGCGGGGGCCGCAAAGATCAGGCCGCCCACGGATCAGGCGCTTTCGGCCGGACGCCCCCGGCCAAGCGGATCAAGGTTGCGCGGTGCGTGGCCTTGGGTCATGGCCTGCCAGTCCAGCACCTGTCGCATCAAGACAGACCGACCGACGCATAGAATGGCCGGTGGCTCCAACTGACTGTTGGCAATGTCTTGCGGCATGGTGGCCAAGGTCGTTTCAAGCACCAGCTGTTTATCGGTGGTGGCGGCGCAGACAACGGCGCACGGCTCATCTCCCGGTCGCCCGGCCTTGATCAGTTCGCTGGCGATGCGTTCGACATGCTTCATGCCCATGTAGATCACGATCACCTGACTGCCCTTGGCAATGGATTGCCAATCCAGCGAGGACGGGGTTTGCCCGGATTGGTCATGGCCGGTGACGAAGGTCACTGATTGGTTAACGTCGCGATGCGTGACGGGAATGCCCGCATAAGCCAGCCCGCCGATACCTGCGCTGATACCGGGGATGATGCGCACTGGCACGTTGTGCTGCACCAGTGTTTGCGCCTCTTCCCCGCCGCGCCCGAACACAAAAGGATCGCCGCCTTTCAGGCGCAGCACCCGTTTACCGGCGCGCGCCAGATCGACCAACCGCAACGAAATGTCACGCTGCTTGGCCGAGGGCTTGCCGCCGCGCTTGCCTGCATAGATGTGTTCGGCCTGCGGCGCCCAATCAAGGATCGCCTCTTGCACAAGGGCGTCGTAGATCACCACATCGGCTTGGCGCAAAGCATTGACCGCATGCAGCGTCAGCAAGCCCGGATCGCCGGGGCCAGCACCGCAGAGCCAGACCCATCCGGGTTCAAGGGTGGGCCATTGGCCTTGGGGAAGGGGCAGTGAATCGCTCATGCCTTGCGTTATGCCCGGAACGTGGCCTTTGGAAAAGGTCGCAAACGACGTCGGATATAGGTGCCCGCGACATTGGACTCGTAAAATCGCAATTGGCGCGGGCTTTGACGATCCTTATAGTCCGCCCAGAATGAGCAGGAAACCCGACACAGAATTGCGCCGTGGCTGGACGACGGGCGCTTGCGCCACCGCCGCCGTGCGGGCGGCGCTGATGATGCTGTGGGGCGAAGGGCAGCCTGCGCAGGTGCGCATCACCTTGCCCAAAGGGGAAACGCCCGAGTTCAAGATTGACCATGCCGATCAGGGGGATGGCTGGGCCGAGGCCGGTGTGATCAAGGATGCCGGTGATGATCCGGATGTGACGCATGCCGCGCTGGTGATTGCGCGCGTTGCGCCGTCGTCGGGTGGGGTGGTGTTTCGCGCCGGGGATGGGGTGGGGCGTGTGACCATGCCGGGCCTGCCGATCCCGCCCGGTGAGCCGGCGATAAACCCGGTCCCGCGCCAGATGATGACGGCGGTGGTCGAGGACACGGCGGAACGGCTGAGCGAGACCCCCGATATCGAGATCACGATCTCGATTCCCGGCGGGCAGGCCTTGGCGCAGAAAACATGGAACCCGCGCCTTGGCATCAAGGGGGGCTTGTCGATCCTTGGCACAACGGGGATCGTGCGGCCGTTTTCCTGTGCGGCGTGGATCGCCTCGATCCATCGGGGCATTGATGTGGCCTGCTCGGCCGGGTTGCCGCATGTGGCCGGATGCACCGGCGCGACCAGCGAAAAAACCGTGCAAACGCTGTATGGCCTGCCAGATGTGGCCATGTTGGACATGGGTGATTTTGCCGGTGGGTTGTTGAAGTATTTGGCGAAACATCCCGTGCCGCGCATCACCATCGGTGGCGGGATCGGCAAGATGACCAAGCTGGCGCAGGGCGCGCGCGATCTGCATTCAGGCCGTAGCCAAGTGGATTTTGACAGGCTGGCCGACGCGTTGGACATCCCTGACCTGCGATTTATGAACACCGCGCTTCAGGCCTATGAGGCCGCAGGCACACCGATGGCCGATTGGGTTGCGCAGGGCGCGCTTGAAACAGTCACAGCAATGCTGCCCGATACGGTGCGCGCCGACACCGTGGTGATTGACCGCCAAGGCGAGATCATCGCAAGGGCGGGCGCATGACGCTATTGTTGCTGGCCGGCACTTCCCAAGCCCAAGAGCTGGCGTGCGAGCTGAGCGAACGCGGCACGCCTGCCGTGGCCTCTTTGGCGGGGGCGACACGCGCCCCCAAGCCGCTGGCGCTGCCCACGCGCAGCGGTGGGTTCGGCGGGGCAGACGGGTTCCGCGCCTATCTGGCCGAGGCGGGAATATCGGCTGTTCTGGATGCGACCCATCCATTTGCCCACCAGATTTCGCAGCGCAGCGCCCGCATCTGCGCCGATCTGGGCCTGCCGTATTGCCAGCTTTTGCGCCCCGCGTGGCAACCGCAACCCGGCGACGACTGGACCATGGTGGACCACGAGGCCGAGGCGGCCCAGTATATCGCCCCCGGATCAACGGTGTTTCTGGCCACGGGGCGACAAACTTTGCCGCGGTTTGCAAATCTGTCGGGCTGTCACCTGATTTGCCGTCAGATTGACCCGCCCGATGGGCCATTTCCTTTTGACAACGGGATGTTTTTGATCGGCCGCCCGCCGTTTACGGTCGCCGACGAATGTGACACGTTCCGCCGTCTGGGTGTTGATTGGCTGGTGGTCAAGAACGCGGGTGGCGTGGCACCTGCCACGAAACTGACCGCCGCGCGTGAGTTGGGTCTGAGGGTGCTGATGATCAACCGGCCCCGGCAACCAAGCGGCGTGTGCCGGGTGAGCACCGTGCAAGAGGCCTTGGATTGGGTGGCGGCATTATGAGCGAGCGGATTATCGAAACGCTGGACGATGTCGAAGAGGGGGCTGCGTATTTAAGCGCCCGGTGCCCGCGCATGGCCCATGCGCTTGATCTGACAGCGCCTTTGCCCCTGCGCCGCCGTCCCGATGGGTTTGCCCAATTGCTAAGCGCGATTGTCAGCCAACAGGTCAGCGTCGCCGCCGCCGATGCGATTTGGCGGCGGATGAAGCAGGCGCGGCTGACCGGCCCGCGCAAGATCACGTGGGCCAGCGATGACGATCTGCGCGCGGCGGGGCTGAGCCGACAAAAAATCCGTTATGCCCGCGCCTTGGCCGAGGCCCGGATCAATTACACCCACCTGCGCAGTGCCCCCACGCCCGAGGTGATAGAGACTCTGACCGAAGTGCCGGGGATCGGTGTCTGGACCGCCGAAATTTACGCCATGTTCAGCCTTGGGCGCGCCGATGTGTTCGCGCCGGGTGATCTGGCTTTGCAGGAAGGGGTGCGCCTGCTTTACGATCTGCCCGAGCGGCCCAAAGAGCGCGCCCTGCGCGAGATGGCCCAAGCTTGGGCCCCTTGGAGATCGGTTGCCGCGCGGCTGCTATGGGCGTACTACGCCAAGGCGAAACAAAGGGAAGGCATCAGATGACACGCGTATTGCAAGCTGGCCGCAAAGAGCCCCTCTCGGGAGAGATCCGCTCGATCGTGGTGTTCCTGCACGGCTATGGTGCCAACGGTGCGGACCTTTTGGGCATTGCCGATGTTCTGGGCGAGCATCTGCCAGATACCCTGTTCGTGGCCCCCGACGCGCCCGAGACGATCCCGATGATGCCGTCGGGGCTGCAATGGTTTCCGATTCCTTGGATTGATGGCTCGTCCGAAGAGGAATCCGAGCGGGGCCTGTTGGCTGCCGCCGATGATCTGAACGCGTTTCTGGATGCGCTGATGGTGGACGAGGACGTGCTGCCCGAACAGGTGGTTCTGTTCGGCTTCAGCCAAGGCAGCATGATGGCCCTGCATGTCGCGCCGCGGCGCGAGGATGAACTGGCCGGGATCGTGGCGTTTTCGGGCCGTTTGCTGCGCCCCGAACTGTTGGAGGATGACGCGCTCAGCAAACCGCCGGTCATCCTGATCCACGGCGATGCAGATGACGTGGTATCGCCGCAATCCTTGCCGCAAGCCGCCGAAGCCTTGCAAGGCGCGGGCTGGCAGGATGTTTACGCGCATATCATGAAAGGCACGGCGCATGGGATTGCCCCGGATGGCCTGCAAGTGGCCTTAGCCTTCATGC
Source organism: Roseovarius gahaiensis (assembly GCF_011601345.1). Taxonomy (GTDB): domain Bacteria; phylum Pseudomonadota; class Alphaproteobacteria; order Rhodobacterales; family Rhodobacteraceae; genus Roseovarius; species Roseovarius gahaiensis. The sequence goes on from NZ_JAAORB010000031.1 coordinate 6,756, forward strand.
GTGACAAGCTGGGCCTGTAAGGCCCAAATGTTGGCAGCAGATGCTGCAGCCGCGAAAAGCTGTGGATAACTGTCACATGACCGTTACCCAAGCGCGCTACCACCCTCGCTAGATATGCTGCTTATCTCGGGCTTGCCAGATGGTGAACACGATATATAGTAGCCATATATAAGGGGCGGGTGGTCCCGCCCCGGAACCAGAAACAGGGTGATCCGGGCGGGGGGCTTTCGTCAAGATGGACGGGGATTTTAGGACAGAATTTGTAAGGGAACCTTCAGCGCTGCGACAGCATCCAGCCTTGGTTCTGAATGCGGATTACAGGCCACTGTCCTACTATCCGCTGTCGCTTTGGCCATGGCAGGACGCGGTCAAGGCGGTGTATCTGGACCGGGTCGATATCGTGGCCGAATACGAAGACACCGTCCGAAGCCCGAGCACCGAGATACGCATTCCAAGCGTCATCGTGTTGAAAGATTACGTCAAACCCCAAAAGCGCGTGGCCTTCACGCGCTTTAATCTTTTCTTGCGGGACGAATTTCGCTGTCAGTATTGTGGATCGAAAGGCGATCTGACCTTTGATCATGTGATCCCACGGGCGCGCGGCGGGATCACCAGTTGGGAAAACGTGGTGGCCGCGTGCAGCCCTTGTAACCTGCGCAAAGGCTCCAAAAGCCTGCGGCACTCTGGAATGCGCTTGTTCAAAACGCCCCGCGCCCCTGAAGCCGAACAATTGCGCAACATGGGCCGCAAGTTTCCACCAAACCACTTGCACGAAAGCTGGATTGATTTCCTGTATTGGGATGCCGAGCTTGAAGCCTGAGCGCGGCTTTACCGCTGCGGGATGTTTTGCCGAAGCTGGTCAAGGTGATCGGGCACCTGCCGGGCACTGACCGAGGCCTCGCGCACCAGATGGTCGAAATGCTGGGTCAGGGCCTGCACCCGTTCGGTATCGCGAAACGCCATGTAGTTTTGCCCGATATAGACCACCGCCAGCAACGGGCCGAAAATTGTCAGCGGTGCGGAATACAGGCGGCGGGCGTCAAACAGGTAGACGCGCAGCCTTGGGTAGAGCTGATGTGTGACCTCTTGCAGGCGGGCCACCTGCGCTGCGCGTATGTCGCTTGGCAGGTCGGCGTAATAGCCTTCGCCGCCGACAAGGCTGTAGATTTCGAAAAGCGGCATCGCGATCTCGTAATCGCTTTGCGTGCCGCGTATCCACTCCAGCCGGTCTTCGGACGCACCGATCGCTTGTTGGGCACTTCGGCCCAGATGCGGGGTGTATTCCCATTCCAGCATCTCGCGGGTTTTCAGCATATCCGACAGGCCGGCAGGCACATGACGAATTTTGTATCCCGCCGCTTCCTTGTGCCATTGAAAGATTTGTTCATCGACAAGGGCGCGGGGCGCTTGGGTCAGCGACATCGAGGTGCGCAAGATGTCGGCGGCGGTTTCGAGCCGGTCGGTTAGGCCCAGCAACCAGTCGGCGGAAACACCAAGGGCGCGGGCGCATTCCCCGACAACCTGTGCATTGGGCAGCCGCGCGCCGCTTCCTTTCAAAAGTTGTGAAATGGTCGAGCGGTCCACGCCAACCGCCCGCGACAGCGCGCTTTGGGTGGTGCCTCGGTTGCGGATTGCCTCGGACAGGCGCGCGCGAAACATATCTGCGCGGTCACGTTTGTCGGTTTTATCACTCATGTGGTGATTATTATCATCAACGCGGGGAAATGTTAACTGTTTTGGTAATCCACAATTCGCGCGGGTCAGCGTAGGTGGGATGTATAACAGCAAACATCGGAGGTTCTTATGGAGACGCGCAAGCGCACGCTTGTGAAAGCGGTCGTGTGGAATATCATCGGCTTGACGGTGATGTCCCTTGTCGGATTAGCGATGACCGGGTCGGTCGCTGTCGGCGGCGCCATGGCTTTGGTGAATACGGCCATCGGTCTGCTGACTTACATTCTTTATGAGCGTCTCTGGTCAGGCATTGCGTGGGGCCGCATCGGCTCTGGCGCACGGAGTGATTTCCGGGCATAGCCCGGGTCATGGAGCTTTGGATTGTTCTTTCTATTGCCGCAGCGGGTTTTCAAACCCTTAGGTTCATGCTGCAAAAGCAGCTCAGCCTTGGCACGCTGTCAGCCGGTGGCGCGACATTTGCGCGGTTTGCTTATTCCGCACCTTTGGTGGTGTTGGCTTTGGCAGGGTATCTGGCGTGGCACGACGTAGCCGTTCCGCGCCTGTCGGGCGCGTTTTGGGCCTATGCCCTGACAGGGGCCTTGACCCAAGTTTTGGCAACATGGTGCGTTGTCGCCTTGTTTTCGGCCCGCAATTTTGCCGTTGGCATTACGTTCAAGAAAACCGAAGTGATCCTGACCGCACTTGTCGGGCTGATCATTCTGGGTGACCAGATCGGCATTGCCGCGTGGTGTGCCATCGTGGTCGGGCTGATCGGGGTTTTGATCCTGTCGGACAACGCCGGACTGCCGGGCGTTAGCCTGCGGCGCATCGCCAATCGCGCCGCTGCGCTTGGATTGGCGTCTGGTGGGTTCTTTGCCGTGTCTGCCGTGGCCTATCGCGGGGCCACGCTGGAGATTGCCAATGACGACCCGTTGCTGCGTGCGGGCATCGCGCTGGCGGTTGTCACCACATCGCAGATGCTGGGCATGGCCGCCTGGCTAAGCTGGCGCGAGTCGGGGCAACTGACCGCTGTTTGGCAGGCGCGGCGGGTGGCGATTTGGATCGGGATCACCAGTATGGGCGGCAGCCTGTGCTGGTTCACGGCCTTCACATTGCAAGCCGCAGCCTTGGTCTTTGCGGTGGGCCAAGTCGAGGTGATCTTCTCGCTGGCGGCGTCGGTTCTGGTGTTTCGCGAACGCACCAGCCCCCGCGAGTTGTGGGGGATCGCCTTGTTGACCCTCAGTATCCTGATGCTGGTCTGGTTCGGCTAAGCGAGCATTTGTAGAGGTTCTAACCTAGCGGGCTTTGGCCCTGTAGGCGTAAAAACAGGCTGTGCTCATCATCGTTGCGAAAAAACGGGATCGACGCCGGTGGCGCCGTGTCATGCACCCGCGCCGCAATCTCGGCCAGCACCACCTCGGTGATAAAGGGCAGGTCGAATTCACGGGCTCGCGCCAAAGGCACCCACTGCAAATGCGAAAGCTCGTCACAGGCGGCGGAAAAATCATCCAGATCGCCCGCGACCTCATCGGCATCGACCAGAAAGAACCTTGCATCAAACCGTCGGGGCCGCCCCGGCGGGGTGATCGCGCGAAAGACAAACTGCAACGCTTGGGCGGACGGCACGCAGCCCCGTTTGGCGAAGCTGGCCCAGTCATCCGGGATCTCACCGGTCCATTGTCCGGGCTCGCCCAAAATCAGGCCGGTTTCTTCCCACAGCTCGCGAATGGCCGCCGCGGCCAAGGCATGGCCAAGATCGGTTTGGCAATCTTCGGTCAGGCGTTTGGCGCAGATTTCGGGCAAGGGGCGGGCCAAGGGTATATTGGCATCTGCCTTATCCACGGCGCCGCCGGGGAACACAAATTTGTTCGGCATGAATGCGGCTTTGGCCCCACGTTGCCCCATCAGGACATGCGGTTCACGCCTGCGGTCGCGTAAGGCGATAACCGTTGCGGCGTCACGTAAGGCGGATTTATCGATGGCGGTCATGACAGCCCTTTGCAAGATGCGAAAGGGTCAGGCGGTATCCCCGAACCCGTGCATTTGCCGGGCCCATTGGAACGCCACGATTGCCCCTTTCAATCGCGGCAGAAGGTACAGCGATAGTGTCACGCAGCCAACCGCGAAAACAGTGAATAAAACCAAAGGTTCAGGCCGCCACGCCACAAACACGATGTGCAAAAGCGGCGCCATGAGGTGCCCAACCAGCAGGATGGTCAGATAGGCCGGCCCGTCATCAGCGCGGTGGTGGCTCAGGTCTTCGCGGCACACGGTGCAGGTGTCGCGCACCGTGAGATAGCTTTGCAGCAAAGATCCGCTCCCACAATTCGGGCACTTGCGGCGAAAACCTTTGCGCAGGGCAGGCCATAAATCGCGCACGTCTGAATGTGTTGTCTGGTTGGTCATCCCGGTCCTCGCCTTTTCGATCCGCACAAGATGGTGCATTTGTAGGCCGATATGAAGATGGCAGTCTGGTGTTGCGTCCCGATGTCGCAAAATATGGCCGATCATCACGCGCCTGTGAACGGCTTCCGCCAGTTTTTTCGACGGAAACCTGTGTTTGGTGCGTGTCAGAGGGTGAAATGGCCTGTTGGTCATTTTCGAATTTAGATTCAATAACAGGAGATTGACCATGAAGCGCACCTATATGATGACCGGGGCTGCACTGGCCTTTGTGGCGGCAACATCCGGTTTCGCCATCGCGCAGTCCGGCCACATGGGGCAGGGCCATGGCCCGGCTTTTGATTTCGAAGAACTGGACAAGAACGGCGACGGCAAGATCACATCCGAAGAGATGCAGTCACAGGCCGAGGCGCGGTTTAACGACGCCGATTCCGATGGCGATGGCAATCTGTCTGCCGATGAAATGACCGAACACATGCGCGCCCAGATGGCCAAGCAGATGGCCCGGCGCGCCACAGGTATGATCGAACGTATGGACAGCGACGGCGACGGCATGGTCAGCCTTGAGGAAATGCGCAGCGGGCGCATGGCTAAGATGATGCAGCGCGCTGACACCGATGGGGATGGTGCCATTTCAGAAGAGGAATTCAACGCGATGCACGATATGCGCAAATCGCACCGCAAAAGCGGCAAAAAAGACAGCGCGCAGTCGGGTATGAAGCATGGATCCGGATATGAGGGCAAAATGCATGGCAAGGGCCATCATGGCGCTATGATGAAGGGGGCCCACCACGGCAACGCGCAAGAAATCCACTATCATTTCCACTACTATGGCGATAGCGGCAAACCATCGGGCGGTATGAAGCACGGCCACGGTAAAGGCCAAGGTCAAGGCATGGAATAAGCGGCACAGCTTGGGCAAGCCGGCCGGTGTTTGCTGCGCTTGCCCTAGGTTATCTGCGACACTCGGCATTGTGATATACAGGGGGCCCGACAGAGGATATGCCGCTGGATATGCTGAGTGACATAAGCGACGATGTTTTGCTGACCCGCTTTGCCAAAGGGGATGCGGTGGCCGCACGGACCTTGACCCTGCGGCTAACGCCGCGTGTTTTGGCGCAGGCCTATCGTTTGCTTGGCAACCATGCCGAGGCCGAGGATGTGAGCCAAGAAGCTATGCTAAGACTGTGGAAGGCCGCGCCAGAGTGGCGTTTGGGCGAAGCGAAGGTCTCGACCTGGCTTTATCGGGTTGTGTCCAACCTGTGTATTGACCGGCTGCGCAAGGCGCAGCCGGACGGGTTGGATACCATCGCTGAGCCGGAAGACCCGGGCGATGGCCCGGCTGATGTTTTGCAAAGGCAATCGCGTGCGCGGGCGCTACAATCGGCTTTGGGGCGATTGCCCCTGCGTCAGCGTCAGGCGGTTGTGTCGCGCGATTTGCAGGGGCTGGCAAACCCCGAAGTCGCCGAGATTATGGAAACCAGCGTCGAGGCTGTCGAAAGCCTGTTGACCCGTGGCCGCAAGGCTTTGTCCGCCGATTTGATTGGGCGACGCGCAGAATTGGGGTTTGAAGATGGGTAATCGTGGCGCACCAAGCGCAAACCGGATGATGGAAGCCTATTTCGACGCGGCCCGGTCCGAGACTGCTGCGCCGTCGGCGGAGCTGATGGCGCGTGTTCTGTCTGATGCGCATGCGGTGCAGGCGGGCCTGATCGCGCCGGCCGATAAGACCACGACGCGCCGTCCAAGCCTGCGTCAGGCGTTTCGCGCTTTGGGGGGCTGGCCCGCAGTGGCGGGGCTTGCGACCGCAACCGTTGCCGGGGTCTGGATTGGGGCCACGCAACCCGATGCGATGACGCCCTATACGTCTTTTTTGCAGCAGGACGCGGCACTGTATCAAGTCGACTTGCCCTCCGGCGCAGGCTTTGATGTCGACGAAGGAACCTTGTGATGCGCAAGACAAAGCCCACCCCCAACGGTCCAAAGGGAAACGCGCGCGGAATGCGTGTACTTTTGGTAATATCGCTGTCGCTGAACCTATTGATTGTCGGCGTGGTTCTGGGGGCCATGGTTGTTGGCGGTGCATGGCACGGGCATCATGCCCCCGGATTGGACCGCGCCAGCGGGCCGCTGACACGGGCGCTTGGCCCCGATGATCGCCGGGCCATTGGACGCCAAATGCGACAGGCCTATCAGGATGGCCGTCCCGGACGGGCAACGCAAAAGGCGACGTTTGACGCATTGATCAACGCATTGCGACAAGAGCCCTTCAATCGCGCCGAGGTCGAAACCCGGATGCAAGAGATGCGCCACCTTGTTCAGACCCGTCTGGCCTTGGGCCAGACCCTTTTACTGGACCGGCTGGAGCAGATGACCCCAAGCGACCGGGCCGCGTATGCAGACCGTCTGACCGAACAAATACACAAACGCAGTGCAAAAAAATAGATCGACCGACGCGTGTTCACGCGGCGGTTTGTTTGCAAAAGCTGACCGTATTGCGCCCGCCAAGCTTGGATTGGTAAAGGGCGCGGTCGGCCTCGTCCAACAAGGCGTGGATGTCGGGTTTGCTTGTGTCGGTGCGGGGGTGCCCCAAGGTGACGCCGATGCTGATGGTCACGGCGACGGCGGGCGCGGAATGGGCCATTTGAGTGGGCGATTTGCGCACGGCCTCGCATATCTGGCGGGCGCGGTGACGCGCATCTGACGGAGCGCAGTCCGGCATCACCAGCAAAAACTCTTCGCCTCCGATGCGCGCAATCATGTCGTTTTGCCTCAGGCAGGATTTTAGAACCTGAGCGACATGACACAAAACCTTGTCGCCGCTTGCGTGGCCGTGCCTGTCATTGACCTGCTTGAAATAATCCAGATCGGCCAACATCATCGCATAGCTGCGATTCTGACGGTTTGCTGTATCCATCAACCTCTCCAGATAGGGCAATGCGTAGCGCCTGTTGTAAAGACCGGTCAGCGGGTCGATCATTGCGGCTTCAAGGCTGTGGCGAAACTGGTCGCGCAGCGCGCAGGCCCTGCGCGTTGCGGTCATCTGCCGATCAAGGCGCAGCGCAAGTTCACGCAGGTCTGGGCCTTCGAGCAGGACATCGTTGGCCCCGATATCCAGAATACTGGCCATCGAATCAATCGCGTCCGGCGCCACAACGGCCAGGATCGGTTTGCGGCGGCTATGCGCGGCGGCACGCAGATTGGTGATCAGATCGGTCATGTCGTCCAGATTTCCGGCGCTGATCCGCAATAGGTACATGTCGGGTGTCTTGTCCGCATTCGGGGTGGCCAATGCGCCTTCGGGATCAAGGGTGACAAGTTTGTGCGCAAACTGGCCGCGCAAACCGTTTTGTAGCCGCAAGACCGCCGCAGGGCCGCCAGTGATCAAACCAACCGTGCCGGGCATGTCGAAGGTTTCCGCAGCCTCGGAAAAGCCGATGTCGCAGGCGGCGTTCAGATGCATCCGCAAATCGCGTTCTTTTTGATGTTGGCGCAAAATGCTGCGCAGCCGGGCCAGCAACACCTTTTCTTCGACGGGTTTGACCAGTATTTCCGTGGCCCCGGCCTGCAGCAGATCAAGCCTTACCTCGGTCGTGCTTTCGGTCAGGAACAGAAGCGTCGGAGGGGCGTCGCGACCACACCGCGCCTTAAGTGCCTTTAGAAACTCGGCTCCGGATTGATCGGGCAACTGCGCGGAAGACAGTATGATGTCGGGCATGTCCCGTTCGGCCAGTCCCAAGGCCTCCGACCCGGTCGCGGCCTGGATCACATCGTAATACGCTGTTGATAGTTTGACTTTCAAAACAATTCTGTTTGTTGCCAAACCGTCAACCACAAGGATTTTCCCTGACATGGAGGCCGCCTTTCGACTTGCTCTTTTAGATGCCTCGACTATCCCTTTCAGAAGTTAAGAAAACCTTTCCGGGAATTAACCATTTCTATGATTGCGCAAGAAACTGCTCAAACCGTAGCGCTTCAATGCCTGGCCTGGCTGGCCGGCAATGATGACTTGTTGCCTGTCTTCATGGGGGCCACTGGCGTATCGGAGACCGATTTGCGCGATGGTGCGCAAGACCCTGCTTTTCTGGGGTCTGTTTTGGATTTCGTGCTGATGGACGACGCATGGGTCATGGCGTTTTGTGAAGCACATGATCTGGCGCCCGATACGCCGATGCGGGCCCGCATGGCCTTGCCGGGCGGTGAACAGGTGAATTGGACATGAGCACCGACGCCCGCATTTCATCAATGAAGGTTGATGGCATTTTATTCGACAAGGATGGCACCTTGTTCGACTTTGCGGCCACGTGGAACACATGGGCCGCCGATGTGATCCGTCACTTTGCCGACGGTCAGAGCGATATCATGGCGCGGCTTGCGCAGGCTATGGATTTCGATCTGGGTGCGGGGCGGTTTAATCCGACAAGTATCGTCATCGCGGGCACAAATCGCGAAGCGGCCGAATGCGTGGCCCAAGCCCTGCCAGAGCTTGCGATCGAGCAGATCGAACATGTCCTGATGATTCGCGCGAGCGACGCGCCCTTGGCCCCGGCTGTGCCCTTGGTGCCGTTTCTGGACGGGCTGATGGCCCATGGGCTTAAACTGGGGGTCATGACCAACGATTCCGAGTTCGGCGCACGCAGCCATTTGCAAAGTGCCGGAATCGAGGCGCGGTTCGACTTCATCGCCGGGTTTGATTCAGGCCACGGGGCCAAGCCTGCCCCCGCTCCGCTGTTGGCCTTTGCGCGCGCCACGGGGCTGGCCGCTGATCGTGTGGTGATGGTCGGCGACAGCGCCCATGATCTGATCGCAGGGCGTGCGGCGGGCATGCAAACGGTCGGGGTTTTGACCGGCATGGCCGGGCATGACGAATTGGCGGATCTTGCCGACATCGTTTTGCCGGATATCGGGCATCTGCCGGGCTGGATCATGGAATGAAAAGCCACCCGCTATACGGCATCGCCTTGGCCGGGATCGGAACGCTGGTGTTGACGCCAGACGCCTTGTTGATGCGCTTGTCGCAGATGGACGGGCTCCAGATGACAGCATGGCGTGGCCTTTTGATGGGCACGGTGATGATCGGTCTTTGGGCGTTTCTCAGCCGTGACCGGGGTGCGGATCTGCGCCATTTGGTCAGCGGGTCGGGCCTTGCCATCGTTGGCTGCCAGTTCTTCAACTCGCTTTTGTTCAGTCTGGCCATCGCAATGGCCCCGGTTGCGGTGGTGCTGTTCGGTTTGGCAACGGTCCCGGTCTGCGCGGCGGTCTTGGCATGGCTGATCCTAGGAGAGCCGACCCGCCGGGCGACATGGCTGGCCATTGCCGCGGTGATGTGTGGGATTTTGATCGCGGTTTTGGGCGGCGAGGGGGAACATGTGCGGCTGAACTGGCGCGCGCTGATCGGCGCGGTGTTTGGTCTGGGCGTGGCGATTGTGCTGGCGACGAATTTCGTCGTGATGCGTTCGCGCCCCCAACTGCCGATTTTGCTGGTGATTGGCTGCGGTGCCTTTCTGGCCGGACTGTTCGGCTTGGCGGTCACCGGACCGTCGCAGATGGCGAACGGTCAGATATGGGCCATGGTTGTCACCGGGACGGTGGTTTTGCCGCTTTCGTTTTTCCTGATGTCCTCGGCCTCGCGCTATACACATGCGTCGAATGTCAGCCTGTTGTTGCTGCTGGAAACCGTGCTTGGCCCACTTTGGGTGTGGCTGGGGGTCGGAGAGGCCCCGACGCCGACCATGCTGTTGGGGGGCGCGATCGTGGTCACAAGCCTTGCGCTTTACATCCTGTTGTCCGAGCGCACGCGCAGACGAAAGCCAGCCTGAGCCGCGCGGCGGCCCTTTCATTTTCAAAAAACGACAGGATCGGTCGCAAAGCGGCAAACCCGACAGGGGGGCTTGGTGCTTCCATGGGGGCAACGCAAGCGAAGAGGTCCCCTAATGGTCGAGTCAGCCAGACGAAAAAAACGCAGCGGTGGACGTGCCGGAAACGCCGAACGGCGCGGGCTGGCGGTGATAGAGCAAATGCCATGGAACCCGCCGGTCAATATCGACCGCCCCGTCGCGCCTTTGACCGAAGAGGGCATAGCGGCCATCCATGATGGGGCGATGCGCATATTGGAAGAAATCGGCGTGGCCTTTCTGAACGAAGAGGCAATCGAGGTTCTGCGCGGCTCGGGCGGGTGCCTTATTGATGGGGCAAATGTCCGCATGGACCGCGATTTCGTGATGGAAATGATCGCCAAAGCCCCGTCACATTGGACCATCACCCCGCGCAACCCGGACCGCACCCTGACGATGGGCGCGCGCCATATCAATTTCGGCAACGTATCGTCGCCACCCAGCTACTGGGACATGAAACTGGGCCGCAAAGTCACCGGCACACGCGAGATGTGCCGCGATTTCCTGAAGCTCAGTCAGTATTTCAACTGCATCCATTTCGTCGGCGGCTACCCGGTCGAGCCGCAAGACATCCATGCCAGCGTGCGTCATCTGGACGTGCTTTATGACAAGCTGACCCTAAGCGACAAGGTGGCCCACGCCTATTGCCTTGGCAAAGAGCGGGTCGAAGACGTGATGGAAATGGTGCGGATCGCCGGCGGCCTCAGCGATGCCGAGTTCGAGGCGCGCCCGCATATGTATACCAACATCAATTCGACCTCGCCGCTCAAACATGATCAGCCCATGCTGGATGGCTGGATGCGGATGGCCCGGCGCAATCAGGGGCTGGTGGTCACGCCGTTCACGTTGGCCGGCGCGATGGCCCCGGTGACGATGGCGGGCGCGGTGGCGCAATCGCTGGCCGAAAGCCTGTGCGCCGTGGTTCTGGCGCAAGTTATCCGGCCGGGGGCGTGTTGCGCGATTGGCACCTTTACCAGCAATGTCGACATGAAGTCCGGCGCACCGGCGTTTGGCACACCCGAATACATGCGCGCCACCCAAATGACCGGCCAGTTGGCGCGGTTTTATGGTCTGCCGATGCGCGCCAGCGGGGTCTGCGCGGCCAATGTCCCCGACGGGCAGGCGATGTGGGAAACCTCGAACAGCCTGTGGTCGGCGGTGCAGGCCGGGGCCAACATGGTCTATCACGCCGCCGGGTGGCTGGAAGGCGGGCTGATCGCCAGCCCCGAGAAATTCGTGATGGATTGCGAAATTTTGCAACATATTCAACGGTACATGGACCCTATGCTGACCGCGACCGGACCGGAGGATATCGCCGTGGAGGCGGTGCGCGAAGTCGGCGATCAGGGCCATTTCTTTGGCATTCAGCACACGCAGGATCGCTATACCACGGCGTTTTACCAGCCGTTCCTAAGCGATTGGCGCAATTACGAGGCATGGGAGGCCTCGGGAGGGGTCTGGACGGCGCAACGCGCCCATCAACTGTATCAAGACATCATCGCCAGCTTCGAGGCGCCCCCGATGGACATCGCCATCCGCGACGAACTTGCGGCATTTGTCGAACGCCGCAAATCAGAAGGCGGCGCTCCGACCGATTTCTAGTGTTGGGCATCTGACACGGGGTTTCGATTGGTGGGCAGAGTTGAGGTTAGGCGGCAAGGCGTCCGTGTGGAAATGGCCGATGACGGCTGTCAGCCCGGGGCGGACAGGCGAATGTGAAGATCCTGCGCGGAATCGCGGGCGAAGCCTGCCGCGCATCGACGGGCCGCCCCCCGGCACGGCGATTGGGTTGGTCTTGGCGCATAGATTAAAAGTTATGCGCCAGTTCTGCGATAAAGTGCATGAGCTCAGCAGGTAGATCGCCGCGCCACGGCCCGTGGATGCGCGGCTTAACCCATTGCCCGCTCCCTGCCTATTGCTTCGGTTCAAGCCGTCACCGAACGGTGTCTAGCTTACCCCGTCGGCGCGTCCAGCCAGCGGCGGCATAGGCGGTCGACGGCGGCGTAGGTCAGCACGGTGAACACCGCCAAGGCAATCGTTGTGGCGAACATCAAATCCACCTTCACCCGGCCCAAGGCCAGTAGGATCAGATAGCCCAACCCCTGCGATGCCCCAACCCATTCACTGATGATCACCCCGATCGGGGCATAGACCGCGGCCAGCCGCAGGCCCGAGGCAAGGCCGGGCAGGGCCGCCGGAATGCGGATGCGCCACATGATCCGGCCCCGCCGCGCGCCCATGACCTGCGCCAGATCCAGCCACGCCGTGGGCGTGCGCATCAACGCGTCGAAAAACGCCGAGGTCACCGGGAAATAGATGATCAGCAGCGCCATGATCACCTTGGGCCAGATGCCATAGCCCAGCCACAGCGTCAGGATCGGGGCCAGCACGAAAACCGGAATCGCCTGACTGAACACCATCATGGGCCGCAACAGCGCCTGCGCCAGCGGTGACGCGGCCAGCCCGATGGCCGACAGCGCGCCAAGAACGGCCCCAAGCGCAAGGCCAAGGAAAACCTCGCTCATGGTATAGACCGAGTGATGGCCGATTTGGCCGCGCGCCGTCCACAGCGTTTGTGCCACGTCCCATGGCCCCGGCAGGATATACGATGGCGGCGCGGCCAGCGTGACCACCGCTTGCCATATCGCAAGGGCGAACAGGGCCGATCCGACAATCGAGGCCAGGTTTTTCATGGCTGCGCAAACCCGTCTTGGGCAGCATCGAAAAAGCGACGCTCAAGCGCGACCGCGAGGCCCAATGTGGCTTCCACGGCGCGGCGCTCGGGTTCGTCAAGCCTGTGCCACACGCTGTCCAATTGATCGCGCAGGTAGGCGACAACGCCTTCGAACCCGCCGCCGGAATGCAGGGCAATCCACTCGCCAAACCAGAACGGCAGATCATCGGCCCGGTCCGCGTAGGGCGTGGCCCAGTCGAGATAGCTCCATTCCGCGACAACCAGAACGGCCAGCATTTGTTCATACCGCTTTGACTCTGCCGCTTGCGCCATCAGCGCTTGGAACTCGGCGGTGACGGGCGCAGGCGTGGCCGGCGTGTCCGGATCGCCCCCCAAAGCAGCTATCGCACGCAGGAAATAGGTGTTTTCCGGGCCGGTGATCAGCCCAAGAAACTGCGCCGCCGGGATTGCATCCGGAAGGCTGGGGGCATGGGCAACGGCCGAGGCCAACAGCCGCACGAACCCGGCCAGAAACAGGTGATCTTGTTCCAGATAGCGCAGCATCGCCCCTTCGGACAGCGTGCCGTCGGCCAAGGCTTCGGTGAAGGGGTGGCGGGTGACGGCGATCCAATCGTCGGCGCTCAGGTCTTTCAGGTGGTCGGTGGGGCGCATGGCGGTCTCCGGTCGAATGTGTCAGGCTGCGCTGTCGCGCAGGCGGGTCAATAGGGCGGCTTGCGCGTGCAAGGCGGCGGGGTCGTCCACGGCGCGCGGTGGCGGCCCGGACGGCGGGGTAAAGGGCGACAGGCCGCCCTGTTCCATGATCAGGATCGTGTCGCCAAGGCGCGCGGCCTCGGCCGGGTCATGCGTGACCATCAGCACCGTCCGCCCGCTGAGCAATTCACAGGCCAGATCCTGCATCTGCGAGCGGGTCCGCGCATCCAGCGCGGAAAACGGCTCGTCCAACAAAACGATGGCGCGATCTTCCATCAAGGTCCGGGCAAGCGCCACGCGTTGCCGCTGACCGCCCGACAACTGGCCGGGGCGTTTGTGCATGTGATCGGCCAACCCGACACGCGCCAACACTTGGGCGGCGCGGGCGCGGTCGGGTGTCTCGCCACGCAAACGCGCACCCAATAGGGTGTTGCCCGTCACGTCCAGCCACGGCATCAGCAGGTCGCTTTGCGCCATCAGGGCCAGACGCCCCGCAAGCGGCAGCTGATCGGTCGCGGTGATCTGACCATCAAAACTGGTGACGCGGTCCAGCCCCGCGACCAGCCGCAAAAGCGTGGTTTTGCCCACGCCAGAGGGGCCAAGCAGGCAGGTCCATGCGCCGCCGGCAACGGTCAGGTCAAGCGGCCCGAACACCGCCGTATCCCCGATCCGGGCGCTGCCTTGGATATGCAGGCCGGGGGCTGTCACCCCTCCAGCCCCATATCCCAAAACCCGACTTCAAGCCGCGTTGCGGTGCGGAAGCGGTGGCACAGGTGCGACCAGCGCGGCGAGGCGGCTGGCGCATCCCCCAGACGGCGGGCCACGGCAGCGTCGATCAGCCCCCCCACGTCGTGGCATAGCTGTTGATAGTCCGCGCCCGCATAGGTCGCGATCCAATCGGCATATGTGTCCGAGGTTTTCTGCGACGCCAGCCGCACGCCGATTTCGCCATAGCCCATGACACAAGGCGCAAGCGCGGCCAGCAAATCCAGAAAATCACCTGCGTGGCCAGCATCCAGAACATAGCGCGTGTAGGCGATGTTCTGGGGTTTTTCCTGCGCCTCGAACAGATCGCTTTCCGACAGGCCCGCCGCCGCGCAGGTGCGGATATGTAGCGCAATCTCGTCATTGATCAGCGCGTTGACCGTGCCAGCGGCAAGGCGCATTTCATCGACAGTGTCGGCCTTGGTCACGGCCAAGGCCCAAGCCCGCGAAAAATGGATCAAGAACAGGTAATCCTGCACCAGATAATCCAGAAACGCCTTGCGGGGCAGGATGCCATCGCATAGCCCCTCGACAAAAGCATGGTGTGTGTAGGCGGGCCAGTGATCGCCCGCCGCCGCGCGCCATGCTGCGAATGTGGTGCCGTAATCCGTCATTCTGCGTTCGGGTCCAAGGCCAATGTGTCAACCGGTTGTGCGTCATCAATCAAACCGGCTTCTTGCAGGAAGTCGCCAAAGGCGCGGTAGCGCCGATGATCCAAGGCCGAGGGCCGCAGGGCAAAGCGGGGCAGCGTATCGTCCCACGCCATCCGGTTCAGATCGTCCTGAAGGTCGGCGGATGTGCCCGAGAAAATCTCCCAGCTTTCGTCGGGATGGTTCACGATATACTGCGTCGCCCGTTCGGTGGCGCGCAGGAACCGCTTGATAGCCTCCAGATCGGCCAATTCGGGGTTGGTGACGTAAATCAGTTCGTCATAGCTGGGCACGCCCATTTCCTCGATGAACATGCATTGGCCTGCGACGCCCTCCAGTTCCATCTGGTTCAACTCGAAATTGCGATACGCCCCCAGAACGGCATCGACTTGGCCCGACATCAGCGACGGCGACAGCGACCAGTTCACGTTGATCAATTCGATGTCGTCCATGGTCAGGCCGGCATTTGACAGCAGGGCCGTCAGCAGGGCCTCTTCTACCCCGGCAACGGAATAGCCCACCTTGCCGTCCTTCAGGTCAGCGACAGAGTTGATCGGGCCGTCTTCCAGCACCAGCAGGCAGTTCAGCGGGCTGGCCACCAAGGTGCCCACACGTTTCAGCGGCAGGCCCTCGGCCACTTGCAGATGCAGCTGCGGCTGATAGGAAATGGCCAGATCGGCCTTGCCTGCGGCAGCCATTTTCGGCGGCGCGGATGGATCGGCAGGCGCGATCACCTCGACCTCAAGGTTTTCCTCGGCGAAATAGCCGTTTTCCTGTGCGACGATGATGGGCCCGTGATTGGGGTTTATGAACCAATCCAGAACCAGTGTCAGCTTGTCTTGGGCCATGGCGGGTGTGGCCAGCAAAAGGCTTGCGGCAACTGCAAATAAGCGTGTCAAAGGTGGTCTCCTTTCAAGGCGATATTGGACGAGCAGCATAGGTTCAGGCCACGGGCCAAGGCGCGCGCTATCAGGAGAGCTTTCGAGGAGTGCAACACGTTGTCTTTCCTTTCGTTCACGCCAGACCCGGACGAAAGGAAGAAAAGGGCACGATTTTTGTAGCCCTGACATCTCCGTTCCCTCCGCCGGTGCTGACCGGATCAGGTTCGATGGGTTGACACTATGGTCTCTCAGCCCTGCGGGCACCCCAACGGATACCCGATATGTAGCAACCGTGCGCCGCCGGGGCAAGCGGCGGCGTGTCAAAAGGCGTGTGATACCGACAATTGCGATTGTTTGGAGCTTCTTAACCTTTGCGATCCACACTGCGTGGAGTTTGACGGAGTGTGTGATGCATGGGTTGGTCAATCGCGCAATCGAACGATTTGTGCGCGATACATACGGGCGCGATACATGGCTTGGGATCATCGGCAAGCTTGATCTTGGATTTTCCGAGTTCGAGGCGATGTTGATCTATGAGCCGCAGGTGACCGCGCAGGTTTTGCACGCCACCTCAGACGCGTTGCAACGGCCTGTGGACGAGGTCTTGGAAGATATCGGAACATATCTTGTGTCGCACCCGAACACGGCGGCCGTGCGGCGGCTGTTGCGGTTTAGTGGCGAAACCTTCGAGGATTTTCTGCACTCGCTGGACGATTTGCCGGACCGCGCGCGCCTCGCGGTGTCTGACCTGACGGTGCCGGGGTTGGAACTGGCCGACCAATCCGCCAATGTTTTCTGCCTGAATGTATATAACCCCGACGGTGCAACGGTGCGATTTGGTCCCGTCGTTCTTGGGTTATTGAGGGCGATGGCCGACGATTACGGGGCTTTGGTCTTTCTTGAATATCTGGGCCGCACAGATACCTGCGAGCGGTTGCGCATCCATCTTTTGGCATCGGCCCACGGGAAAGGCCGTGCATTTGTATTGGGCGCGTCATGAAAGTCCGCCACGAATTTTGCAGCATTGCCCCGGTGCTGGATCGCCTGTGTCCGATGCATGCGGTTCTGGATCGGCACGGGCAGGTCGTGCATGCCGGGCCGACGCTGGTCAAAGTGTTGCCGGATCAGGTGGTTGTCGGGCAAACGGTGTTCGATCTTTTCAAGATACGCCGCCCGCTCTGTGATGGCAGCATGCTGGCCTTGCTGCGGTTGTCAGGCAGCAAGTTGCATTTGTCGATGCGCGCGCCACCGCACACCGACCTCAAGGGTGTTCTTGTTCCTTTGCACGGGCCGCAGCCAGAAAACGGGTGCGGCCATGCCGTTCTGAACCTGTCTCTCGGGATTTCGGTTCAAGAGGCCGTGCGCGACTTTTCTTTGACCAGCGGTGATTTCGCCGTCACGGACCCAACGGTGGAAATGCTGTATCTGATCGAGGCGAAGTCAGCCGCGATGGACGCCTCGCGCAAGCTGAATCAGCGGTTGCAGGGCGCCAAGGTGGCCGCCGAGGAACAGGCCTTTACCGATACGCTGACCGGGTTGAAAAACCGCCGTGCGCTTGATGCGATTCTGGCGCGTCTGATCGCCAATGAACAGGATTTTGCCCTGCTGCAGATTGATTTGGATTACTTCAAGGCGGTGAACGATGGTCTGGGCCACGCGGCCGGAGATCACGTTTTACAGGTCGTGGCCGCGGCGATGGTGGATGAAACCCGCAAAGTCGATACGGTGGCCCGCACCGGCGGGGATGAGTTTGTGATCATCCTGACGGGGGTGACCGACGCCGCGAAAGTGGGCGACATCGCTGCGCGCCTGATCGCGCGGATCAAGCGGCCTGTCACGTTCCAAGGTCAACCCTGCCAGATTTCCGCCAGTATCGGTGCGGCGTTGACCTGTGATTACGATGTGCCGCTGGTTTCACGGCTTATCGAAGATGCCGATCACGCGCTTTATGCCGCAAAGCATCGCGGGCGGGGGCGCTATGTGGTGTTCAATCCGCGGGACGGTTTGGATTAACGCATCAGCCGCCCAGCAGATATTCGGCAGACATGACGATGAAGGGCCAACACCAACCGCTGCCCACTGGGCGCATCAGGCGACAGCTTTGCGCCTGACCAAGATCAATAGTCTTGCGCGCGGCGAATTTTGACCATGCGCTCTGTTGCGGCCATGGCATCGGCCAATGTGACGATCCCTGCGCCCTCCATAACGTCAAGCATGCGCAGAAACACTTCGGCCGTCGCCATCGCATCGCCAAGCGCCGTGTGGCGGTGCTCGGGCGGGATACTGACCCCGAACCGTTCGGCCAGTGCATCCAGTGTGTGCTGCCCCGAATGATCAAACAGCGCCGCCGACAAAAGCACGGTACATAATGTGGGGTGGTCAAAGGCCCGACCGATCCGATCTTCCTTGAGGCGCAGAAATGCCATGTCGAACGGGGCGTTATGGGCGACCAGAACGGCATCCTCGCAGTAATTGTGAAACTGGCGTCCGGCCTCGGCGATATCCGGCGCGTCTTGCACCATGTCCGCGCTGATGCCGTGCACCTTGGTCGAGGCCTGCGGGATCGGGCCGCCCGGATTGACCAAGGTATCAAACGCCTCCCCGGTCAGGATCCGTCCGTTGACCACCCTCACACCGGCAATTTGCACGATTTCATCGCCGTCCCGTGGTGTCAGGCCGGTTGTTTCGGTGTCGAACACCACAAATTGCAGTTGGCGCAGCGGAGTATCCGCCAGATCATGATCGGCGGATTGTGCAGGCAGGTTGAAATCGTAGAATTCTGGCCTTGGCTGGTTTGGCGTCAGTGTCGGTGCCCCGACCCGAGGCAGCGGCAAGACAATGCGGTTTTCATCATGGCTTGGGTCACACCAGATTTCGGTGCGGTGGCTGTCCAGAACATCGCGGCCCGAATACTCTCCGTAGCCGTCCGACAAGGGCTGACATAGCCAGCTTTCCAGTTGGTCTTCGGTAACATCGGACCCCTGCCAGCCAAGGGTTAGCCAGATTTCCTTGTTCAGGGCCTCGGCCCCCAAGGTGATGGCTTGACGGCTGCCGTCAGCGCAAAGACCGTCGATGACTCGGGCCAGCAAAGCGGCCACCGCAAACCCGTCACAGTGAAGGAATACAGGCGGGTCCACCCGGTTGGCCCGCGCCAGACCGCGCGCCGTAAGCGTATCAAAGATGTCGTTCACACAAACCTGCGCCATCGGCCAATGCGCCGCGATCTGGCGACCATAACTTTCCCCGCCGCTGTGCAGACGACTGCACAGCCGATCCAGTTCATCGCGCATGGCTTGACCCAAGTCTGCGGTGGCGGGGGTGCGGTCAAGGTCCGCCGCATCCAAAAGCGCAGTCAACGCCGCAGCGGGGCGTCTGAGATCCTCCAGCAGGGTGTGGGTCAGATGATCTTGCTCGGCGTGGCTGCGCAGATCGTCGGTGGCATCGTGAAAGACCAAGACATGCCCCGCGATCTGATCGTCACCGTGGATCGGGCTGACACGCCCCATGACCAAACGGCTCCCCTCTGCGGTGATCGACAAAAACCGTTCCGCGCCGTCATCGCCACGGTCTTGCTTGACTGACAGGCGTTCGATCGCGTGCAAAAGCGGCTCGGCACATAAAAACCGGTCAATTTTCCGGTCCAGCCCGATATCGCAGAAAAGCTGTTGGGCCACGCGGTTATAGAGCATGACCCGCCGGTCCGGCGTCAGCACCACGGCACCTTCTGTCAGGTCATGCAAAAGCGCTTCGAACAGGGTCTTTTCGCGCCGAATTGCGGCGGTTTCATCTTCTATGGCTTGGGCTTGCGCCTTGCGGGCTTCGGCCAAGGCGGCGTGCATGGCATTGGCCGCCGGGGCCAAGGCCCCAAGGTGGCGCGCCTGTGTCTGGTCGATCCGTTGGTCCACCTTGGCCCGCGCGCGGGTTTGCAGATCTGACGCCAAAGCCAGCACCGGGCGCGCCACGTTTTCATCGAACAGAAAGCCGATCCATACCGTGATCCCGACAAGCCCGAAAATCGCGATCAGCCCGGCAATCACAAAGCCTTCGATCGGGCCACCATAGCGGGCGTGCCCTAACCACAAGCCGCCGGTGATCAATCCCGCGCCGGCCAAGGCCAAAGCGGCAAAGAACAAAACGAAACGCAGTCTCAGGCCCAACCGTTCACGCATCGCGGCCCTTCCCTGTCAAAATGTTGATTTCACGGACCAGCTCCGAAGTCGGAAAGGGTTTGATCAAAAACGCGTCGGCCCCAAGGGCCAAGCCCTTGCGGCGTTCGGCCTGACTGCCTCGGGCGGTCATCATAATCACCCTCAGATCGCGAAGGCCGACTGTTTGGCGGATGGCTTGGCAGATTTCAAAGCCGGACCGGTCGGGCAACAAGATATCAAGCAACACCACATCAATTGAACCGTCTTGCAGGGCGGCAAGCGCGCTGGTGCCATCCGCGGCGCGCCGGGTGCGATACCCGTGCCGCGACAGCACGATATCAAGCGCATGCGCAAAGTTGTCTTCGTCGTCGACAATCAAGACGGTTTTATCAGCCATCGGTCTGATCCGGTTGGAGGTCGGATGCCAGCGGGGCGCAGGCGATTTCAAGAACCTGATCGTCGGCGGCCACTGGGCGCCATTGGGCCTGAGCAGGGTCCGCCAAGGCCGCATCCGACACATCGGCCCGCATCCCACGCGCGCAATCCAGAAATTGCGGCACCATGGCCGTGCGCCGCCACCGGGCAAAAACATATAGGTCGGCAAGCTTGATGTCGGCGTTGTTGGGCTGGGTTTTCATGCCTGCGTGATCCAGCACCGCCAAGGCGGTCACCTGCGGCTTGATGTATGTCCATGGTTTCCAGAACACTTGCCGTTCGATCGGTTTTACAACGACCATACCGGGGGGCAATTCCGCCTGCGTTCGGCTGGCCCAGCTGTATTCAGACCAGACCGCATAAGCGATCATCGTCAGGCCAGCGGCCACCGGCATGACCCATTTGGGCAGGCGTCCGCCCGTCAGCTTGTTGATCAGCAAGACCAATCCTGCCGCGCCCAAAGCGGCAGTGAAGGTGGCGATGAGTTCCAGAAACATCGGCGCTCCTTTTCCTTATGATGCGCGGCCAAGCGCCGATTGCATGGTTTTGATCACCATAAAGGCATCGCGCAGGTGATTTCGCTCAAGCTCGGATAACTGAACAGGCGACAGGAAGTTGTCGGGATGTTGATCCTTGCGCAGCTGCGCGGCCTGATGGCGTAGACGGGTTTCGGCAATCATATCATAGGCATCCAAAAGGTCGGATGCGCCCGAAGGTGAAATGATCCCGTGCTCTTGCGCCAATTCCAGACGTTCGCGGGTGTTGGCGGCCTCGAAGGCGCCTTGCAGGGCATAGACCCGCGCCAGATCCACCACGGGCACCACGCCGGACAGCTTTAAATCAATTGTGTTCTTATGCTCGCCCGAGCGGATAAGCGCGAACCCTCGAAACAGGCTGAGCGGCGGCGTGTGCTTGAGAGAGTTTGACACCATATGCGCCACAAAGATGGAATTGGCTTTGGCCTTTTTCAAAACCTCGTGTTGCAGGTTTTCAAAAAGCGCGCTTTCGCCGCTGATCGGGCGCAGATCGAACATGACCGAGGCCAGCATTTGCGCCTCGTTGTCCGGCTCGTTGATCCACGTGGTAAAATAATCGCGCCACACTTTGCGCGGTTGTCGCCAGCGGGGCGTCGTGGCCATCATGTCGCCCGGGCAATAGACGAACCCGCAGGTGTTCAGCCCGTCGCAGACGAACTGTGCAAGCTGCGCGAAATAGGTGTCGTGCTCGGGCTTGAAGGCATCGTCAAGGATCAGGCAGTTGTCCTGATCGCTGATGCCGGTTTGTTCTTGCCGCCCCTGAGAGCCGCAGGCCAGCCAGAGATACGGCACCGGCGGCGGGCCCAGTTTGCGCTCGGCCAGCACCAGCAGGCGGCGGGTGATTGCATCGGTCACGTTGGTGATGCGGCGGGTGATGGCCTGATGTTTGACGCCTTCACTGACCAGTTGCGCGAGCAATTTGGGCACGCGTTCCATGACCTTGGCCATGTCCTCAGCCGTGTCGCATTGCACGATATCGGCGGCGATATGGCTGGCGGTTGTCGCCTGCTGGCGGATCAGGTCGGTCCGGGTCAGCATGCCCACAACCCTGTCACCTTTTGCCACGGGCAAATGATTGAACTTGTGGTTGGCCAGCAGCAATAGCGCGTCCAGCCCAAGGGCGTCGGGCGAAATGGTGATTGGATCGGGGGTCATGACCTGCGACACCAAGACATCTCCGCCGAGGCCTTCGGCCAGAACCTTGTTGGTCATGTCATGCACGGTGATGATGCCGTTCAGCGTTTTGTCATCCATTACCAGCAGCGATGAAATCGACTTGTCGCGCATGGTGCGGGCGACCGCCTGAACCGTTTCGTTGGGGGGGCAGGATAGCGGCGCACCTGTCATCAAGTCGGATACCTGTAGCGAGGTCAGGCCGGTGTCGCTTGCGCCCGCAACCTCGGCAGACACGGCTTTGCCGGGGCGAAACCATTCGGCGAAGGCGGGCACATCGGCCATCAGCGCGCGGAACCGCCTTGCCGGAATCATCAAGAAACTGGCGGTTTCGGCAACGCGCGCGCCCAAGGTTGCCTTGTCGTCGCGCATCAGCGCGCGCTCGCCCATCACGTCGCCCGGTCCGCGCTGCGTGATCAGGTCGCCGTCTTGCGAAATGATATCGAGCAGGCCCGTCTCGATCAGGTAAAGCCCATCCAGCGGATCGCCCGCGTGAAAGAGCACTTGACCGGGGTCAGCCGTGATGCGGGTGATTTCAGGTGCCAGATCGGCCCGTGTTTCGGGGGTAAGCATGTCAAACGGGGCATGGCGGGACAGGCTATCCAAGATGGTGGCTTGATCCTGAGGCATGCGGGCCCTCCTGTGACGGCGCTAAAATTCTGTGGGTGGTGCCGCGGGTGTGTTGCGGCTGGTGCAGAACGCGCAAGCCAAGCTTAGCGTTCTATGATCCCAAAGGGCAGGGGGCGCGAATACGCGCCCCCCTTTTTTTTAGTGATCGGCTGTCGCAGCGGCGGCCCCGCGCGGCACACGGACGCTTTCGACCAGTTCTTCGATCTCCTGCGGGATCGGATCGGTCGATTTCGACACGAGGAAGGCAACCGCAAAGTTGATCATCGCACCGATCGCACCGAACGAGGTTGATTTGATCGTGCCCAGCAACGGATCGGCATCGCTGAACGTGTTCGTGTCAGGAATAAAGAACCAACCCTTATGCAGGAAGATGTAGACCAGCGTAACGATCAGACCGGCCAGCATACCCGCCACGGCACCTTTGTTGTTCACCTTGGTAAAGATGCCCATCATCAGCGCCGGGAAGATCGACGCCGCCGCAAGGCCAAAGGCAAGCGCCACGGTTTGCGCAGCAAAGCCCGGCGGGTTGAGGCCCAGATAGGTTGCCACGGCAATGGCCACGGCCATCGCAATCCGCGCCGATAGCAACTCGCCCTTCTCCGAGATGTTCGGATTGAACTGTCCCTTGATCAAGTCATGGCTGACCGCCGAGGAAATCGCCAGCAACAGACCGGCTGCAGTGGATAGCGCGGCGGCAAGGCCACCGGCGGCCACAAGGCCGATCACCCAACTGGGCAAGTTGGCAATCTCAGGGTTTGCAAGCACAAGGATGTCACGGTTGAAGTTGGTCAGCTCGTTGCCTTCCCACCCCTCTTCAGCGGCTTTGGCCTGCATCTCGTCCGAGGCGTCGTTGTAGTACTGGATCCGGCCATCGCCGTTCTTGTCTTCCCAGCCAAGAAGGCCGGTTTTTTGCCATGTGGCCATCCATTCATACGCCGGGTCATTTTCGATCTGCTCGACCGAAACAGCCTGACTGTTGGTGCCTTCCGGCCACATCAATTCGGTGATGTTCATGCGCGCCATTGCGCCAACAGCCGGGGCCGTCAGATACAGCAGTGCAATGAAAACCAGTGTCCAGCCGGCAGACCAGCGGGCGTCCGAAACCTTGGGCACGGTGAAGAAGCGCATGATGACATGCGGCAGGCCCGCGGTGCCGATCATCAGCGACAAGGTGAACAGAACCATGTTCAGCGTGTCGGCATGATGCGCAGTGTATTCGGCAAAGCCCAGTTCGGTGACGATCTGGTCCAGCTTGGCCAAAAGCGGCTCGCCGCTGGCGACATGGTCACCAAAAAGGCCGAGCGCCGGAATCGGGTTGCCGGTCAGTTGCAGCGAAATGAAGATTGCCGGAATCGTATAGGCAAGGATCAGAACGCAGTACTGCGCAACCTGCGTATAGGTCACGCCCTTCATCCCGCCGAACACGGCGTAAGCAAAGACCACACAAGCCCCGATCAGCAGACCGGCGGTGTTGGACACTTCCAAAAAGCGGCCAAAGGCCACGCCGACGCCGGTCATCTGGCCAATCACATAGGTGGTCGACGCCACGATCAGGCAGATCACGGCAACCATGCGCGCGGTCGAGCTGTAGAAGCGATCACCGATGAATTCCGAGACGGTGTATTTGCCAAACTTGCGCAAGTAAGGCGCAAGCAGCAACGCCAGCAGCACATAGCCGCCGGTCCAACCCATCAGGAACGACGAGTTGTCATAGCCGGTGAAGGCAATCAGGCCCGCCATCGAGATGAACGAGGCCGCCGACATCCAGTCGGCCGCAGTGGCCATGCCGTTGGTGACAGGGTGAACCCCACGCCCGGCGGCGTAGAATTCCGAGGTTGAGCCCGCACGGGCCCAAATTGCGATGCCGATGTAAAGCGCAAAGGACGCCCCCACAAACAACAGGTTGATTACAAACTGGTCCATTTCCGCGTTCCTTATTCTTCACCGACGCCGTATTCGGCATCGAGTTTGTTCATGCGCCACGCGTAAAAGAAGATCAGGCACAGAAATACCAAGATCGATCCTTGCTGCGCGAACCAAAAGCCCAAGTCACTGCCGCCCACGGCAATGCCCGACAGCATTGGGCGCAGCAAAATGCCAAAGCCGAACGACACGATCGCCCAGATGATCAGGCTTCCTAGAATCAGGCGCAAGTTGGCGGACCAATATGCGTTGTCAGATGATTTTTCGGACATTTTTGTCCTCCCTTTCCGGTTTCTAATTTGAGCGCGGGATATGCCCTGCGCCCGCTCTTGCTTAGGCGATTGTTTTTTGAACAATCGTTGCCATTTTGGTGGTGATGGCGTCGATCTGGCCCATGGCGTCAACCCGCTGCAACACGCCTTTGCCGTCGTAGTAGCTGATCAGCGGCGCGGTTTGTGCGTGGTAAGCCTTGAGCCGTTGACCAACCGTTTCGGCGGTGTCGTCGGCGCGTCGGCTCATCTTGGTGCCGCCGCAGGCGTCGCACACACCTTCGACAGCTGGTTGCTTGAAACTGTCGTGATAGCCCTCGCCACAGCCCGCACAGGTATACCGCCCCGAAATCCGCTCGATCATGGCCGCATCCTCGACATCAAGGCTGATCGCGGCGGTGATGGTCTGCCCGATCTCTTGCATCAACCCGTCCAGCGCTTCGGCTTGAACCGTGGTGCGCGGAAAACCATCAAGGATCACGCCATTGGCACAATCTGGGTCGGCCAGCCGATCCCGCAGGATGGCAATAACGATATCGTCGCTGACCAAGTCGCCGGCTTCCATCACGGCCTTGGCTTGTTTTCCAGCCTCCGTTCCGGCAGCCACCGCGGCGCGCAGCAAATCCCCGGTAGACAGTTGGACAAGGCCAAATGTCTCTTCCAGTTTTCGGGCTTGGGTGCCCTTACCAGCGCCCGGTGGCCCCAGCAGAACAAGGTTGGCAGGTGTTTTAGGTGTGGCTGTTCCGTCCATAGGGACCTCCGCAGTCTGATGTAAGGTCGAAGGTCACGCGCGAAACATTCCACAAACAGCTTCGCGGGCGACCAATTGGATCGCTCGCGGTGAATGCGTTCACCCAAGCTCGCGCCAAGGCGTTGCCGACCGAAGCTGTCGGTGTATTAATCATTAGTCCCCCTCCGACGTTTCATTTGCACTAGCCGCGTCTCTCCTTCGCGGGTGGGCAAAATCAACTTGTGGTAGCGGAATAGCATAAAATTAACACGATGTTTAAATTTATATTGTTTTCAGCGGATTATATGTAAATTTTTTTCATAAAACGATTGCGCCATTGAAAATTTATTTTCAATACAGTGAATTATGTGCGCAATATCAATATTCTGATGGTGGCCACGGCATACAGTCGCATACATATTTTGGCAGATGTTTGCGCAACCATGGCCGCGCGATTTGTTTCGCAGGGAATTCACGCCTTTACGGCGTAGCTTGATGATGCATCGAATCGGGAAAAGCACCAGGCCAAAAGCCAAAGGTTTCACGACTTGATCGGGCGGTGCCGTGCTTGGGGCATCCCTGTTTCAACGAAGTTTAACGGACCTATAGGGGGCTGGCATGCCGCGACGTGTGTCCATTTTGAATCCAAGGGGGCCGAAGTAGGGCAATCACCCCGCTATACTTTTGTATTGCGGCCTCACGCTTCTGCGCCGGGCCTTAGCCGTTTGCGCATTGGTGCTGTCGCCAAACGCACCTCATAATCAAAACAGTATCTATTTTCGCCCCATGAAGGTGCTGGTCCTGTGACCGACTGTGAAAATGCTAAATACATTTCGGCAAGGTAACCGTTCCCTTGCGTCACGCATCAGCCAGCGCAACTGCGAAAAGTAGCTGTAAAGCCACGTGTGACGTATGTCCACGTGGGGTTCGGAGCGTACGCAGGCCTGATGCAACGCAGTGCAAATCTAGAATTCAAAATAGCAGGGTACGGCGCAAACAGGCTCACTTTAAGCCATTTACCCGAGTCGCCCACAGTGGAGAAAGGCGTTTTGCCGAGATCCACAAGCGGTTTCGAAACGTCATCAACCGGGTCCAGAGCGCGTCTGGCATGCGCCACCCAAAAGCGAGCGTGGTTCAAAAAATGAGTTATCCCTTTTTTCACAAACTGATTGACCGCTTCGGTAAAATTAGCTCTGGGTTTTCCAAGGACGCCCCGGCTAAGTCATCCTGGAATGACGGCGGGCTCTCTCAGAAATTATTTGACGAATACGATCGCCGAATGGCTGACATAAAGTCCACATCGATTGAAGCAACCGCGACAGATCTGAAACAAAGAAACGTCTTCGAGAAGGGTACCGCGATTGTCTTCGCGTCATGCTCTCAAAACACGATGAACCTGCAGATCTGGCTCGAGACCATTTTTGACCTTGATGTCGTCATGGTCTACGAGCCGTCGCAATTTTACGAATGGCTGTTCCGGTTCGCAGACTTGGCGGATCTTGTATTCGTCGAACGCGACAGTTTTGTTGGTGATGCGCCCGCATTCG
Organism: Roseovarius gahaiensis; assembly: GCF_011601345.1. GTDB lineage: Bacteria > Pseudomonadota > Alphaproteobacteria > Rhodobacterales > Rhodobacteraceae > Roseovarius > Roseovarius gahaiensis. The sequence continues at coordinate 33,799 of NZ_JAAORB010000031.1, forward strand.
GGACGTTCATGTGTGCCGCAAACGAGGCCTACCCCGACTGCCCAATCGTGGTTCTGTCGGACGAGTTTGAAACGAGCTCCTTTGAATTGGTCGAAGAGGATCAGAAATTTGACATCACCCTCAAGTCGCCTCTTTCACAAACGTCTATTTGGCTGGCCATGAAAGCCGCCGGTGACATTGCGTTGAACGGTAAAAAGGTCACGTCGAGCTTCATCATGTCAAAGGCCTCTGCCGCGTGACAGATTGACCTTTAAAGTTTTCAGGGATGCACGATCCGGTTAGAACCCCACCACACTCACCCCCCGGATCGGGCTGGCAGCGCCATAGCGAAATTAGACCCCCATCTCATTTTGCCGGGCGCTGCTATTTTTTTTCATGCAACATGACCTGACACGGCAGATGTAACGCCGGCCTGACGGTCACGGAAATCCCGCGCGGTGCTCGCTTATCAGTGGGGTCGCGGTGACAGCATCAGCGGTGGCGCGGGCAAAGATGCGCAAGAGCTTGCAAACGAAACCCTGCTCACCTGTGCCAAATTGTCTGACGACGACCACATACACGCCCGACAGTGCCCAAGTGGCTATGGCCTCAAGGGGATACCTGCTTAAGAAGCGCGCAACGCGTTGTTTCCCAGAGAATTTCCACATTCTGCAGATGCTCAGTTTGAGCGTCTGAATCGTTCATTTCGGCGGAATTTTCGATTTTTTGCAGGTGCCTTGTCAATTTGGCTGCGCCCAAGACAGACGCGGAACCTCTAAGTTTATGGGCCTTTTGGGCGAGCGCTTTGTGATCACAAGAAGGCGCGTGCGATCGTGCGATGGCTGGGATTTCCTCGTCCATCTCTTGGCAGAGTTTCTGCACGATTTCGCGAAACTTGTCCTCTCCTAGCTGTTCTTTGAATTCCTGCACCACCACAGCATCAACAACGTCGCTAGCATCCGTTTCAACCGTCTCGGCTTGTCCGCCGGTGGACAAGCGAATAACGGCAGAGCGCAGATTTTCGCCCGAGACCGGCTTGGAAATAACGTCACACATGCCAGCCGCCTTGAACTGTCGTATATCGTCCTCAAGCGCATGGGCCGTAAGCGCCGCAATCGGGGTATCGCGCGAGGGGCCGTTTCCGGCGCGAATTCTCTTTGTGGCTTCGATCCCATCGATATCTGGCATGCTGATGTCCATCAAGATCAGGTCGAAATGCTGTTGATCGGCAAATGCAACACCTTCGCGCCCGTCATGCGCAAGAACGATATTATGGCCATCAAGGGCCATAAACTCGCTTGCGATGACCCGATTGATTTCATTGTCTTCGACCATCAAAATGTCCAAGGGTTTCACCTCGCGACAAGCAACTTGTTCGCTCGACTGTGCATGGCTTTCGGTTGCCTCGACAGTTTGCGATGAAACCTCTTGGGTCAATCCGATTGGCAGGCGGACCCAAAACAGGCTGCCTTGGCCCACTTCGCTTGCCACGCCCATGGAGCCATCCAGCGCGTCAACGATCCGCCGAACGATGCCGAGCCCAAGGCCAGTCCCTTCGGATTTGCGGCCAAATGTACTGTCTAACGTGATGAAGTCCTCGAAGATTTTTTCAATATTCTCCTCGGGAATGCCGACGCCGTCGTCAATGACGCGTATCTCGTAATACGCGCTATGCTCCAGCGGTTCGGTTTCGATGGTGACCCGGCCATTGCGGGTGAATTTAATTGCGTTGCCGACGAGATTAAGCAAAATTTGCCGAACCCGAACTGGATCGCAGTTAACAAGAAACTCAGGCGCATGCCCTTCGAACACCAAGTCGTTTGCGTTGCTTTTGGCGTTGGCGCTTTGACTGTCGACCACATCACGGATCAATTTATTCAGGTCAAAAACACTGCTTTTAATCTCCATATGCCCGGCCTCAAGCAGGGAAACGTCCAGCACGTCATTGACATGGGATAACAAGAGCTTGCCTGATTTTCCCATGATGCCCAGATACTTTGTCTGCTGCTCTGTCAGGTCTGTCTGAGACAAAAGCTCCATCGTGCCAAGTAGCCCGTTTAGTGGTGTGCGAATCTCATGGCTCATCACCGCGAGCAGCCGCGCCTTCGATTTTTCCCCTGCGAGCGCTCTGTCACGTGCTTCGCGCAACTCGTTTTCTGCAGCGACCTCTTTTGAGATGTCGCGAATGTAGGGCACGAAAATCTCGCCATCTTCACCGCGCGCGGTTTGGATTGATAGCTCGGCGGGAAAAACGTCACCGGACTTGCGTTTTGCGTCGATGCGAAAACGTCCTTTGCCGATAACATTCGTCGATCCGTCGGTATGATAACGTTTCATGCCTGCGAGGTGGGCGTCGCGGAGGTGGTCCGGGACAATCACGTCTGCCATATTCTGGCCTATTACATCCGCCTGACTGTAGCCAAAAATTTCCTCGGCAGCTCCATTAAACTCGATGACCCGGCCATCACTGGACACAACCATGATCGCGTCCAGCGACGTGCTCACGATGGCGGACAGGCGTGACCCGTCCAGCTCCATTTGCCGCGCCCGTCGCTGGTTTGTAGTGTTGAGCCTGCTTAGAATGACAACCATCAGGCATAACAGAAGAAACAAAAGCGCAGACAGCAGGGCGATACTTAGAAGGGTACGGGAGATTTCACTCCGGCTTTTATCCTTTAAATCCGAAAAGTGACTAATGCCTTGCAATGAAAAATCTCGCACGGCCGCGTGGGCCTGCAGCGCATCATCAACAATGGCTGTCAGGTTTGCCCGCAGCGTCGCATCATCAGAGTCTATGAGAGGTGCGTTGCGATCAAGGAAACGACGCATTTTATCCAGGCTGGCCGCGGGAGCGGATAATTGGCGCAAACTTGAATATTGCTCTCCGACCTCCAACGCGGAAATGCGACTGTAGAGCACATTGAATCGCCTGCGTACGTCATCCAGCGGGCCTTCTGCTTGGCCAAGTGCACTTTTGGTCGCAAGTAAGAAAGCAAGGTGCTCGACCTCGGCTTGTGACATGTTCCATTGGATGCTGTCGGAATTGGCCGTTGCAAGATCATGCAGTTGGGTGCGCACACCGATTCCGAAATGTGCGATCATCGTGATGATGAAAGTGCCAATGAGGCCAATAAAAATGGGTCTTCGGCCAGTTGGTCTGGGAAGAAAAGGGGACAGTCCCTTGATCATTTTTTATCTCTGCAATCGACGAGAGTCATGGCTGTGATGAGATCTCTATTCGATCGAGGTGCCAGATGCTGCGTGAATAGTAAGTCTCTGACTTGTATTTGTTATCGTCATCATATGGATAGACGATCCAGAGCGGGCCCTTTTCGCGCATGCTTAATTGTTTGCCGTTCATTTCATACGCAATGATCGCATCATCAGCCAAGGCTTCTGCGACGGGAAAGGTTACGGAGTAGTCGTTGATCGCCGTGGCATTCACTGTTCCGGTCTCAACACCGACTGCGTTCAAAAGTGTGGCCAGAGAAACACCGGTGAATGTGTTTTCACCGTCGGTCCAAATTGTTGACGTGGTGAATTCGCTTTGGCCCAAGTCTTGCAGACTTGCCAAATCGAATAGCGCCGCCGTCTCGCTGTTTGTTGCACCAATTGAGCCGGTGACCGTCAGGATCACATCCTCCTTCGGCGCGGGAAGCTCGGACGCAAGCGCTGTCCCGGCCAAAGCTAGGGTCGCGAGGATGGATTGAATGATAACTCGATAAACCGTGCTCAACATTTTTACTCCTTAGTTCACCTGAACTGGCTATCTGTCGTATATACTAGGATCAAATACATCAAAAAGTGATCTTTGGCATACAATGGGATATTCTAAAGTATGTTTAAGGATATTCGTTTGCTGCGCGAAATAGCCGAGCAATTCACTTTCCACCTAATGGATCGAAGCCACCGGCTTCCAGCCGGTCCGCTTCAGCGAATCTGTTGTGATCTTCCTC
>NZ_JAAORB010000032.1 GCF_011601345.1 Roseovarius gahaiensis
GCGCCCTTCACGCCCAACCCCAAAGTGGCCTAATTTTGCGCCGCCCTTTGGTCGGGTTTTACTCCGCCGTTGACAACATCTGCTGATCTCGCTGTCGTGACCTTAGTATTTCCTACATAAATCATGATGTTGACGTCTTTTGAGGCTGCGGGTTTGCAGTGGGTCGATCGGGTGGGTTTCGACTCTCCTGCTCCGGCTGGGTAAAAGTCAGCTGCCGATTACAAACGCCCGGATCATTGGCAATCTGACACCCCGTCAGCCCGCGGTTTTGGTGGGGGGCGCTCTGCGTGTTGCCGGTCGTTCAGGTGCGTTCGGCCCCCATAACGCGTGTTCCGGCGTCCCCTTCAAGGATCGCAAGCGCGTCTGCCAGCCGACCGATCCCGGCAACTCGCGATGATCCACCGTTTGCAAACTGGGCTGCGGCCTCGGCCTTGGGGGCCATCGACCCTTGGGGCAGATCAAGCTTGCGCGCCTCTTGGGGTGTCAGCCGGTCGATCCGGGTGGCCGTGTCGCCGCCAAAGTTGCGATATATGCCGTCAACATCCGTCAGCAGCAGCAGCGCGTCAGCCCCCAGCCCCTCGGCAAGCAGGGCGCTGGTTGCATCCTTGTCAATCACGGCTTCAACCCCCGTCAGCGTCCCGTCGGGGTTTGCGATCACCGGGATGCCGCCGCCGCCCGCGCAGATAACGATGGTGCCATGCAGCAACAGCAGGCGGATCACCTTGAGATCGGGGATCTCGACCGGCGCGGGCGACGGCACGACCCTGCGCCATGTCTGGCCATCCTGCGCGATGGACCAATTGTGCCGGTCTGCCACGCGCTCGGCCTCGTCGTGGTCATAGACCGGTCCGACGAATTTCGTCGGGCTGGCAAAGGCCGGATCGTCCGGGTCAACACGCACCTGCGTCAGCAACGAGGCCACCGTGCGGTCGTGGTTCAGAGCATTCTCAAGCTCTTGTTCAATCAGGTAGCCGATCATGCCTTCTGTCTCGGCCCCCATCATATCAAGCGGATAGGTCTCGTCGGGTTTGTAAGCCATGCCTTGCAAGGCCAGCAGACCAACCTGCGGCCCGTTGCCATGCGTGATCACCAGATCATGCCCGGCGCGCGCCACCGCGGCCAGCGCACGGGCCGCGATGCGGGCATTCTCGCGCTGGTTTTCGGCGGTCAGGCTTTGATCCCGGCGCAGCAGCGCATTGCCGCCAAGGGCGATCACCACAAGCATGGCCTTAGCCCCCCAACGTGGCGACAAGGACCGCCTTGATCGTATGCAGCCGGTTCTCGGCCTGATCGAAGACGATGGAGGCCGGGCTTTCGAACACCTCGTCGGTCACTTCCATTTCCGAGATACCGAATTCCTTTTCGATCTGCGCGCCCATCTCGGTCTCGGCGTTGTGAAACGCGGGCAGGCAATGCAGGAAACGCGTGCGCGGATTGCCGGTGCCCAGCATGACATCCGCTGTCACCCGGTAGGGCTTCAACAACTCAATCCGCTCGGCCCATTTCTCCTTGGGCTCACCCATCGACACCCAAACGTCGGTATAGATGAAATCCGCTCCGAGCGCAGCTTTGCCCACGTCCTCCGAGATCAGCACCTTCGCGCCCGTTTCCTGCGCGATGCTGCGCGCCTCGGTCTCGATGGCCTTGTCGGGCCAGCAGGCGCGCGGCGCACAGAGCCGCACATCCATCCCCATCTTGGCCCCGCCGATCAGCAGGCTGTCGCCCATGTTGTTGGCGGCGTCGCCCATGAAGGTAAAGGCAATCTCGCGCCACGGTTTCTGCGCGTGTTCCTGCATGGTCAGGAAATCGGCCAAGATCTGTGTCGGGTGAAACGCGTCCGTCAGCCCGTTCCAGACCGGCACACCGGCGTGTTTGGCCAGATCCTCAACAACCGTCTGGCCAAAGCCACGATATTCGATCCCGTCGAACATGCGGCCCAGCACGCGGGCGGTGTCCTTCACCGTTTCTTTGCGCCCGATATGCGAGCCCGAGGGACCAAGGTAGGTGACATTCGCCCCCTGATCATGCGCGGCCACCTCAAAGCCTGCACGGGTGCGGGTGCTGTCTTTTTCGAAGATCAACGCGATCTCCTTGCCCTTTAGCAATTCGCGTTCGGTGCCGGCATATTTCGCGGCCTTGAGGTCCGCCGACAGCTTCAGCAGAAAACCGATTTCGGCGGGCGTGAAATCCCGCAGGCTCAGGAAGTGACGGTTCTTGAGATTGTAGGCCATGGGTGCCTCCTATACGGGATCACGGATGGTTGGGCAGCTCATGCAGCGCCCGCCGCCACGACCCCGGCCAAGCTCTGCGCCCGGTGCCTCCAGCACCTCGATGCCTTCGGCGCGCAATGCTGCATTGGTGTCGTCATTGCGGTCGTAGCCGACGACGAGGCCGGGGCGCAGCGCCAAGACGTTGTTGCCATCGTTCCACTGCTCGCGCGACGCCTCGAACGTGTCGGCGCCGCCGGTTGGCACGACGGTCAGCTTTTTAAAGCCCATCGCCTTGGCCAAAACGTCAAAGAGCGGACGGTCGATCCGGCGGATATCAAGTGGCTGGCGGCCTTCCCCGGGATGCAGGTCGTAAACACTCATCTCGGCTGCGACCTCGGTAAAGCTGGTCACCACCTCGCCGCCGCAAAAGGTGAACACCGTGTCAAGATGCATCGCCGCGCGCGATTTTGGCAGCTGGCAGGCCAGCACGCGGGTCGCACGGCCCTGATCGAACAGCGCCTCGGCCAGCAGGCCCACGGCCTGCGGCGAGGTGCGCTCGCCCATGCCGATCAGGACCAGCCCGCCGCCCACTGGCATCACGTCGCCGCCTTCCAGTGTCGCGCGCCCAAAGTCCCGCGTCGGATCGCCCCAGAGCACCTTGGCTCGGCCCGCGAATTTCGGGTGAAACCGGTAGATCGCAGCGGTCAGCAGCGTTTCGGGGCGTCGCGCCTGCCAATACATCGGGTTGAGGGTCACGCCCGAGTAAATCCAAGCACTGTTGTCGCGGGTGAAAAGCGTGTTGGGCAGCGGCGGCAACACAAAGCCAAGCCGCCCCAGATAGGCCCCAAACATGCCCGCAGGCTCGAACGGCAGGTCGTCCACCGTCAGCCCACCCATCAGGAATTCGGCCAGCCGATGGCCCGGCAGGTCGTCCAGCCAGGCGCGCAGATCGTCGAGCATGCCAACCCCGATCTCTTGTGGCGTAATCCGGTGATCCAGCACCCAGGCACGCGCCTCTGGGCTGTCCAGAACCTCGCCCAGCAAGGCACCGGTATCCAGCACCTCAACCCCCTCGCCCCGCATCAGATCGGCAAAGACATCATGGTCTTTCTGCGCTTGTTTCACCCAGAACACATCGTCAAACAGCAGATCATCGCAGTTCTGCGGCGTCAGACGCCGATGCGCGCGACCGGGTTTGCAGACGATCACCTGCCGCAGACGACCAGTTTCGGAGTGCACGCCAAGTTCAAGATCGCTCATCCGGCACCTCCCATCGTGGCGCTGACCGCCAGCGCGCCCATGATGAAGACCGTCAGGATCACCAGCAGCGGCCAGATGAAGACGATCCAGCGGTCATAAGGCACCCGGCCGATGGCCAGCCCGCCGATCACCACCGCGAATGTCGGATTGATCAGGTTCACCAGACCGTTGGCCGATTGATAGGCCGTGACCACCAGATCGCGCCCGACCCCGGCGAAATCGGCCAGCGGGGCCAGAATGGGCATCGACAAAACCGCCAGCCCCGAAGAGGACGGCACGAAAAAGCTCATGCCAACCTCGATGCCGAACATGGTTGAGATGAAGGCGATATTGGACATCTCGCCCAGCGTGGCGGCCGAGGCATGCAGGATGGTGTCGGCGATGCGCCCGTTCTCCATCACCACGACGATGCCGCGGGCCAGCCCGATGATCAGCGCAACGCCCAAAAGGTCGCGCGCACCATCAAGGAAGGCCCCGGTCAGCCGCTTCTCGCCCAGACGGCCAATGATCCCGGTGACGATCGCCGCACCAAGGAAAAGCGCGCCCATCTTGGCCATCCACCAGCCTTGGCTGGACACCCCCCAGATCATCACGATGAAGGTGGCCGCAAACAGGATCAGGATGATCTTCTGCGTGCCGGTCAGGCTATCCTCGGCGGTTTCGCCGCCGCTGCCTTTCAGGAAATGCCGCTCATGCGCGTCCCATTGCCGTGCCACCACCGATGCCGCGCGTTCGGCCTTTACCCGCGCGGCATAGCGCATCACGTAGGCCACGCAGATCACCAGCCCGCCGATCAGGATGACAAACCGCAGGATCATGCCATCGGTGAACGGGATCGAGGCTGCATCCGAGGCGATGATCGTTGCAAAAGGGTTGATGGTAGAGCCAAGCACGCCGATGCCCGCGCCAATCAAGATGATCGCGACCCCGGTCACGGCATCGTAGCCCGCCCGCAGCACCAGCGGCAAAAGGATGGCGTAGAAGGCCAGCGTTTCCTCGGCCATGCCATAGGTCGTGCCACCGGCGGCGAAGAGCGCCATCAAAATCGGGATCATCCAGATTTCGCGCCCCTCCATCGCGCGCATCGCGGATCGCATACCGGTGTCGATGGACCCGGTGGCATTGACCACCCCGAGAAACCCACCCAGCAACAGCACAAAGAGCGCCACGTCGATGGCATTGGCCGCATAGCTGTCGGGATCGTAGAACCCGCCAATCGGGGCCAGCAGAACGTCGATCAGGTTTTGCGGATTGCTTTCGACCGTCTGGTAGGTGCCGGGCACGGCGACCTCGCGGCCGACCTCCTCGTTCATCTCGCGGTCATATTGTCCGGCGGGGATGATCCAGGTCAGCGCCGCCACCAGAACGATCAGCGCGAAAAGAATCGTGTAGGCCGTCGGAAAGCGCGATTGCAGGTCGGCCTCTGACTCCTGCGGCGTTTCGGGTGAATCAGACATGGTCGCTCCTGAGCATTTCCAGACCATCTGAAACTGTAGGGGCGTCAGGCCGATCCACATTAACTTGTATCAATCACCCCCAAGAAACCTCCGCAACCCACATCGGCTTAACTTCGATCAAGGCCAAGGCCAGCGCCGTTGCATTACCCTAAGCTGGCAAGTATCGGAGGTGGCACATGCCAGCGCAGGATAAGGACTTGGGTCATATCGTTGCCATCGAGGGCGGTATCGCTGAAATCCGATTCACGCATGGCCTGCCGATGATCGCATCGCGTCTTGTCACCCAAAGCGATCCGGAAATCACCATCGAGGTGGCCGGACTGCCCGCCCATGACATCGCCCGTGGTCTGGTGATGAACCCGACCGGAGATCTTCGGTTGGGGCTAGGTGTGCGCGACACCGGCGGCCCGATCGAGATGCCGGTGGGGGATGCGGTGCTGGGGCGCATGTTCAACATCTTCGGCGAAACCATCGACGATGGCGCCCCCTTGGAGGATGTCACCCGCAAGCCGATCCTGCGCGATCCGGTGCCTTTATCAGAGCGGCGTGTCGAAGGCGATATCTTTGAGACCGGGATCAAGGCGATTGACCTGCTCAGCCCGCTTGAACGCGGCGGCAAGGCGGGGCTTTTCGGCGGGGCGGGTGTGGGCAAGACCGTTCTGATCACCGAAATGATCCACAACATGGTTGCCGAATACGAAGGCGTCTGCCTGTTCTGCGGCATCGGCGAACGCTCACGCGAGGCAGAAGAGCTGTACCGCGAGATGGGAGAGGCCGGGGTTCTGGACAACACGGTGATGGTGTTCGGCCAGATGAACGAAAGCCCCGGCGTGCGCTTTCGCGTCGGTCACGCCGCGCTGACCATGGCCGAACATTTCCGCGATGAACAGCGCCGCGATGTGCTGGTGCTGATCGACAATATCTTTCGCTTCGTGCAAGCAGGCTCCGAGGTGTCGGGGCTTTTGGGGCGGATGCCCAGCCGGGTGGGATATCAGCCGACGCTTGGCACCGAACTGGCCGAGCTTGAAGAGCGCATCTGTTCGACCGACCGTGCCGCGATGACCTCCATACAGGCGGTTTATGTGCCTGCCGATGATTTCACCGATCCGGCCGCCACGCATACATTCTCGCATTTGTCGGCCTCAATCGTGCTGTCGCGCAAGAAGGCGTCCGAAGGTCTTTATCCCGCCATCGACCCGCTGCAATCCTTTTCGCGGATGCTGACACCCAGCACGGTCAGCCCCGAGCATTACCGCGTGGCCCGTGCGGTGCGCAACACGCTTGCCGAATACGAGGAACTAAAGGACATCATCGCCATGCTCGGGCTCGAGGAGTTGTCGGAAAAGGACCGCGCCACCGTGCGGCAGGCGCGTCAGCTTGAACGGTTCCTGACCCAGCCGTTTTTCACCACCGAGGCAATGACCGGCACCAGCGGTGTCCTTGTCGCGTTGGAAGACACGGTCAAAAGCTGTGCGCGTATTCTCGATGGAGAGTTCGGGGACCGCGAAGAAGCCGATTTCTACATGATCGGCACGGTGGACGACCTGCAAGACAAAGAGGGGTCGGATGGAGCTTAAGATTATCACCCCCGAACACGTTACGCGGCATGATCATGTGCGCCGGATCGTGGCAGAGGCCGCGGACGGGGTCTTTGGCATTCTGCCGCGGCACATGGATCATGTCACGCAACTGGTGGCCGGGGTTCTGGTTTTCGAGACCGAGAATGGCAGCGAACAGTTCGTGGGGGTGAATGCCGGAACCTTGGTAAAAGCCGGGCCAACCGTGATGGTGGCCGTGCGCGACGTGATCATAAGCGACGACCTCGGACATCTGCGCAAGCGCGTTGCGGCTGAATTCCGACGCCACACAGAAGAAGAGCGCGCGGCGCGCTCGGCACTGGCGCGACTTGAGGCGCATATGATCCGCCGGTTTCGCGAATTGCAGGGGGTGCATCAATGACCCGCGATCCCGAGGACGAGTCCAAGACCATTGCCCGCAAGGCCGCCCGCATGCAGGACGCCCGAAAGCGCCGCAAGCAAAGCGCATGGCGCGGGCTGGGCATGTTCGGCCTTGTTGGCTGGGCCGTGGCCGTGCCGATCATCGTCGGAATCGCCCTTGGCCGCTGGATCGACGGACGCTGGCCCAGCGAAACGTCGTGGACGCTGGCGCTGCTTTTGGCGGGCGCCGTCTTGGGTGCGCTCAACGCGTGGTTCTGGGTGCAACGGGAGGGGCGCGATGATTGACACCGGCGCGCACCATGCCGCGATGCTCTTGCTTATGGGCGCGGTTAGCCTCTTGGCTGTCCCGATGCGCGCGGCCTTTGCCCGCGTCTCGATGCCAAGCATGATCGGATTCATCATGCTTGGTGTGGCCTTGTCGATTGGCTCTGCCCTGTCGGGGCTCGCGAAAGACACGCTGACCGAACAGGTGCCATTCCTTGCAAAGATCGGCATCGTGGTGCTGTTGTTTCGGATCGGGCTGGAGAGCGATCTGGACAAGTTGCGCCGGCAACTTGGACGCGCGGCGCTGATCTGGCTGCCCAACATGGTGCTTGGCGCGGCCGCCGCATTTGCCCTCGTGGTGGTGTGGCCGGGGCTGGGACTAATCCCCGCACTGTTTACAGGTGTTGCCGCAAGCGCGACAAGCATCGGCGTCTCTGCCGGGATATGGGAGGCGACAGGCGCGCTTGACAGCGACACAGGGGCCCTGCTGTTGGATGCGGCGGAACTTGACGACGTGTCGGCGGTGGTGCTGCTGAGCGTGTTGTTTGCCGTGGGCCCCCTGCTGCAACAACCCGAAGGGGCCGCAATCCTTGCCCCGGCGCTGAAAGCGGGGGCGATACAGCTATTGCTGACGGCCCTGTTCAGCATCGCCTGCTACCTGTTCTCGCGCTGGCTGGAAAAGCCGCTTTCGGACGGGTTCGCCAAGTTGTCGCCAACACACGGGCCGATTGTTCTTGCGACCGGCGCGGCCTTCGTGATCGCCGCCATGGCCGAGGTCATGGGGCTGTCGATGGCCATTGGCGCGCTTTTTGCCGGGCTGGCGTTCAGCCGCGACCCCGCAGAGCGCAGTATCGACGAGGCATTCGGTCTTTTGCTGACTGTGTTCGGGCCGTTCTTTTTTGTGGCCATAGGGCTTTCGGTCGATCTCAATGCGCTGATCGGGGGGATGGGTCTGGCCGCTGCCCTTGCCGGTATGGCCGTGATTGGCAAGCTTTCGGGCGCGGGTCTTCCTGCGGCGGCCATGCTGGGGTGGCGGCAGGGCACGCTGATCGGGTTCAGCATGGTGCCGCGCGCTGAAATTTTTCTGCTGGTCATGCTCTTCGGGTTGACGCTGGGCCCTTGGGCGGTGCCACAAGTCCTTTACAACGCCGCTGTGCTGGCCAGCATTGCAACCTGCATCATCGGTCCGGCCATTGTCGGGATGATGCTTCGCCCGGCAGCCGGGAGCACGACATGACGGCGAGCCTTGCAATATTGGCCGGGGCCGCGTTCGGGCTGCTTTACATGGGCGTGTTATGGGGCGCGGTGCGCCTGCTGACCGCAGGGCATAGCATGTGGCTCTTTGCGGTTATGGGGCTACTTCGGGCGGGTTTGCTTGTAGGTGCGCTTTGGCTGGCGGTATGGACCGGCGCAACCGCCGTTGAGATTGCGCTTGCCCTGCTGGGGTTCATCGCCGTCCGGCTGCTCGCCACGCGTTTTGTGAAACCTGCAAACCCGGAGCCCGCGCCATGGAAATAAGTCCCGACGCTTGGGTTCTTTACGAATGGCGCGGGCTGCGGCTCAATGCCACCATCGTGTTCACATGGGGCGTCATGGCGCTTCTGGTGCTGTTGTCATGGGCCATCACCACGCGGCTCAGCGAGGGCGAAACCGTGTCGCGCTGGCAGGTCATGCTGGAGGTGGTGGTCACCACCATCCGCGATCAGATCGACGAGGTCGGCGCGGCGGACCCAGCCCGATACCTGCCCTTCATCGGCACACTATTCTTGTTCATCGCCACCGCCAATCTGCTGACCATCCTGCCAGGATACCAGCCGCCCACCGGGTCGCTCTCGACCACGGCGGCGCTGGCCATATGCGTGCTGATCGCGGTGCCGCTGTTTTCGATCACCCGGCGCGGGCTGCGCGGCTATCTGCAATCCTACCTTCAGCCAAGTCCGCTAATGCTGCCCTTCAATCTGATCAGCGAGCTGTCGCGCACCATTGCGCTGGCGGTGCGGCTGTATGGCAATGTCATGAGCGGCACAGTGATCGTGGGAATCCTGATTAGCGTGGCCCCGTTCTTTTTCCCGATCCTCATGCAGTTGTTGGGCCTGCTGACCGGCCTGATTCAGGCTTATATCTTTGCCATTCTGGCGATGGTTTATATCGCCTCTGCCAGTCGGGCCCAAAACCGGAACGATCCCGCGCCTGACACAGAACACCCCCGCACATCGCGAGAAGGAGACTGACCATGGACCCTGCAACAATGATCGCCACAATCTCGATCATCACGGCCGGTCTGACCATCGCCATCGGCTCGATCGGGCCAGCGCTGGCCGAGGGGCGCGCCGCCGCGCAAGCCCTGCAGGCGCTGGCGCAACAACCGGATGCCTCGAACACCATCACGCGCACGCTTTTCGTCAGCCTTGCGATGATCGAATCGACGGCGATCTACTGTTTCGTCGTGTCGATGATCCTGCTCTTTGCGAACCCGTTTGTCGATGTGACAGCCTTGGGCGGTGGAGGCTGACCCATGCAGATCGACTGGCTGACCGTTGCCGCCCAGATCGCCAATTTCTTGGTGCTTATCTGGCTGCTGCAACGGTTTCTTTATCGTCCGATCACCGAAGCCATGGCCCGACGCGAGGCCCGGATCGAAGAACGGCTTTCTGATGCCAAGTCCCGCCGAAAGGAGGCGGAGGATGAGGCCGAGAAGCTGCGCAAAGAGCGTAAAGAACTTGAGGCCTCACGGCAGGAAATGCTTGAAGACGCCCGCGTCGAGGCTGATGACCTCAAGCAGCGACTAGAGCAGGAGATCCGCGACGAGGTCGCGCAAAAACGCGAGACATGGCACGAGATGCTAGAGGAAGAACGCGCCGATTTCGTTGAGGACATGCAACGCAAGGCCGGCCACAAGGTGTTGGACATCGCAGGCCAACTGGTGGCCGAGTTCACCGCAAGCGGGTTGGACGACCGGATTGCACAGGGCTTCGTCGACCAACTGAACGATCTTGGCGTGGACACGCGCGAAAAGATGGCCGCCGCCGCCGAAGGCGCGGACGACCCGGCGCTGGTGGAAACCGCGACTGCGCTGGATACGGCGGCCCGGCGCAAGATCACCCGCGCGATCCACCAGCAATTCGAGACCGACATTGAGGTGGATTATCAGGAGGATGACGCGGTGCTGCTTGGTGTGCGGCTGACCATCGGCGAACAGACGGTCGAATGGTCGGCCGCGCGGCACCTCAAGCGCCTGAACCGCGAACTTGACGCGCTGCTGGACACCGCCAGCCCGGCCAGACGCAAACAGACCACGGATGAGCAGTGAGGTGGCGTGACAATGCTTAGAACCCTACGCGACACGCTGTTCGATCCACTGGACAGGGCGGTTGAAACCATCGCGCCGCGCCTTGAGGCAACCGAGGTCGCGCATGTGGTGTCGGTCGGCAACGGCGTCGCGCAGGTGGCGGGGTTCACCGATCTGCACGCCAACGAACTTTTGTCGTTCGAGGGCGGGCTGATGGGCATCGCGTCAAACCTGCGCGAAGATCGCGTTGGCGTCATCGTTCTGGGCAATACTGGTGCTCTGCGCCCCGGCGACCGGCTGCATCGCACCGAACGGGTGGTGGATGTGCCGGTGGGCGAGGCATTGCTGGGCCGGGTGCTGGATCCGCTTGGGCGGCCGCTGGATGACGCGGGGGCCGTCGACGCCGAGGCACGCATGCCGGTCGAGCGGATCGCCCCACCGATCATGCACCGCGACCCGGTGAACGTGCCGCTACAGACCGGGATCAAGGCCGTTGATGCCGCCATTCCCATCGGGCGCGGCCAGCGCGAGTTGATCCTTGGGGATCGCCAGACCGGCAAGACGGCCATCGCCGTCGATGCCATCCTCAACCAGACAGATACCGGCGTAATCTCGATCTACTGCGCCGTTGGGCAACGTGCGTCAGCGGTGGCGCGCGTTCTGCGCAGCCTGCGCGATCATGATGCAATGCAGCGCACCATCGTCGTCGTGGCCAGCAGTCAGGACGCGCCGGGGCTGCAATTTGTGGCCCCCTATGCTGCTACCACCATGGCCGAGCAGTTCATGGCCCAAGGGCGCGATGTGCTGATCGTCTATGATGATCTTACCCGCCATGCGCGGGCCTATCGTCAACTCTCGCTGCTGCTGCGGCGTCCGCCGGGGCGCGAAGCCTACCCCGGTGATATCTTCTATATCCATTCGCGTCTGCTGGAACGCGCCACCCATCTGCGCAAAGAACACGGCGGCGGGTCGCTGACCGCGCTGCCGGTGATCGAGACACAGGCCCAGAACATTTCGGCCTATATCCCGACGAACCTGATCTCGATCACCGACGGTCAGCTCTACCTCTCGCCGGATCTGTTCGAGAAAGGCCAACTGCCAGCGGTGGATATCGGCGCCTCGGTCAGCCGCGTCGGCGGCAAGGTGCAGCTTCCGGCGTTTCGGGCGGTCGCTGGCAATTTGCGGCTGATGTATTCGCAATTCGAAGAGCTGGAGACCTTCGCGCGCTTTGGCACACAGATGGATGACGAGACGCGGCGCAAACTGACGCGCGGCCTGCGGGTGCGCGAGGTGCTCAAACAGCGCGAACAGCATCATCTTGCGGTGCCCGAACAGATCGCAGCGTTGCTGGCCGCGACCGAAGGTCTGTTCGACGAGATCGAACCCAAGGATGTGGCCAAGGCGGAAGAGAGCGTGCAGCAGGCCGTGCGTGATCGCTGCCCCGACATCTGCGAGGCGATCGAGGCAGGTGAAAACCTGACCGACGATCACCGCGCGGCGCTGATCGAGGTGATGCGCGCGGCACTGGATGACACCGGCGAGGATGGCAGTGATGCAGACGCTTGAATCGCTCTCAGATGCGCTGGACACCGCCGGAGACATAAAATCGATCGTGCGCACGATGAAGGCCTTGTCAGCCGCCAGCATCCGGCAATTCGAGCAGGCCGAGGCGGCATTGGGCGATTATGCACAGACGATTGATCTGGGCCTGACGGCGCTGCTGCAAGATCGCCGTGATCGGGGCCTGTCTTTGCCCCGGACCGGCAGCGAGGACTCCTCGCGCACCGCGCTGATCGTCATCGGTTCCGAGCGGGGGCTGTGCGGGCGCTATAACGAGACCGTCACGCGCCATGCGCTTGACCGGATTGAGGAGCGCGACACGCTGCTGGCCGTGATCGGCCTGCGCGCAGCGGCGCGGCTGGAGGCGGCGGGCC
This sequence comes from Roseovarius gahaiensis, assembly GCF_011601345.1. GTDB lineage: Bacteria > Pseudomonadota > Alphaproteobacteria > Rhodobacterales > Rhodobacteraceae > Roseovarius > Roseovarius gahaiensis. The sequence continues at coordinate 12,373 of NZ_JAAORB010000032.1, forward strand.
ATGGTGTTGACACGCTCTTTACCCTGCCCGGATCGGCGGCCGGCCTGTCCGATCTGGTGCAGTCCGTGATCGTTCAAAGCGACCGGTGGCAGCGCGAGGACGGGATTGGCCGTATCCGGGTGATACATAACCGGCGCGAGGGCCGCACACTGGCAAAGCCGGTCGAGCGGCAGTTGCTGCCGCTGCCAGACGCCTATCTGAAATCACTGCTTGATGCGCCTTGGCCCAGACCGGGGCTGCCATTCTTCCGCATGTCACCACCCGCGCTTTTGTCGTGGCTGGTGCAGCAGCGGCTGTTTGTCAGTCTCTACCGCGCCCTGGCCGAGGCCCTGGCCAGTGAACACGCCACCCGGCTGGCGGCGATGCAGGGCGCCGAGCGCAATATCGAAGAGCGGCGCGCGGACCTGATGCAGATCTACCGCGTCAAACGGCAAGAGACGATCACCCGCGAGTTGATGGATGTCATATCGGGTTTCGAGGCCGCAAGCACGGGCGACGACTGAGACTAGTGTGCCACGCACCACCCACCAGATCAAACGCCGACCGCTCACGCATGGGCGTTGCAATGGCGCTCTGCCCTTGACACCACACGGGGTGGAATTTTCAGCTTTGGTGACCCTTAACCTCGGTCAAAGCGGGATGGTCAATTGTTTCATAAATTGAACCAACTGCCGGGATGCGCCGGCATATGAACGGCAGGCCCATCTTTTGTGGTCTTCCCAACCTGCCGGGCCTTTTGGATTGAAACTGAATGGGCCGGGACGGCGACATTCCGGTCAAGACCGAGGATCGCACCATCACGTATTTTCACAGTCTTTCTGCAGCTGGCTTTGTTGCGACCGCCATAAGCTTTGGCCCCGCCCGGATGGGCTTTGGCCTGTTCGTTCCGGATTTCCGGTCTGCCTTTTCGATGTCCACGTCGACCGTCGGTTTCGTTTCCAGTCTTGGCTTTACGGGGTTTTTCATCGGCTTGTTGGCGGCGCAATGGATGCTGTCGCGGCAGGGGCCGGCGGCACCGGTCCTTTTCGGTCTGGCTGCGGCAAGCGCAGGGCTGGCGACGGTGGCAATCGCGCCAAACGTCTTCGTCCTTGCCGTTGGTGTCTTTCTGGCCGCGTCAAGCGCAGGCTTTGCTTGGACGCCCTTCAATGATGCGGTGCATCGCAAAATCGAGGGCGCCGATAGCGCCAGCGCCTTGTCAGAAATCAGCAGCGGCACCAGTGTTGGCATCTTCGCAACCGGGCTGGCCGCGCTATGGATGGTCCATGCGGGCATCTCGTGGCGGCTGTGCTGGATGATCTTCGCGATTGCCGCGCTGATTGGTCTGGCCTGCAACTATGCCGTTTTGCGTCAGATTGACGAGGTGGCACCGGCCAAGCGGTCCGCTCAAAAATGGACCAGCCTTTTGCAAACTGTCGCGGCCCCCCTTTTCGCCATCGCCTTCGTTTTCGGCGCAACTTCGGCGATCTACATCGCGTTTGCAGTTGACTACATGGCCGAGGTGGGCGGCATTCCCGGCCTGTCCAAAGACACGACACCGGCGCTTGTCTTTGTGGTTTATGGTCTGTTTGGATTGACCGGTCTTTTGACTGCGCGTCTGCAATATCTGATCGGGCTGCCATGGCTTGTGCGATCCCTGATGCTGGCGGGCGCGCTGTCTCTTGCCGTCATCGCGATCTCGCCCGGAAGCTGGGTTGGTCTGATCGTATCAGCCGGCCTGCAAGGGGTGCACGTGATGGGGACCAGCGCGGTGCTTGCCCTTTGGTCTGAGCGGCTTTTCCCGGCGCTACCGTCCTTCAGCTTTACGGCGGCCCTTCTGGCGACGGCCGCCGGGAACGTGCTTGGCCCTGCCTTGGCGGGGGTTGCATCCACCGCGTTCGGCGCGCCTGCCATGTTCCTTGCGGCCGCGTCCCTGCCAGCCGTAACTTTGATCGCCCTTGTGGGGCGGCGCACGGTAGCGGCTATCAGGATAGTCGACTATTAACAGCAGATGGCGCGCTGTTTTCTGCCTGTGCGGCGGCGGGCCTATCGTGTTGCGCGGATCACGGTTCTGCCGTCTGGGTGGGTCGGCTCATTCTCGTGCAAGGGCAGAGGCCATCGCGATTTCAGCGACTCCAAGAAAGATCAGATCAATACCAACCAGCAGCCCAACGGCCCATAGCGCGGTGCCGGGCAGTCCAAATAACACCAAGACCCCCAACAAAACCGACAGCGCACCGGAAAACCCAATCCAGCCCCAACCCGGAAACGGCCGCAGGCCAAAGCCTGCAACCAGCTTGAACGCACCGCCCAAGAGGAAAAAGACGCCCAGAACGATTGTCAGCGTCACCATGCCCTGCAACGGCCATGCCAGTAGGATCGCCCCTGCCACCACGGCCACAAGACCGAACAACGCGTTCCAAGCCAAGCTGCCGTTGTGCCGCATCGCGAAGGCCCGAACCAGTTCCACTATCCCCGAGACAACGAGGATTGCACCAAAGACCAACTCTGCGGCTAGGGTCGCGGCAAAGGGAAACAGCACCGCAGCGCCCCCCATGACAATTGAGACAATCCCCGCGATCCAAAGCCATGTCCTAAGCCCGCGCGGGGCGGTATCATGAATCATATCCTGATCTGTCATCTGCTGTCCTTCCTGCTCAGTGCGAGCAATCAATCGTCCCCGTCATTATCAGAGGCGTCAAAGACCGCGTTCCATGCGCCCTTCACTTCGGACCACGCATTGGCGACACCGTCCTGCACCTCGCCCCAGGCCGATTTGCCGCCCTCTTGCATGGCCCCGAACGCCTCGCTCAACTCGTTCCTGCGTTCGCGCAGCGCTTCCAGCGTCTCGCGGGTCTGCTCTTGGGTGGCGTCTGACATATCGGCCCAGTTCTCGCGCGCTTGTTGTTCAAGCTCGGCAATCTCGGCATCGATTTGCGACAGCGTCTCGCGCATCGCCGCGACGGCTTCGTCACGCTGGTCCTCGGAAAAGGCGCGGATCGTGTCGAATGCCTCGTCGAATTCGGCTTGGATCTCCTCGGCGGTCACGCGCTCGGTGTCCTGAGATTCTTGCGACGTCTCCTGCGCCGCCAGCGGCAGAGCGAGAACAAGCGCAAGGGCCAGCATGCTGGCCATCAATGTGCGGTGGTTCGGTGTCATCGTTGTGGTCATCTGAATTTTTCCTTTGTCCTTTTTGAGTAAAACTTGGATGGGTCTGGCCCTTATTGGCCGGGCAGACCTAGCGCGCGGTATACCCGCCATCGATCACAAGCTCCGATCCGGTCACGAACTTCGCGTCGTCGGAGGCAAGATAGGCAATGCCCGCCGCGATATCCTCGGGCGCGCCCACATGGCCGATGGGGTGCAGATCGTCGAGCGCTTTGCGGAACGCCTCGACCCCTTCGTCCGAGCTTTTGGCCAGCCCCTCGACAAGCGGTGTCCAGATAAACCCGGGATGAACCGAGTTTACGCGGATGCCTTCCTTGGCATATAGCAGCGCGTCGGTCTTGCTCATCAGCCGGACCGCGCCCTTGGAGGCGTGGTACGGCGGCAGATCCGGCGCACCGACCAGCCCATAGATCGACGACAGGTTGACGATGCTGCCACCGCCCGCTTTTTTCAGGTGGGGGATCGCTGCCTTGGTGCTGAAAAATACGCCGTTCACGTTGATATCAATCACCTTGCGCCACTCTTCCTCGCTGATCTCGTGCGTTGGCGTGTTGACCCCGGAGATACCGGCATTATTCACCACAACGTCGATCTGGCCGAACCTTTTGGCGACCGCATCAAAAACCTGATGCACGGCGTCGGCATCGGCCACGTCAAGCGGCCAAGACTCGGCCGTGCCGCCCTGTGCCGTGATCTCTTCGCAGACCGATTTCGCATCCCCGTCGTCGATGTCGGTAACGGCGACATACGCGCCCTCGCTGGCCAATCGCAGGCAGGTGGCCTTGCCAATGCCATTGCCACCACCGGTGACGATGCAGGTTTTCCCGTCGAGACGTTTCATAAAGCGATCCTTTCAGTTTACCGGATGTGAAGTGAGGGGCGCCTGTGCGGCGGCAAGCCGTCGCCGGCAAAGCACATCTCCGTATGAACGATTTGGCATCCGCCCAAGGCGCAGAACGTTGCGGGCCGCGCGCGCGCTGTCGAGATCGGGATCCTCGATCGCGAGGGTCAGCCGGCTCCAGCCCGCGACGGTGACACGGCATATCTCGGCGCGGCTGCTGCCCTTGCGGAACAGCAGCCGCGACTTGCTGACCGTCATGGGCATGATCGCAGGGGCCGTATCGCCAAGCCGGGCCACAAGATGACCCGGAGACCGCCCTGCATCAGCCGGCAAGCCCGTCAGGCCCAACGCCTCTGCCAAGCCCTGCAGGTCTGCAAGAGGAAGCGGGAACAGTGGATAGGCTTGGTGGGTCCAATGCTGTAACGGACCATGATCACGGCCCCGGCTTTTCACTTCCAGCCGATTCCCGGCGCGCAGTTTCACCAATGTCAAAGGGCTGTGCTCGGTCAGCAGATAGATATCTGTTCGCCGTTCCGCGCCGACCAGCGGCCAAGATTGCTGTAGTATCGTCGCCGCCTGCGGCATGTCATGCGGCCAGACGCGGAATTCATACCGCCCCGGCGCACTGTCCTGCCCCGATTTCGTCTGGGTAGGGGCTGCATCGCTGAGAAGCACGAAATTTTTCGTAACCATATCCCATAACCTCCATCACGTCCCCTCGGCGCCGCTTGCCACACAAGACATGACGCCGGTCGAAAGACGGGTGCGATATGTTCGCCTTGCGCCATCGCATGACGCTGCCCGTGCAGGGACCGTAGGCAGTCGGCTATTGCGCACGCCGACCGCGGGTCGATTTCGATTCTGAACCTATCGATCCGCGGTCGCGCCAACATTAACCCGGGTTAATGGTGTTGGGCCGCCATCGGCCTAGTCTGTCCAGCGAATCCTGCGGCGGCTTGGGTCTGCTTTGATGACCGTCATGCCGGGGTTTGTGAAAATCGTCTATGCAGCCCCGACCGGGTGAAGCGAACCCAAGACCGCTCGGTCCAGTCTGCCTCACCTCTTGCAGGCTTCGTGAAAGCCCTGATCGACCATTCGAGACCAAAAGGCGGCGCATCATGAAAGAGTCCGACATTGTTCTTTGCCATCCCGTTCGCACGGCGATCGGAAAGTTCGGTGGCAGCCTCAAGGATATCCCCGCAGCTGATCTCGGCGCGCGGGTTATCGGAGGCGTGCTGCGGCGCAGCGGCCTTGCGCCGAACAAGGTGTCTTCTGTGGTATTCGGAAACGTGATCCAGGCAGGCACCGGCATGAATCCGGCGCGGCAGGCCACGCTGAACGGGGGGCTTCCCAAGGATGTGCCAGCGATGACCGTCAACCGGGTCTGCGGCTCGGGGGCCGAGGCGATTGCCTCTGCCGCCCGCATCGTGAGGCTGGGCGAGGCCGACTGCGTCATCGCAGGTGGCATGGAGAACATGGACCGGGCCCCTTACCTGCTGGATCGCGCCCGCTGGGGCTACCGGATGGGGCCGGGCAAGATTGACGATGCGATGTTGCGCGACGGTCTGAACGACGCCTTTTCCGGCAAGCATTCCGGCTGGCACACCGAGGATCTGGTCGCCAAGCACAACATCTCCCGTGAGGCGCAGGATGCTTGGGCGGCGCGGTCGCATCAGAGGTTTTCCAAGGCGCAGGAAGCCGGCCATTTCGCGGATGAAATCCTGCCCGTCGAGGTCACGTCGAAATCGGGCAAGTCGGACTTCAAGGACGACGAATCGAACCGCCCTGACGCCACCGCCGAGGGGCTTGCCAAGCTGCGCCCCGCCTTCCGCGAGGACGGCACGATCACCGCTGGCAATGCGCCGGGGCTCAACTCTGGCGCGGCCGCGATGATTGTCACGACGGCGCGCTTTGCCACCGAACACGGCCTCGAGGTTGCCGCGACGCTTGTGGCCAGCGGCGTAGGTGCGGTCGAGCCGGGGATGTTCGGCCTTGGACCGTTGCCTGCAGTTCATCAGGCGCTTGACCGCGCCGGGTGGTCGGCAGGCGATGTGGAACGCGCCGAGATCAACGAGGCATTTGCGGCCATCGCCATTGCGGTAACCGATGGGTTGGACCTGTCCGAGGACATCGTCAATGTCGAAGGCGGCGCCATCGCGCATGGCCACCCGATCGGGGCGACCGGGGCAGTCTTGACCACCCGGCTGCTGCATTCCATGGCGCGCGACGGTATCCGGCGCGGTTTGGTAACGCTGTGCATCGGCGGCGGTCAGGGCATTGCCCTGCTGCTGAAGCGCGCCGACTGATTTTCCCGGAGAGCGCAGAAAAACGACAGAAAGGACAATGCCCATGACCAACCAGAACCGATCCGCGCTTGTCACCGGTGGCGTGCAGGGGCTTGGCGCGGCGGCGGCGCAAGCCCTTGCCGACGCAGGCGTGACCGTGGCCGCTGCCCATCTTGGCGCAGGCGACCGGGCCAAGGCCTTTGCGGATGAGACCGGGATACCGGTCTTTGAATGGGATGTGAGCGATTACGACGCCTGCACACAGGGTTTGAAAGATGTGGAAGAGGCGATTGGGCCGCTCGACATCTTGGTGAACAATGCCGGGGTCAACCGGGACGTCATGTTTCACAAGATGGGCCGGGAAGATTGGGACGCGGTGATCGGCGTTGATCTTGGCGCGATGTTCAATGTCACCCGGCAGGTTATCGGCGGCATGCGCGACCGCGGCTTTGGACGCATTATCAACATTTCCTCGGTCAATGCCGCGCGCGGCCAAATGGGCCAGACCAATTATTGCGCGGCCAAGGCCGGTGTCGAAGGTTTCACCCGCGCCTTGGCCCGCGAATCTGCCGCCAAGGGCATCACCGTCAATGCCATCGCGCCCGGATATGCCGACACGGCGATGGTCGAGGCGGTGCCGGATGACATGATCGAGAGCATCTTGGACATGGTGCCGATGTCGCGTCTGGCCGACCCGGATGAGATCGGACGTTGCGTGCGTTTCCTCGCGTCGGACGACTCGGCCTTCATCACCGGGGCGACATTGCCGGTGAATGGCGGCCTGCACATGGGCTAGCCATCCTTACCGCCATCTTTTTATGCAAAATGAGAGGTTCCGATGCCTGACAACCGGAAACAGACCCAACCGAAGACAAAAAACCGCAAGAGCGCAGACAGCGTTGAACCAGAAGCACAGGCGACAAAGGATGAGCAGGAAACACCCGACGAGCACGCCGAAGCCTGCGGCGAGCTTGCGCCGGAGCCGCCAGAAATTGTCCATCCTTCCCCGTTTGAGATGCCCGATCGCTACAGCACCAAAAGCCTTGACCGCGCAGCCAATGCGCATCTGGCACGCTTTACTTTGGGGGTGACGCCGTATGGCATGGCGTCCACGTTCTTTACATGGGGGGCGCATCTGATGGGTGCCCCCGGCAAACAGGTGCAACTGGCCGAAAAGGCCGCGCGCAAGGCGATGCGCTTTGGCGTCTACATGAATCAGCTTGCCCGCGACCCGAACACACCGGGCTGCATTGAACCCCTGCCGCATGACCACCGGTTCGATCACGAAAGCTGGCAGCGCTGGCCCTACAACCTGATGCACCAAAGCTTTCTGCTGACCCAACAATGGTGGTACAATGCGGCCTGCGACATCGACGGCGTGACCAAACACGATGAACATGTTGTCTCCTTCGTGACCCGCCAGATGCTCGACATGGTCTCGCCCTCGAACTTTATCGCCACCAACCCTGAAGTTACGCGCGCAACCCTTGATGAGGGCGGCGGCAACTTGATGCGCGGGATGCAGAACTTTTTGCAGGATTGGGAACGCGCCGTCTCGGGGAAACCCTCGGTGGGCGCAGAAGATTTCGTGCCCGGCCGCGATGTGGCAACGACGCCGGGCAAGGTGGTGTTCCGCACGCATTTGCTGGAACTGATACAATACGCCCCACAGACCGACAGCGTGCAGGCCGAGCCGATCCTGATCATTCCCGCGTGGATCATGAAATACTACATCCTCGATCTCAGCCCGCACAACTCGCTGGTGGGGCACCTTGTCGATCAGGGATACACGGTGTTCATGGTATCTTGGCGCAACCCCACGGCAGAAGATCGCGACATGGGGATGGCCGATTACTTTGATGCAATCGAGCAGGCCTTTGACGCGGTCGGGGCGATCGTGCCCGACCAAAAGGTGCATGCCATGGGCTATTGTCTGGGCGGCACGTTGATCGCCGCCAAGGCCGCGCAGATGGCGCGCGACGGACAGGACAGGCTGGCCTCGCTTACCCTTCTGGCCACGCAGGTCGATTTTACCGAACCCGGCGAATTGCAGCTGTTCATCAGCGAAAGCGAGGTCACGTTTTTGGAAAACATGATGTGGGATCAAGGGTATCTGGATACCAAACAGATGGCGGGGGCGTTTCAATTGCTGCGCTCTACCGATCTGATCTGGTCGCGCTACACCCATGACTATTTGATGGGAAAACGTCAGGACATGTTCGACCTGATGGCATGGAACGACGACGCGACGCGCCTGCCCTACCGCATGCACAGCGAATACCTGCGCAAGTTCTATCTGGGCAACGAACTGGCGCAGGGACAATACCACATCGACGGCAAGCCGGTGACACTCGACGCGATCGACGTGCCGCTGTTTTGTGTCTCGACCACCTCGGATCACATCGCGCCGTGGCAGTCGGTCTACAAGCTACACCTGCTGACCGAGCCGTCGCTGACCTTCGTGCTGACCAGCGGCGGCCACAATGCCGGGATCGTCAGCGAACCGGGGCACAAAGGGCGATCGTTTCACATCCACACCACGGATCAGGATGATCCTTACATCCCGCCCGAGACGTGGGAAACCGTGGCCAAGCCACATGAAGGATCGTGGTGGCCCGCGCTTGTCGACTGGCTGAACGCACGATCAAGCGGCAAGACAACACCGCCGAAGATGGGCACCGGCAAGGGTAAATATCGGCCGCTTGAGGATGCCCCCGGCACCTATGTGTTCCAGAAATGAGCCCGCCCGACACCATCACAAACCGGCCTTTTGACAGCCTGAAGCCGGGCGACGGGGCAAAGATCGAACGTCGGGTGTCGGTTGGCGATATGCGCGGGTTCACGACCCACGCCGCCGAGATAACGGACCACGGCATTGACCGCACGCTGGCCTCGGACCCGGATTTTCGCGCAGCACTTGCGCAGGGCGGGATTGCCGTGACCCTACTGGTCACCCTGATCATTGCCCGGTTTCCGGGACCGGACACACGGCTTGACAGCCTGTCGCTGGATTTTTCCGGGGTGCTGAAACAGGGCGATATGGCGGTTGCCGAAGTGACCATCGCCTCGCTTGATGCCGCATCGCGCAAGGTGCAGCTTGACTGCCAGTGTCGCCGCGAAGACGGGACGGTCATCCTGTCGGGGCGGATCGGGGTAATCGCGCCGGACAAACACGTATCACGCCCATTCGGTCGCCCGGTCGCGCTTGAGCCGGGGCACGCGCCCGACAGGTTCGCGCATATCGAGGATCTTGCCCGTGAGAAGGGTCCGGTCTGCATGGCCGTGGTCAACCCGGTCGATGCCCCGTCCATCGAAGGCGCGATCAGCAGCGCGCGCGCCGGTCTGATCAAGCCGGTCCTGTTTGGAGCGCAGAACGACATACGCACTGCCGCCGACGAGGCGCGGGTGGATCTGTCCGGTGTCGAGATCCGCGATACGCCTGACCCGGAACAAGCCGCCCGCGCGGCGGCGCAACTTGCCGCCGATGGCGGATGTCAGGCGCTGATGAAGGGCAGCCTTCATACCGACACGTTGCTGAGGGCCGTGATCGACCTCAAGGAACTGCGCACCACCCGCCGCATGAGCCATGTCTTTGTCGAAGATGTGCCGGGCTATCCGCGCCTCTTGCTTGTCTCGGATGCTGCGGTCAATATCCGCCCTGATCTGGATACGTTGCGCGATATCGTGCAGAACGCCATCGACCTTGCCCATGCGATCGGCATTCAGCAGCCAAAGGTGGCGCTGCTTTCAGCGGTCGAGACGGTCACGGAGGACATCCCTTCGACCGTGGCCGCCCGCAACATCCGCGACATGGCCGAACGCGGCGAGATAACCGGGGCCGATGTTGACGGACCGTTTGCCATGGACAACGCGGTCTTCGAGGGCGCGGCACGCATCAAGGGCATCACGTCTGTGGTTGCGGGTCAGGCCGATATCCTGATCGCGCCGGATCTTGAGGCCGGCAACATTCTGGCCAAAAGCCTTGACTATCTGGCCGGGGCCGAGGCGGCAGGGATCGCCCTTGGGGCAGCTGTCCCAATCGCGCTGACCAGCCGGGCCGACAGCGCGAGCGAACGCCACGCCTCGGCGGCCCTCGCCGGGCTGGTCGCGGCCCGCAACAGGCGATGATGGGGGGCAAGGAAATAGGGGTGCTGGCCCCTGAACGCGGGCATTTCCAGCCTGCGCTGTGGCGGTTTCAACCGCGACCGGAACGGTCAATATCGACACGACTCCTCACGCATAAGGAACAGGTGTGCTTGGTGCCGACGATGACGCCGCGACGCGCTGACCGTGATCAGGCGTTCCCATTAATCCCCCAGTGCTCTCGCAACTTGGCTATCATGTCATGCGGCAGCTTGAAGTAACGACCGATTTCATGGTCGCTCAGCCCGTAATCGACCATGGCCGCCAGCACCTCTGCCGGCATCGGGCCAAGCGCATCAAGGATGCGATTAGCATCTTCCATCGTCAATGCGGGCGACGGCGTCTCGAAGAGCGAACGATGTTTCATGGCCCCCTCACAGTCATGACCCGAGATTGAACAACGATCATGCCCCGCGCATTGACCCGGATTAATGACATCACCAACGCGATGGTCCATTTTTGGGCCCATAGATATGGATGCGACCAGAGCGTGTCACATCAAACAGACGGAAAGGAATTCGACCATGCTGGTCAGGAACGTCATGTCCTCACCGGTAATCAGTGCAACCGCCGAAACCACGATCTGCGACGCGGCCGAACAGATGCGCGCGAATGGTGTGGGTGCGTTGCCGGTGCTTCAGGATGGAAGGCCAATCGGCATCGTAACCGACCGCGATATCGTCATACGCGCATTGGCCGCCGGCGGCGCAGCCCTCAGGCCAGATACCAACATCAGGAACATCTACACGCGCGATGTGATCACCTGCTTCGCCGATCAGGACGCGGCCAAAGCGGCGGCGGTAATGGGTGAGGACCGGGTGCGGCGTCTGCTGGTGATCGACAGATCGGGTGCTGCGGTTGGCATCCTGTCGGTTGGCGACATTGCCGAACATGTGTCCGAGGAACTGGCCGGACAGGCCCTTGGCGAAATCAGCGAAGCCCGCGCCCGCGACATGCCCAACTGATCCGGAATGTCACGCGGCATCGGTTGTGATTTCGTCACGAAGTGCCACAATATCGACTTGTGCAAGCTGCGCCAGCTTGGGCAGATCTTCGATCAGGATATCCATGCGATCGCCGGTCTTGATGACACCGGCCCGGTTTAGACGTCGCAGGGTTCGGCAGACATGGACGGATGAGAGCCCGGTGAAATCGCCGATTTGCTGCTGACTGAGCGGCACATGGAACTTGCCGTGACACTGGTTGCCGCCCTCGGAAACGCGTATGAATAACTCGATAAGGACGTAGGCGACACGCGTTTCTGCGCTTGCCTGACCAAGACGCAGCATGCGTTCCGATTGCCGGGCCTGCGCCGCAAGATCACGCAGCCGTTCGGACTTTCGCAGATCAGGATCTTCTTGGAGCCATCGCGCCCACGCGGTCTTGCCGATGGGAGCGATCACCGCATCGCACAGCGCCTCGATCTGCAAAAAGCTGGTCTTGCCGTTCATGGCGGTCGGATCATACGTTTCGCCGGGCAGAATGAATTCGATGATCTGCTGATGCCCATCTTCAAGCGATTTCGAAGCGGCCAGCCACCCCTCTTCGACATAAAGCCGGGCATGCGTTTCATCGCCTTCGCTTTTCAGGATCGTTCCCTTGTTCACGGCATGTTGATCGCGTCGCATGGCATTTTTGAACTCAGAAGACGTATTGAGCATAGCAAAGCCTCCTTGACCGAATGTTTCAAAACAAAATCCAGCCGTCTGACAGGCTGAACCCTATTCAATTTTTCCCCAAACACACACCATAGGGCCCGAATCTATACAACCAGACGGTGTTTTATGTACCATTTGAACCAAAATTTTGATAGCCCATGGCCTGTTTTCCCTCCCTGCCCCGACGAATTGACGTGTGTTAATGCCGACACCCGTAAGCAAGTGTTCAAATGATAAGGGTTCAAGACTACCGAAATCATATCGATAAGGAAGACACGTCATGGCCAAGGATAAACCTCAGACAGACATGACCGATCTCGCGCGCCAGACTCAGGCGTTGTTCAATCTGAACGCGGCGGCAAAGCCCCAGTTCGAGCAGGTGACGAAGGTCCAGGAAGGCATGCTTGAACAAGCCGAGACCTTCACCCGACACTGGCTTGAACGTCGTCAAGAGGCGCTCGACACCGGCCTTGAGGCCCTGAACGAAATCAATTCCTCAGACACACCAGACCCCGTAGCCGCCATACAGACAATTGCCAAATGGCAGCGCGGATCGTTGGAGCGTCTGACAGAAGACTTTCGGGAATGGATGACAGTGTGCCTGCAGCCCATGCAACTGGCCGCCACCCCGCAAAGCGAGACCAAGCCAGCGGATGCGGCATCATCCGGAACCGATCAGGGCAAAGCGCCGAGCAAGCCCAAGGGCGGCGCGGCCGCGTCGCGCGCCAAATCGGACCACGCAACGCCCGTGTGACGGGCCGCAGTCCGGAAACACCTCACCTCCCGGCCCCGGCTCATGTCGTGGACCGCCATGCGCGTGTGTCGCAAGCTCCAGCAACCTTTGGGCCGATACCGAAACGAAACCGAAAGGAGAATACAAGATGTCCATGCTTAAGGTGATCGAAGTGCTAGCCGAATCCGACAAGGGGTTCGAGGATGCCGCGCAAAACGCGGTGACGCAGGCCGCGCAATCGGTGCGCAACGTCAAGTCAGTTTACATCAAGGATATGAATGCCGCCGTCGAGAACGGCCAGATTACCAGCTACCGGGTGAACGCCAAGATCAGCTTCCTTCTCGACGATCAGGATGCCGGGTAAACGGGCTTTATTTGCAGGGCTCGAACCTGCCCCGGTGTAGGCCGGGGCGGTTTTCGTTTGGCTCAGGGCTTCGCGCGGGGCACAAGGCTCAGCACAGTTTGCCCAACCACCAGCGGCACAAGGCTGCCGCCCAAAACCAACAGCCATCCCGACACCTCCAGCGGCACCACGCCCAGAACCGTCGTCAGCCCAGGAAGCCATGCGGCGGCGGCCACCAATACCGCCGACAGGGCAATCGCGGACCAGACCCATCGGTTTTGCACGACAGAGTTGCGGATCAGGCCGCTGCCCGCGTCGCGCATGTTGAAAACGTGCCACAGCCGCGCCAGTGCGAAGGTGAGAAAGCCGATCGTCACGGCGGCGTCCTGCCCCATGTCCTGCCACAGCGCGACAAAGAACACCGTCGTCACCGACCCCGCAATTAGCGCGCCCCAAAGGCCCGTGGCGATCCAGTGCCGCCGCGTCAGCACTGGTTCCTTCGCATCGCGCGGGGGGCGGTCCATGATGTCGGCAGGGCTTCCCCCGACGCCAAGGGCCAATGCCGGAAAGACGTCGAGCACAAGATTGATGAACAAGATTTGAAGCGGCAAAAGTGGGAGCGGCGCGCCGATGACGGCGCACAGGCCAACCGCCAGAACCTCGCCCAGATTTCCCGACAGAAGATAGACGATAAAGCGGCGGATATTTTCGAAAATCGTGCGCCCCTGTTCAATCGCCACGATAATCGTGGGAAAGGCATCATCCTTGAGCACGATATCGGCGGCCTCGCGGGCAACATCGGTGCCGCGCTGGCCCATGGCAATGCCCACATCGGCCTTTTTGAGCGCGGGCGCGTCGTTCACGCCGTCCCCCGTCATCGCCACCACCGCCCCCGAGCCCTGCCAGTGCCGGATCAAGTCCAGCTTTTGCGCAGGCGATACGCGGGCAAAGACCTGATACTCGGTCAGGCGGTCTTGTGTGTCCTCGCCCTGATCCCCGTTCGTTTGCGGCAGGTCACGGCCCACCATTGCCTGCGGATCATCCGCCAGCCCAACATCCTGCGCAATCGCCGCTGCGGTGACAGGCTGATCACCAGTGACCATGATGACCTTGATACCGGCCCGGTGACATTGGTCTATGGCCTGCGCCACGTCACTGCGGGGGGGATCGGCCAAACCGACAAGCCCCAGCAGGGTCAGCCCCTCATAGGGGTCGGTGTCAAGGCTCTCTACCTGCCGTTCCGCAAAGGCCAGCACGCGATACCCCTGCCCTGCCAGCGCCTCAACGCGGTCTGCCCATTCGCCTTGGCCCCGATCCGACAGTGCCTCGGCCTCACCGTCCGGCGTGGCGACATGCGTGGCGATCTCCAGCACAGCCTCGGGCGCGCCCTTGACGGCGACGCGGTAACCGCTTTCGGCCTTGTGAAAGGTCGCCATCATCTTGGTGTCGGCATCAAAGCTTTCCTCGCGCTCCTCGGGGTGATCTTCAAGAAGCTGATCGCGCCTGATATCCACTGCGGCGGCGGCGTGCAGTAGGGCGATTTCCATCGGGTTGCCGGTGCCGTTCGGTTGGTCCTTTGCATGGGTGTCCTCTACGTCCGCATCCGGCTTGTCGCCTTCGCTGGTCTTGGACAGTTCGGCATTGGTGCACAGCGCCGCCACCTCAAGCAGCCGACAGGCCAGCACCGGTGGGCTATCGGGCCGCTTATCACTTGCCCATGCGATATCCTCATCGTCACCCGGCAACGCCAGACGCGCCACCCGCATCCGGTTTTGCGTCAGAGTGCCAGTCTTGTCGGCAAAGATCACGCTGGTCGATCCCAGTGTCTCGACCGCCGCCAGCCGTTCCACCAGTGCATTGCGCTGCGCCATCCGCCACATGCCGCGCGCCAGTGCCACCGTGGCCACGATCGGCAGGCCTTCGGGCACGGCGGCGACAGCAAGCGCCACCGCGGTTTCAAGCATCGACACGATATCCCGGCCCCCCAACACCCCCAGAAAAGCCACAACCGCTGCTACAAGCAGCGTCAGCACCACCAGATTGCGCCCAAGCCGGTCCAGCCGCTTTTCAAGCGGGCTCACCTCCTGCTCGGCATCGGTGGTCATTTGGGCTATGCCGCCCAGTTCGGTTTGCATCCCGGTCTCAACCACGACACCTGTGCCGCTGCCATCCGTGACCGCCGTGCCCTTGAAGGCCATCGAGGCGCGTTCGGCCAGCGGCGCGGTCTGGTCCACCGCATCCGATGTCTTGGTGACCGGAACGGATTCGCCGGTCAGGGCCGACTCGTCACAGGTCAGCCCGTTGGATTCGATCAATCGCAAATCCGCCGTCACCACATCGCCCGCATCCAGCAACACGATGTCACCCGGCACGAGGGTCTCGGCATCGACGGTGCCACTCTGCCCGTCCCGTCGCACCCGTGTCTGAACCGTTCCCAGACTGCGCAACGCCTCCATTGACCGCACAGCCTTCCATTCGGTGAAAAACCCGATAGCGGCGTTCAGCAGGATAGCGGCAAGGATGGCGAGCATTTGCACGATTTCGTTCATCGCGAAGGACACGATGGCGGCCCCGCCAAGAATGGCGATCACCAAGCTCTTGAACTGGTTTGCCAATATTGTCCAAGGGCTTGCGGTTTTGGCCTCGGTCAGGCGGTTGCGACCGTGTTCGCGGCGCCGCCGCTCAACCTGACGCTCATCAAGGCCGCTATCCGGATCGACAGAGAGATCCTCAAGCACCTTCTCGACGTTGCGGGACTGAATGGGCGTCATGCTATATGTCCTGTTCCTGTCGGTGGCCTGCGGTTGCGGGCCGCATCGGCAATGTGGTCGGGATGGTGCGCTGTGCTGCCATCGGCTGCAAGACACGGGCTTTTTTCATCGTGCCGCCGCCATCGTCTTACGAAAACGGCTAAGCGCAAAACCCAAAAAGACAGCGCCGATGCAGATCACTGCAAGCAGGTCCATCCAGACCAGTGAAAATCCCGCCCCCCGGTAGAGGACCGCTTGGGCGAAACTGGTGAAATGCGTCGCGGGCGACAGGTGCATCAGGCTGCGCAATGGCTCTGGCATCGCCTCAAGCGGCGTGACCCCGCCCGACAACAGGTAGAGCACGACGAAAACCGGGATCGCAAGCAGGCCGAATTGCGGCATCGTGGTTGCGAAAGTCGCCAGCATGATCCCAAGAGCCGTGACCGAAAACAAATAGACCGCCGCCCCGCTGGCAAAAACCGCGATCGAGCCCGGCACCGGGATGCCCATCAGCGTCTCGACCACCAGCACCAGCGACAGGACAGCCGCGCCAACGATCACCAGCCCGTTGGCCCAGATTTTGGACAGCATGATTTCCAGTGCGGTGACCGGCATCACCATGAGATGCTCAAGCGTGCCGTGCTCACGCTCGCGGATCACCGCAGCGCCCGACAGCACGACGGCCAGAATCGTGACATTCCCGATCACCTGCATCACGGCGAAAAACCATTGTGACTGAAGGTTTGGATTGAACCGCGCGCGGGGCACGAGGCTGGCCGGATGGGCGGTCTTCGTGCCCTGCCCTGACAGATAGCTGGCCAGTTCATCCTGCACGATCCGGGTGACATAGGCGGTGCCATTGCCTGCCAGCGTCATCGCCGTGGCATCGACATTGAGTTGCAGCACGGGTTGGCGTCCGGCCAGCAAGTTGGCCTCGAAACCCGACGGAATATGCAGCACAAAGCTGTAGCGCCCCTGATCCATCGCCGGGCCCATCTTCTCGATCCCGATCAGCGCGGCGCGTTGAAAATAAGGCGGCAGAAAGGCCGCGCGGACGCGGTTGGACACGGTCGAGCGGTCCTCGTCGACCACGGCAATCGCGGCATTGCGCACCTCGGTGCGCACGCCATGGGCAACGGCATACACTGCGGCGGTAAACGTGTAGACGACCAGTGCCATCAGGACCGGATCGCGGAACAGGCTCCATAATTCCTTCAGACCTAGACGGTAGATGTTATGCAGGCTGCGCATCCTGTCATGCCTCCTGCTTTTGTAACAGCACGCTGGCAAGCATCAGGAACAAGCCACAGAACCCCGCAAGGATCAGGTGGTTCAGGTATAGATCACCAAGGCCCAGCCCCTTGTTGAACACCCCCGTGCTGATCCGCTGAAAGTAGAGCGCCGGGAACGCCTCGCCGATCATGCGCGCAACGCCATCCAGCGTGGACACCGGATAGAGCATGCCCGAGAAGTTGACCGTCGGGATGATCACGATGATCGCGCTGCCAAAGATCGCGGCGATCTGGCTGCGCACGAAGGTCGAGATCACCAGCCCAAACGCCGTGGCCGCACCCGTGTAAAGCAAAGCGCCTGTCACCAACGCCAACAGGCTGCCTTCGATCCGCAGGCCAAACACCGACAGCAACATGCCGACCAGTATGACAAAGCTGATCATCGCGACGCCGATATAGGGCATCTGTTTGCCGATCAGAAATTCCAGCTTGCGCACCGGGGCCGCGTAGAGATTGGTGATCGAGCCCATTTCCTTTTCCCGCACGACGCCCAAGGCGGTCATCATCGTCGGAATCATGATCAGCATCATCATCAGGACGCCGGGCGGAATCGCATAGGCTGAATCAAAGCTCTGGTTATAGCGAAATCGCGGTTCGATGGTCGCGGGATAGAGGCCGGGCCGCTGTCCGGTTTCGGTCTGAGACATCTCGGCCAGAAAGCCGGTAAAGGTCGCCTCGGCGTAGCGCCGGGCGGATTCGGCGCGCACCGTGTTCGATCCATCCAGCCAAAGCGCCACTTCGGGCCGCTCACCGGCCAGTAGGTCACGGCCAAAATCGGGGGGAATGACGAGGGCCAGCGCGACATCCCCGCTACGCAGCAGCACCGCCATCTCGGCGGCGGATCTCAATTCGGCAGACTCTTGGAAATAGCGCGAGCTGGAAAACTGACGCCCCAAGGCACGGCTTTCGGCGCTGCGATCGTGATCGACGGTCGCGTAGGACAGGTTTTCGACATCAAAGGAAATTCCAAAACCGACCGCGATCATCAAAATCACCGGCCCCAGCAGGGCAAAGGTCAATCGGATCGGATCACGCCCAAGCTCGATCCCTTCACGGCGGGCAAAGGCCCAGATCCGGGCCGAGGAGATCAGGCCGCGTCGACCTTTGGCTCGGTGCTGTTGGCGGTCGGGTGCCGGTGCCTTGGTCGCTGTCTGGTCGTCCGCAGCCTCTTCGAGGTATTCAATGAACGCCTCTTCCAGACTGTCCGCGCCGCGCTCACGGCGCAGGGCATCCGGTTCCTCCACGGCCAGCACCTGCCCCGCGTGCATCAGCGAGATGCGATCACAGCGCTCGGCCTCGTTCATGAAATGGGTCGATATGAAGATCGTCACCCCGTCTTCGCGCGACAGCGCGATCAGCATTTCCCAAAACCTGTCACGCACCACCGGATCAACGCCGGAAGTCGGCTCGTCTAGGATCAACATCTCGGGCTTGTGCAGGACGGCCACGGCCAGTTGCAAACGCTGGCGCACGCCAAGCGGCAGATTGCCGGGACGGCTGTCGGCAATGTCCTCAAGCTCGAACCGGTCCAGCAATTCCCGCACCCGCGCGCGTTGCCGTGCGGCACTCAATTGAAACAACTGCGCGTGCAGCACCAAATTTTGCCGCACCGACAGCTCGGCATACAAAGAAAACGACTGCGACATGTAGCCAACGCGGCGCCGCGTCTTCAGATCGCTGCTGTCCACCGACTTGCCAAAAAGCTGTGCATGACCCTCGGTTGGGTCCAAAAGGCCGGTCAGCATTTTCATCGTGGTGGTCTTGCCGCAGCCATTGGACCCGAGAAAGCCAAAAATCTCGCCCTTGCCGATTTCAAAGCTGACGTTGTCAACGGCGGTGAAATCGCCGAACCGCTTGGTCAGCCCCTCGGCCTTAATGGCGGCGCGGTCTTCGGTTTGGTCGCGCGGCGGCAGGTGCACCGATCCATGACCCTCGCGCTTTTCCTCCGGCAGGAAGGCAATAAACGCTTCTTCCAGCGTATCCGCCCCGGCCTCGGCGCGCAGATCCTGCGGTGTGCCTTTGGCCAGAACCCGGCCCTCATCCATCGCGACCACGTGGTCAAAACGTTCAGCCTCGGACATGTAGGCGGTGGCGATGGCCATTGTCATGCCGTCACTGCGCGCGCGAATGCGGTCGATCAGCTGCCAAAACTGTTTGCGCGACAAGGGATCGACGCCGGTTGTCGGCTCATCAAGGATCAGCAGGTCTGGGTCATGGATCAGAGCGCAGCACAGCGACAGCTTCTGCTTCATACCGCCCGACAGGTTGTCGGCCGGACGCGCTGCGAACGGGGCCAGTCCGGTGCTTTCCAACAGTTCCCTGATACGGTCTTCGCGCTCTGACGGGCCCTGACCAAACAGCCGTCCGAAGAAATCGACATTTTCGTAAACCGACAGCGTCGGGTAAAGATTCCGCCCAAGACCCTGCGGCATGTAGGCGATGCGCGGATAGCTTGCGGCGCGATGCGTAGGGTTGGCCATGTCACCGCCCAGCACCTTGACCCGGCCTTGCTGGATCCGCCGGACCCCGGCCATCAGCCCCAGAAGCGTGGATTTGCCCACCCCGTCCGGGCCGATCAGCCCCACCATATCGCCCTGCGCAAAGCGCAGGCTGACATCGTCCAGCGCCGTGGTCGCGCCGTAGCGGTGGCTGATATCCGCCATATCGACAGTGATCGGCTCAGTCGACATCGGGCAACCGGACAGCCAGAGAGGCAGGCCATTCTGCCTCCGGATCGACGCGCACATAGGCCAGACCGGGGACACCGGTTTTCACCACATCCTGATAGTCGGCAAGAATCTCGGGCGGGATGCGCAGCTTGACCCGGAACATCAGGTTCTCGCGCTCTTCCTCGGTCTCGACGAATTTGGGGGTAAACTGCGCCTCACCGGCGACAAAGCTGACGCTGGCGGGAATAACGTAGTCGGGGGCCGCATCAAGCACCAGCCGTGCTTCGGCCCCATAGCGCAACCGACCCGCGGCACCGGTGGGCAGATAGACGGTCATCACCACATCCATTAGATCCAGCAGCGTAAGAACCCGTGCACCCGCCGACAGCATTTCACCCGTCTCGGCAAGGCGATACTGCACCCGCCCCGCACGCGGGGCACGCAGGGCGTATTCCTCCAGATCCGCGCGCAGCCGGTCAACCGTGGCCTGCGCCGCCTCGATCCGCGCCTCTGCCGCAGCGATGCCCGCCTTGGCCGAGTCGACCGCCGCTTCGGCTGATTGCTTTTTTGACAGGCGCAAGTCGATGCTTTCCTCAGGTGCAAACCCACGCGCGCCCAGTTCTTCGGCGCGATACAGTTCCTTTTCGGCAAAGGTCAGGGTGCTTTTCTTTTCCGCAAGGATTGCGCGACGTTCCGCAAGCGCCTGACGCGCCTCGCCAAGCTTGGCCTGCGACTCGCGCAGCTGCGCCTGAAGCTGCGTATCGTCAAGCCGGGCCAGCACCTGATCCGCTTCGACGCGGTGGCCCTCGCTGACCATGATCTCTGTCAGGCGACCGCTGAATTTCGTGGCCACATCCACGCGTTCTGCCTCGATCCGGCCGTTTGCTGTTGCGATTCCCGGTGGTGGGCCGTCCTTTAAGGTCATCCCCCAATAGAGGAACCCGGCCCCAAGAAGCACGATTAGACCCGCGCCATACATTAAGCCTTTCTTCATGGACATCGCAGCATGCCTTTTCTGTCATGGGCTAGATTGGCACGGCCCCTGTTGCGTTTGCATTCCGCCGCCCGGTCGCATGCGGGCACATAGACTTCTGAGTGACACAGGCAGGTGATCGAAAGCGCCGGTTGCCGCCCCGTTGCCACGCTGTTCGCCCCTGTCACCTTTCCTTTCGGCCATCGGCAAAGCGCGTTCCCTTCACTGCCCCCGGCTCTCCCGTGACAAAGTCGTTTTGCATGTAGTGAACCACATCCCCGGTCGAGAGCACCTTGGCGACCGTGCTGTTGGCGACCTGAAGCGCGGTCTGTTGATTGGCCGTCGCCGTCGCGACGGCATCGCCGACCACGACCACGTCATACCCCCGGGAATTGCCGGCATAAGCGGTGCTCAGCACGCATTCATCCGTCCACAGCCCGATGATGACGATCGTGTCGATATCATGCGCCTTGAGCATCTTGTCGAGATACGAGACGCCGTCCTTGTCGAATGTCCAGAACATGTCGAGGTGCTTGCCATGATAGAACCAGCCATCTGCAACCTCATCTTCCGTTGGCGCAATCTCGGTCAGCGGGTCCAGCCCGGGGCCACCGGTAAAGACATAAGCCGCGTTTTCCGGGGTGTCGGGCGCAGGCCCCTTGGGCCGTACCAGCGATCCATGGCGTTGGATATTCCATCATCAAAACGCCGGCTCCAGGCACTCCAGGCGATGCAGACCCCGTCACTCTGGGCACGCGCCGCGCGGAACGTATCAACGAGGCGGACCATATTGGGCAGGATGCCCTCGGCATAGGCGCGATACTCTTCCTGACAATCATCCAAAAGCAGCGCGATCCGGCGCGGACGATCCGCCAGATCCCAAGACGCCCAAAACGCGATCGGGGTTCCGTTCGGGCCATCCGGGGTGCTGCTGTAATTCGGCATCGGCTCCATCGCGAGCGTCATGTCGCGAAAC
Organism: Roseovarius gahaiensis; assembly: GCF_011601345.1. Lineage (GTDB taxonomy): Bacteria > Pseudomonadota > Alphaproteobacteria > Rhodobacterales > Rhodobacteraceae > Roseovarius > Roseovarius gahaiensis. Next base: position 34,180 of record NZ_JAAORB010000032.1, read on the forward strand.
GTGCAAGGCTGCTGCAACGCCTTTTTCAGGGTGGGGATTTTGCTGGTGTCTTGAGCCATTGTCAGTCTCCTGTCGGGGGCCGGATCACGTCGTGGCCATAGCGTGGGCGATTATGTGTCACTGGGTGAGCAAGGGCTTATTCCTGTCCTTGGTCACTGTCGCAAGAATCCCGGTCAGGCTGTCCGTGACAGTCTGACCGGTTGAAACGGTCTGCCAGTCCGTCGCCTTCGGCGCGCGGGCAAGTTGCTTGGCCAATACATCTGCATCGGCATCCGACGCGCCGGGATCGCGTGTCTTCAGCCGCAAGTGCAGGGCCTTGGGATCGGCCTGCAACCAGACCCTGTCAAACGGCGCGCTGGTTGCCGCGGCCACGGCCGCGATCCGGGCGCGATCCTCGGCGCGGTCGTGCACCGCATCGACGATCACGCTCACGCCATCTTCAAGCAGACGCTGCGACCGGGCGGCCATCGCGGCATAGACCTGCGCAGAAACCTCGGCGCTGTAGGCCTCGGGTGGCAGCGGATAATCCGGGGCTGTGTCGAACATCGCCTTGCGTGTACGGTCGCTGCCGATCACCCGCGCCCCCGGCGCAGGGCCCAGATGTGGCGCAAGCGCTGCGGCAAGCGTCGACTTGCCCGATCCGCTGAGCCCACCCAGGGCCACCAGACGCGCGGGTTTGGGCATAAGCAGATGCTCGGCCAGATCGAAATAGGCGCGTGCCTCTTCCGCCAGCGTGTTGCGCGACTGTTCCGTCGTTTCGGCCTGTGTCGCAAGGACATGCGCGCGCACCGCGGCGCGCAGGGCCGTGAAAAACGGCAACAGCACATACCCGTCTTCCTGCCCTGATGCGTCGCAATAGCGGTTCACAACCTGCGACGCCTCGCGCCGCAGGCCGCGATACCAAAGGTCCATGGCCAAAAACGCCAGATCGTAGAGCACATCCACGGTCGCAAGCGCGTCGTTGAACTCAAGACAATCGAACAGCCGGACACGCCCCTCATAAAGGCAGATATTGCGAAGGTGCAAATCACCGTGGCAGCGTCGCACTTGGCCGGCGCGCGCCCGTGTGTCCAGCCGCGCGGCATGGGTTTCAAGTGCGCGGTTGAAGGCCGCAACAAGACGGGCGATGTCATCCTTGGAAAAGACGGTGCTTTGCTGGAAGGCCTCTGCGTTGACGCGCAGGACCGATCTGATGTTGTCGACGCCATCGGCGTCACCGTCCACCCGAGCGGTCGCATGCAACGCGGTGATCTCTTGCGCCAAGGCATCAAGATACCCTGATGTCAGCGCCCCGCGCTGCGCCATCGCGTCAAACAGCGCGTCCTGATCGAAGCGGCGCATCTTGACCACCGCATCAAGAAGGGTGCCTGCCCCATCGAATTCCGGCCCATCTGCACCCGCTGTGATGCGGCGCACCCCAAGATAAAGCTCCGGCGCGGTGCGGCGATTAAGGCGCAGCTCCGTCTCGCAGGCGGCAAGCCGCCGCTCCGGGGTAGAGAAATCGAGATAGGGAAGACGCACAGCCCGCTTGAGCTTGAACACCCGTTTGCCCACCAAAAACAGATGCGAGATATGGGTGTCGATCCTTTCGACGGTGGGCGTCATCCCGTAGCTTTGGGGCTCTGACAGAAATGCCTTGGCCGTTTCCTGCTCCTCGTGACGCATTCTTGTTCCCTGACACCGCAATGTCTTGAACTTTATGCCAGCGCTGACAGTCTTCCTTAACCTTGGTTAATCGAGTGCGACATTGGCTGAAATTGTGGGAACTTACCCCCCTCAAAAATTGGGCCACTTAAAATGAAAGTTGGTTCCGTTGTGGTCCGCGATGGACCATCACCGCAGCGACCAGCGCACACGGCAACAGCCGCACGCCATCATCAAAGCCGGTGTTCGGTTGGGGCTCGATCGGGTCATCGGCACTGGCTTTGCCCTCAAATTCGGTGGAAATGGGCAACCCAACACGGGTTACCCCACCCGGTCGCACATTAACATTTCTGTTCGGCTAGAAAAGCGACCGATCCCGAGCGATCATCGCGGCATGCGTTCTGTTACGCGCGTTCAGTTTTCCCGTCAGGGTCTTGACGTACAGCTTGATCGTCACTTCCTGAAGATTAAGGTCAATGGCGATCTCTTTGTTGGATTTTCCTTCGCAAATACCTTCGAGAACCTCCATTTCACGCTTGCTTAACCCCCCGTCGGCCTCGGTGTGTTTGGCCTTCATAAATTCCATGGGTAGGTATTTTTCGCCGTCGGCCATGAACTTAATAGCCGACATCATCGACCGTGCGCTAATGGTCTTGGGAATGAAACCCGCCGCTCCCAGTTCAAGAGCCTTGTGTGCAAGATCGGGCGACTCCACCCCGGTGAGGATCGCGACAGGGCAATCTCCGGCAAGCGCGATCATCTTCGACAAACCGTCAAGCCCGTTCATTCCCGGCATGCTATAATCTAGCAAAATAAGATCAAACGATTCAAACTCACTCACCCGGTCAACCGCATCAGTGAGACTGCCTGCAAAAACGACATCCGAGAAGTCGTTGATTTGCAGGATTGCCGCAATAGCTTCGCGGACAAGCGAATGGTCATCTGCAATCATTATGCGCATATGGTCCTCTCAATTACGCGCTTTGCGTAAAACCATGCTGGGTCTATATTTCTTAGAGCGTTGCTTAATACGCCAGAACACTTTCGAAAAATGGGCCTATACTTTTGCCCTCACCGCCCTGTTCATTCGACTAACTATCTCAAAATCGTTGCAAATAAAGTGAAGGACCACCGGCTGACGCCGGAGGCATCACTTGGAGGAATGTAATTCCAGGTACTGCCGGATGACGTCGTCA
>NZ_JAAORB010000033.1 GCF_011601345.1 Roseovarius gahaiensis
CCTCTTCACCGACGAGGAATGCTACAACTTCTTCAAGGCAGCAGGATACAAAACCGATTAAACGCGACACGCTCTAGTTGACCGCTTGCCCCTCGACCACGTCTTTTTCAACGCTGTTGCCGCTGGCGATTTCGATCCGGCGGGGCTTCAAGGCCTCGGGCACTTCGCGCATAAGATCAATATGCAGCATGCCGTCGGCATGGCTGGCGCCGGTTACCTTGACGTGATCGGCCAGTTGAAACTTGCGCTCGAACGCGCGGGTGGCAATTCCGCGGTGCAGATAGGTGCGCTGTTCGTCCTCGTCGGCCTTTCGGGCCGACACGATCAGCGCGCCGTCTTTCACCTCAACCGACAGGTCGCTATCAGCAAAGCCCGCGACGGCGATTGAAATCCGATAGGCATCATCGGCGGTTTTTTCGATATTATAAGGCGGATAGGTTGGCTGGCCCATGTCGCTGGACAGAACACGATCCATCATGTCAGCAATCTGGTCAAACCCGACAGTGGCCCGGTACAAGGGCGCGAGATCAAAGTTACGCATTGGTCATCCTCCATTGAGCGATACCTGATGTTTCGCCTTCCCAAAGGGACAGGCGGTCCATGTCCGGCCCACAATGGCGGCGCCGGACAGGGCAGATTTGTGACCGCTGCCAGAGGTTTTCAAGGGCTTTGATGGCCACTTAGATGCGGGCGCATTTCGCCGGCGTCGGGCACCGCATCACGGCTTGCCGAATTTTGCGCCTGTGGCGCGGTCCGTCCCGGTGGAGAACATACGCCGCGCCCCGCCTTCGCCCGCAGCCTGTTCATAGGCGGCCATCAACACTTGCAACGGGCCTTCCAACTGCGTGCCAAGCGACACCTTGCGCCCGTCCATATCCGCCATGGCCGACACCACCGACACGACACGCGGCACGCCCGTATCAAAGCTGAACATCGGCGCCCCCGAGGCCCCGAAATCCACATCGCATGAGGTGATCAACACCCCTTCACGCCGTTCCATCACATCGCACATCTGCTCCAACGAGGGCGCATCTGCACGCCCGCGCGCATAGCTGACAACGCCGATCTGCTGGCCTTGGCGTGGGTGGCGGTCGGTTGCAAAAGGGATGATCCGCGTATTGCGGACCGGGTGATGCAGTTTCAATACCGCCAAATCGTTGCGCACACGATCGGCGGGCAGCTTGCGATCAAAACGATAATCGGGATGCACCACGGCCCGGCGCACCCAGCGATAGGCCGAGGCCCGACCATTGCGCCAACCGGCCAGAAATTCGATCTTTTCATGATCCAAGCGCGCGCCGGTTTCGCGATCAAACAGACAATGCGCGGCGGTCAGCACCAAATCCGGCGCGATCAAAGCCCCGGTGCAAAATCCGCGACCCGCCAAATCAAGACGGCCCACAGCCTCCCACGCGCGACCCTCGTCACCGGTATCCAAACGCTGCAAAATCGTATCCTGCGCCATGGCTTGGCCTGCCATGCACATGGCAATGATCAACATCAGACGTTTTAGCATAGCCCCTCCGGCGTTTGCCATTGGCCATAGCAGCGGTTTGGGGCCAAATTAGGGCGCATTGCGCAGGTTGGGCACTTGCGGCCCGGCATTGCGGTCCGCGCGCATCGCGGGCGGCACCGGGCCGCCGGTCGCCCAATCCAGCAGTTCGACCGTATGCACCACCGGCACCCCGGTGCCGGACCCGATTTGCATCATGCATCCGATGTTGCCCGCCGCGATAATATCAGGGCTCTTGGCCTCAAGCGTGCGCACCTTGCGCGCCTTCAGCTTGCCGGAAATTTCCGGCTGCATCAGGTTATATGTGCCAGCCGAGCCGCAACACAGGTGGCTATCGGCGGGTTCAACCACACGAAACCCGGCGCGCTTTAGCAGATCCTTGGGATAGGTCTTGATTTGCTGGCCATGCTGCAACGAACAAGCCGCGTGATAGGCAATGGTTTCGTCCTTGGCCTCCCCTTCGGGCAGGTCCAGCCGCATCAGCACTTCGCTGACATCCATGGCAATGTTCGACACCGCAGCTGCCTGTTCGGCCAGCGCTTCATTGCGGAACATATGGCCGTAATCCTTGACAGTGGTGCCACAGCCGCTGGTGTTGATCACGATGGCGTCCAACCCCTCGCTCTGCATTTCATCATACCATGCGCGAATGTTGTGCGCCGCCGTGCGGTGGCTTTCATCGGTTTTGCCCATGTGATGCGTCAGCGCCCCACAACAGCCCGCCCCTTGGGCCACGACCACCTCACAGCCCAACCGGGTCAGCAGGCGAAGGGTGGCATCGTTGATGTCGGTGTTCAGCGCCTTTTGCGCACAGCCTGTCATCAGCGCCACGCGCATCTTACGCGTGCCGTGCGGTTGAAATGTTTGCGGGTCGTCATTGCGGCTGACCGGGGGCACCTGCTTGGGCGCCATTTCCAGCATCGCTCGAAGGCGCGGATCAGGCATGAACCGCGCCAGAGGGCGGCCCATTTTGGCCCCCAGCAGGGCCAGCCGAAACCGCCCCGGATAGGGCAGAATCTTGGACAAGATCCACCTCAGGGCGCGATCCCCCAAGGGTCGTTTGTAACGCTGTTCAATGTAGTCGCGGGCATGATCAACCAGATGCATATAATGCACCCCCGAAGGACAGGTTGTCATGCACGCCAAGCACGACAGGCAGCGGTCGATATGCTTGACGGTCTTTGCGTCGGGCACCCTGTCATTTTCCAGCATATCCTTGATCAGGTAGATGCGGCCACGCGGGCTGTCCAATTCATCGCCCAACACCTGATAGGTGGGGCATGTCGCCGTGCAGAACCCACAATGCACGCAATTGCGCAAAATCTCGTTCGAGCGTTGGATGCCCGGGTCGGTCAACTGCTGTGCTGTAAACTCGGTTTTCATTCACTCGCTCATCATTTGTGCTGCGTATAGCCCGAACCAGGGCAAGGTGGTGGCCATGGCACCGACCGCGCCGGTCCACCTGACAATCAACGGCGACTGGACCCGCGCGCGCACCGCAAGCGCACAAAGCGCCAGAACCGCGATCCACGCCAGCCACAAGCCCACCAGCGCCAAGACCTCAGGCGGCACGCCATAGGCCCAAAACCCACTCCACCGCACCGCGAATGCCAACATAAGCGCCACCGCCGCGATGACCCACAAGCCGGTGACATTGGCCCGTGACGGAGCGCGCCGCGCCAAAATCCAGAACACGAATGGCCCGGCCAGAAAGACCACAACAAACATAGCAAGCAACGTCATGCGGCTTGCCCCATCAGGCTGGGGTTGAACAACCCGCGGGGATCAAACTTTTGCCGCAGGGCGTGGTGCAAGGATTGGACGGTCGGATCCAAAGGATGAAAGGCCGGGCCGGCATCCGCCCCACGGATCATCGTGGCATGCCCCGCCACAGTGGCCAATGGCGCGCGCACCCGATCCGCGGCAGTGCCGGGCGGCACCAGCAGCCAGATCAGCCCACCCCCCCAATCATACAATGCCTGCGCCCTGGGGATTTGCGCCACCACACCCGGCGCATCCGACGGCTTGACCGACAGCCGCCAGACATCACCGTCAGCCACCTGAAACGGGGCGACATCGCGGATATCACGCCATATTTTCAGGCTGCTTGCGGTATCGTGCATAATATCCAACGTGCCAAAGGGTGCCAGGATTTTGGCCAGCTCGGACGCGCGATAAGCAACGGATTTTTCTGATCCTTCCAGCCGCAACAAGGTTTGCGGCTGACTGTCCGGCCCATGTGGCCTATGCGCTGCGCCCGTCACCTCGAACGGCGAGCCAAGCGCACGCGACAGCGCCTTGACCGCCGTCACATCATCCAATCCCGGCAAGGTCAGCGTTGCTGTCGTGGCCGTATCGGGCAAAACCTTCAACGCCACTTCGGTCAAAACACCAAGCGTGCCGAAACTGCCCGCCATCAGCTTGACCAGATCATAGCCGGTCACGTTTTTCATCACCCGCCCGCCGTTGCGCAAAACCTTGCCCCGCCCATCGACAAAGCGCACGCCAAGCAGGTAATCGCGCGCCGCCCCTGCCTGAATACGGCGTGGCCCCGAAACATTGGCCGCGAACACGCCACCTATGGTCGGCGTGCCGGTTGTGCCCAGCATTCCACGGTGATCCATCGGCTCAAACGGCAGGCGCTGGCCTTCAGCGGTTAGCAATGCCTCAACCTCAGACAGCGGCGTGCCCGCCTTGACCACCAGCGTCAGCGCGCCGGGCTCATACAGTTCGACACCCGCGAGCGCCCGGGTTGTCAGCACAGTTGCGTTGGATGCCGCACCAATCGGCCGTGTGCCGCCACCTTGCACGCGAAACGGCCCCTCGGCCTTGGCCACGATTGCGGCCAGTTCGGCCTCGGTCTGGGGTGTCAGCATGTTCATTGTTCCAAAAATACTCCGGGGGAGTCGCCGCTTGCGGCGACGGGGGCAGCGCCCCCTATTCTGCAGCAATCCGGTGGGGTTCACTGGCCGCCAGCGGGAAGACCTTGGCCGGGTTCAGCAACCAGTTGGGGTCGAACACATCCTTCACGGCCATTTGTATCCCCAAGTCTTCCGGCGCGTATTGGTCAACCATCAGATCGCGTTTTTCGATACCCACCCCGTGTTCGCCGGTCAGGCAGCCACCCACCTCGACACAAAGCTTCAGAATTTCTGCGCCCAAGGCTTCGCAGCGCTCAAGATCGCCGGGCTTGTTCGCGTCGAACAGGATCAGCGGATGCATGTTGCCATCGCCGGCATGAAAAACGTTGGCCACGTCCAGCCCGAATTCGGCTGACATCTCGCCGATCCGCTTGAGGACAAACGGCAATTCATTCACCGGAATCGTGCCATCAAGGCACATGTAGTCATTGATCTGGCCCATGGCCCCAAAGGCCGATTTCCGGCCCAGCCATATTTTCGCGCTTTCCTCGGCGGATGTGCTCTGGCGCAGTTCCACCGGGTTGTGGCTTTGTGCGATCTGCATGATCGTCTCAAGCTGCTCGTCAATCTCGGCGTCCGATCCCTCGACCTCGACAATCAGCAACGCCTCGCAATCGGGATACCCGGCTTTGGCAAATGCCTCGCAGGCGCGGATGCAAGGGCGATCCATGAATTCGATCGCCACCGGCAGCACGCCTGCCTTGATGATGTCGGACACGCATTGTCCTGCAACCTCATTGCTGTCAAAGCCCATCAAAACGGGCCGCGCGCCTTCGGGTTTGTGCAGGATGCGCAGGGTCGCTTCGGTCACGACGCCAAGCTGCCCTTCCGAGCCACAGATCAGGCCCAGCAGGTCATACCCGGCGGCGTCCAGATGTGCGCCGCCCAATTCGATCACCGTGCCATCCATCAGCACCATGGTCACGCCCAAGAGGTTGTTGGTGGTCACGCCATATTTCAGACAATGCGCCCCGCCCGAATTCATCGCGATATTGCCCGCAATGGCGCAGGCCAATTGGCTGGACGGGTCGGGCGCGTAGAAAAAACCGTCTTGTTCCACGGCCCCGGTGACCGACAGGTTGGTGCGCCCCGATTGAACGCGGATAAACCGATTGTCGTAATCTGTGTCCAAAACCTCGTTCAGCCGCGCGACGCCAAGAATGACGCTGTCCTCGGTCGGCAGCGCGCCCCCGGCCAAGGATGTACCCGACCCACGCGGCACCACAGGAACGCCCATGTCGTGGCAAATACGCAAGACATCCGACACCTCTTGGGTCGAGGACGGCAGAACAGCGGCCAAAGGCGGGCATTTGTAGGCGGTCAAGGCATCACATTCATAGGCTCTAGTCTCGACCGGGTCCGAAATCACGGCATCGGACGGCAAAACCTTGGACAAACGGGCGATCAACTCTGACTTTCGGGCCAGAATCTGCGGGTTGGGGCGTGGCATTTCCATAACGGACCCTCCTATTGGTAATAAAATATAACCAATTTCACACTCTGGCAAGTTATACTTTCGCGCGGTATCGTTTCGGCATGGATTGGATTGATCGCCTTCGACTGTTTTCAACATGGGACTATGCAGCCGTTGCCTTATTGTTCGGCAGCTGGATGATCATAGGTTACCTTATCGAAAACCCGCCCAGAACACGACCCTCTGTTTCGGTTTTGATGGCACAATACCGGCGTGACTGGATGGTGCAAATGGTCACCCGTCAACCGCGCATTTTCGATGCGCAAATCCTTGCAACGCTACGGCAAAGCACATCATTCTTTGCCTCTGCCACCATGATCGCGATTGGTGGCTGTCTGGCCTTGTTTGGCAACATGGAGCGGTTCATCGGTGTCGCCGAAGACCTGACGCTTGGGACAGACCCGACAGTCGTGTGGGAAATCAAAGTCATGGTGTTGCTTATCTTTTTAGCCAACGGGTTTCTGAAATTTGTTTGGTCAACACGTTTGTTCGGCTACTGCACGGTCCTGATGGCCGCCGTTCCGAACGAGGCTGACAATCCCTTAAGCTCAATCCGCGCCAGCAAGGCAGGCGAAATCAACATTACGGCTGCCCGCGGGTTTAACCGGGGCTTGCGGTCGGTGTATTTCGCTTTGACAACCACGGTTTGGCTGTTGGGCGCAGGCGCATTGATCGCCGCCGTGGCCTTTACATGCCTTGTGCTGCTGCGACGCGAATTCGCGTCGCAGTCGCGCGCGGTGTTGCTCGGGCCCGAAGACCCTCAGCCCTGACATGCACGGCCCGGTGTGCCGTGCTGTAAATGCGCTTTAGGCCTTGTCGCCCACGTTTTCGGCAAAGGCCTGTGTGAACTCGGCCTGCTTTTCGTCGCTGGCCTCGGTCTGGTGTTTGGCCTTCCAATCGTCATACGGCATGCCGTAGAAAATCTCGCGCGCCTCGTCTTTGGTCATGTCGATGCCGCGTTCATTGGCCGCTTCTTGATACCAACGTGACAGGCAGTTGCGGCAAAAGCCGCCAAGGTTCATCAGGTCGATATTCTGCACATCCGCGCGCTTTTCCATCAGGTGCTCACGCAGGGTGCGAAAGGCCGCAGCCTCAAGCTCGATCCGGGTCTGGTCGTCCATTATATCCTCCAAGATGTTAAGCTGATTCCAAGGTGCGGCGGCAGGCGCGTGAGATCAAGGGCGTTAGACCCCCGCCCTCGCAGCGGCCTGTTCCAGCAAGGGCGCAAGCCGTGTCCCCCATGCGGTTTGATCATCTGTGTCGCGGATCAGATCGTTGCGCAATTCCAGCAACACATTGGGCCGCTCATAGGCAATGGCGTGGCGGGCAATGGCATCGCAGGGCAAATGGCCGCCATAAGGCTCGTTCACCCCGACGCATAAATCCTGCTGGTCGCGCAGCACCTCAACCAATGGGTCAGTCAGCCGCGTGTCAGCAGCATGCAACACGCCCACATGCCAAGGGCGCGGCGGACGGCCCTGCAATTGCGGTGTGAAGCTGTGAACCGACACGATAATCGTATCCGCACGGCGCGCCGCCAATTCCGCCAAGGCCGTATGATAGGGGCGATAACAGCGGTTCAGCCGCAGTTGCAGGTCAGCGTCACTTGCATGGCGATTGCCGGGAATGATCGTGCCGTCATAAAGCCGCATCAGCAGGGTCGGGTCATCTTCACCCCGGTTCGGGTCGATCACGAGGCGCGAAAAATTCGACAAGATCGCCGGCGCGTTCAGATGATGCGCCAAGGCCCGAGCCAACCCCGCAGCGCCGACATCATAGGCAATGTGCCGGGCCATATCGACAGGCTTCAGGCCCAAAGTCCCCCCGTTCACAAAATCGGGCACGGTGTTCGTGGCGTGATCGCAGGTGATCAGCCAACGGGCGGGGCGATCGGCCCCTTCGATATGGTAGGGTTGGTATGTCATGCGCCTGTCATGTCCTTTGATCACCCTCTAGGACAGTTGAACGCGGAAGTGAATTGGGTATAAGAACGGGAATATTGATGTTAGCGATAACATTTTCCAATAATCTCGCTGACATGCCACCTTTGTGGCCATTGACACCGACGCCCCGGCAAACGAAACGGGGCAGAACACAAGACAGGAAAGACACCGAATGAGACGCCATCGCAACGTCAAGATCGTGGCCACATTGGGCCCGGCATCATCGGATTACGACACCATCCGTGCCCTGCACGAGGCGGGCGCAGATGTGTTTCGCCTGAACATGAGCCACGGCATCCACGAAGAAATCGCGGAAAAGCACCGGATCATTCGGCAGATCGAGGAAGAGCTGGACAGCCCGATTTCCATTCTGGCCGATTTGCAAGGCCCCAAGCTGCGCGTTGGTGTGTTCGCCAATGGCGAGGAAGAGCTAAAGGAAGGCGCCGCGTTCCGGCTGGACCTAGATAAGGCCGAAGGCGATGCCACCCGCGTCTGCCTGCCCCACCCCGAGATTTTTGCCGCGCTCGAACCGGGCGCAGGCTTGCTGGTCAACGATGGCAAAATCCGCCTTAAAGTCACCGACTGCGGCGCTGATTTCGCCATGACCGAGGTCATCACCGGCGGCACCATCTCGAACCGCAAGGGCGTCAACGTGCCGGACGTGGTGCTTCCCTTGGCAGCGCTCAGTGACAAAGACCGCAAGGATCTGGAATTTGTCTGCGATCTTGGGGTCGATTGGTTGGCGCTCAGCTTTGTTCAGCGCGCCGAAGACGTGACCGAAGCGCGCGAACTGGTGGCCGGTCGCGCCGCCATCCTGTCCAAGATCGAGAAGCCTTCGGCGGTCAAAGGATTTGACGCGATTCTCGACGCCTCGGACGGGATCATGGTGGCGCGTGGCGATCTGGGCGTGGAACTGCCGGTGCAAAACGTGCCGCCCATCCAAAAACGTCTGGTGCGTAAATGCCGCGCAGCCGCCAAGCCGGTGATCGTGGCCACGCAGATGCTGGAATCGATGATCGAAAGCCCGATGCCCACCCGTGCCGAGGTCAGCGACGTGGCCACCGCAATCTACGAGGGGTCAGACGCCATCATGTTGTCGGCGGAATCCGCTGCAGGTGATTACCCGGTCGAGGCGGTGACAACGATGGACAATGTCGCCCGCGAGGTCGAAGATGACCCGACCTATCGCGAAGTGATCGAGGCGTCACGCCGCGCCGACCGCACAACTGTCGCCGACGGAATTGTTGCGGCGGCGCGCGAGATTGCGGAAACCGCAAACATCAAGGCGATTTGCTGCTTCACGCAGTCGGGCACAACCGCGTTGCTGACGGCCCGCGAACGGCCGAGCGTGCCGATCATCGCCATGACCAACCTGCGCGGCACAGCACGTCGCCTTGCGCTGACTTGGGGGGTGCACTGCGTCATGACCGGCGAACTGGAGCGCTTCAAGCAGGCGGTTCTCAGCGCCGCGCGCGCCGCGCGCGAACAAGGCTATGCCGAACCGCTGGATCAGATCGTGGTCACCGCGGGCGTTCCGTTCAACGTGCCGGGCACCACGAACATCCTGCGGGTCGCGCCCTGTCAGGAAAGTTTGATTTATTCCAGCGAACCGGGCTAATCTGGCGCAGGTTGCCAGTTTATCTGCCCGGGAGGGCCATATGGATTCTGATCTAACGCTTATTATCGGGCTTGTGCTGGTTATTTTGTCGATCCCATCCATTATGTCCGCCTTTAGTGAGGGGCACACACCGCGCGTTGCATCGGTCGTGATTATTGCGGGCGGGGCGCTTGTGGTTTGGGCGATCACGCAAAAGCCAGGCGGATATTCCTTGATTGAAATCCCCGACGTCTTCGTGCGTGTGGTTGCCCGTTTCATACCCTGATCGGGGCGCCGACGCGGTAGCGCTTTTGTGCCCCCGATGACACGATCACCCCCTTGCACAAAAGACACCTTCGGCGTATAGACCGCGCTTATTCCCGTGCGTCCGGCTTACGTGGCATGCCGAGTCGCACGTTCAACCGACCGAAAGAGGAGCCGGAAAATGCCCAAGATGAAGACCAAGTCGAGCTGCAAGAAGCGGTTCAAAGTGACGGCCAGCGGAAAGATCAAATGCGGACAGGCGGGCAAACGCCACGGCATGATCAAACGCACCACCAAATTCATCCGTGACGCCCGTGGCACCACGGTCATGTCCGAGGCAGACGCCAAGATCGTCCGCCCGATGATGCCCTATTCCCGCTAAGGCCAAGGAGACCTGAATCATGTCACGCGTCAAAGGTGGAACCGTCACTCACGCCCGTCACAAGAAAGTCGTAAAAGCTGCCAAAGGCTATTACGGTCGTCGTAAAAATACCTTTAAGGTGGCCACACAGGCCGTCGACAAGGCCAACCAATACGCCACACGCGATCGTAAGAATCGCAAGCGTAATTTCCGCTCGCTGTGGATCCAGCGGATCAACGCCGCCGTGCGCGCCCACGACGAAGCGCTGACCTATTCGCGCTTCATTAACGGTCTGGCACTGGCTGGTATCGAAGTGGACCGCAAGGTTCTGGCCGATCTGGCCGTTCGCGAGCCCGCAGCATTCGGGGCCATCGTCGATCAAGCGAAAGGCGCTTTGGCTCAATAAGCCAGCCGCGTCCGAGGGACAAAAATAAAACGCCGTCAGCCCAAAGCTGGCGGCGTTTTTACGTGTCCCAAACTGGCCCGAAAATGCCCCGGGCTTGCCAAGTTTCAAGCATGGTTGCCATGTAACCTGATGTGGTCAGCGCGCATATCCCGCACCAGCGTATCAGAGGACCAAATCATGCAAAGATTACACGAAAAACCCGTTATGACCATTATCAGCCCCAAGGCCCGCCGCCTTTTGGCCGCGCATGACACCGAAGTGCGCAACGCCAAACAGCGGTGACCCGCGGCATCACATGCCGCCTGTCCCTTGCGCTACGGCCCCAAGCGCTGTAACCCGCCCGTAACGTCAAACGGGTGAGACAAATGGACGATCTCAGAGACAAGTATCTGACCAAAATCGCCAATGCCGGGGACGAGGCCGCGCTGGAAGACCTGCGCGTGCATGCCGTCGGCAAAAAGGGCGAAATCAGCCTGAAAATGCGCGAACTGGGCAAGATGACACCGGAAGAACGGCAAGTCATGGGGCCCAAGCTGAATGCGCTCAAGGATGAGATCAACAGCGCGTTGGCCGCCAAGAAACAAGGGCTGGCCGATGCCGCGCTGGATGCGCGTCTGCGCACCGAGTGGCTGGATGTCACCCTGCCCGCGCGCCCCGGTCGCAGCGGCACGATCCACCCGGTCAGCCAAGTGACCGAAGAAGTCACAGCGATTTTCGCCGATATGGGCTTTGCCGTGGCCGAAGGCCCGCAGGTGGAAAGCGATTGGCATAATTTCGATGCGCTCAACATTCCCGGCCATCACCCCGCACGGGCGGAAATGGATACGTTCTACATGCACCGCGCCGAAGGCGATGACCGCCCGCCGCATGTGCTGCGCACCCATACCAGCCCGGTTCAGATCCGTTCGATGGAGTTGCAGGGCGCGCCGCTGCGCGTGATCTGCCCCGGCCGCGTCTACCGCGCCGATTATGACCAGACCCACACCCCGATGTTCCATCAGGTCGAAGGGCTGGCGATTGATAAAGACATCTCAATGGCCAACCTGAAATGGGTGCTGGAGGAGTTCGTCAAAGCCTTTTTCGAGGTGGATGGCGTCGACCTGCGCTTCCGCGCCTCGCATTTCCCGTTCACCGAACCCTCGGCCGAGGTCGATATCCGCTGTAGTTGGGAAGGTGGCACACTGAAAGTTGGCGAAGGCGACGACTGGCTTGAGATTCTGGGCAGCGGCATGGTGCATCCCAAGGTGCTGATGGCAGGCAATATCGACCCGGCGGCGTGGCAAGGCTTTGCCTTTGGCATGGGGATCGACCGGATCGCGATGCTTAAATACGGCATCCCCGACCTGCGGGCGTTTTTCGATTCCGACCTGCGCTGGCTACGGCATTACGGCTTTGCCTCGCTGGACGTGCCAACGGTGCGGGGTGGGTTATCGCGGTGACGCGTATCGACGACGCGCGCGGTGGCGGTGCAACGTGTCTATAGTGCGTTTTATCTTAGCCAAATCCGACAACCGATGTCGCATAGCGCGACATCAGCCAAATCGCCGCCGCGTGGGGGCGCGTCGGCGATGCGCGGCGGCCTTCGGCCTTGAATCCGCGCATGAGGATGCAACCCGTCAGCGACGTCAGAGCGGAATTTTTTAAAAATTCCGCCCCGTTTTCTTTTCAAGAAAACGCCCACGATTGACGCCACCCCGCGTGCCATGCTTTGCCTGTGCAACCATATCACAGGACACGCCCGCCCATGCCCCGCAGCCTGATCATCGCCGCCGCCCAGTTTGCCAGTGCCATCGGCGATCTGGACGCAAATTTCGCCGAACATCACAAGTGGGTGGACGCGGCCAAGGCGCAAAAGGCCGATCTGCTGGTCTTTCCTGAACTGTCCTTGGTGGGCCATTACGGCGCGGAAACCCTGTTGGACGTGACCATGAACAGCCGCGATGCCCGCCTGCTTGAGCTGTCCCGCGCCGCAGGCGACATGATCTTGATCATCGGCTTTATCGAGGAAGGCCCCGGCGCGCAGTTCTACAACGCCGCGGGCGTCTACAAGAACGGCAAGCTGGTTTATATCCACCGCAAGATCAACCTGCCCTCCTACGGCAAGCTGATCGAAACCAAATACTACGCGCAGGGCCGGTTTGTGGACACCCACGAGGTTGACGCCGATTGGCGGCTGGGTCTGTTGATCTGCGCCGATCTGTGGAACCCGGCGCTGACGCATCTGGCGTTTCTGCATGGCGCAACACTGCTGGTTGCGCCGATCAGTTCCGGGGTCGAAGCCGTGGGCGACGCGTTCGACAACCCGTCGGGCTGGACCGCGACGATGCATTTTTATTCGATGATGTATGGCGCGCCGTCGGTCATGGTGAACCGGGTCGGCCCGGAACTTGATCTGAATTTCTGGGGCGGATCGCGCATTCTGGATCCATTCGGCCACCCGCTGGCCATCGCCGGGCAAGAGCCCGAGCTGATCACAGCCGAGGTCGATTACGCCGAGGTCCGGCGCGCCCGCGCATTGCTGCCGACGGTGCGCGACAGCAATATCGGGCTGGTCGAACGTGAAACCAATCGCCTGATCAACCGCCTTGGCGTGCCCGACATCATCCGCAACGACGACTGAGCGCGCGCCCTGAGTATTTTGGGAACAATGAAGCTGGGCACGATTGCCACGCGCTGCGGGGTTTTCCCTGTGCGACAGATGGGCTAAACGCGAGATCAACCGTAGTTTTTGCTTGGATGACATCTGATGAAATTCACCCTGTCGTGGCTGAAAGACCATCTTGAGACCAAGGCCAGCGTGGCCGAGATTGCCGAGACGCTGACCGATCTTGGGCTTGAGGTCGAAGATATCTTTGACCCTGCCGACCGCCTGTCGGAGTTTACCATCGGCAAGGTCGTGAAGGCGGAAAAGCATCCCGACGCCGACAAGCTGAAGGTATGTCAGGTGGCCACCGCTCAAGGCGAGACGCAGATCATTTGCGGCGCGCCGAATGCGCGCGAGGGGATCACCGTGGTGATCGCCAGCCCCGGCGTCTACGTGCCCGGCATCGACACCACCATCGGCGTGGGCAAAATCCGCGGCATCGAGAGCCATGGCATGATGTGCTCGGAGCGCGAGATGGAACTGTCAGAAGAACATGACGGCATCATCGAACTGCCCTCGGGCGAGGTGGGTCAGAAATTCACCGATTGGCTGGCCGACCATGACCCCGCCAAGGTGGACCCGGTGATCGAGATCGCCATTACCCCCAACCGCCCCGACGCCTTGGGCGTGCGCGGTATTGCACTGGATCTGGCCGCGCGGGGATTGGGCCAGATGAAACCCGCGCCCGAAGCCCGGATCGAAGGCCAGTTTCCCTGCCCGATCACGATTAGCATCGACGAGGATACCCGTGACAACGGCTGCGAGCTGTTTGCCGGTCGCGTGATCCGCGGCGTCCAGAACGGCCCGTCGCCGCAATGGTTGCAGGACCGTCTGCGCGCCATCGGGCTGCGGCCGATTTCGGCGCTTGTCGATATCACCAATTTCTTCACCTATGACCGCAACCGACCGCTGCACGTGTTCGATGCCGACAAGGTTCAGGGCAATTTGCGTGTGCATCGGACACAAGGCGGCGAAACCCTGACCGGTCTGGACGACAAGGAATATACCTTTGCCCCCGGCATGGTGGTGATCTCGGATGATCAGGGCATTGAAAACATCGGCGGCATCATGGGCGGGCTGGCCACCGGTGCCACCGAAGACACGGTGAATGTATTCCTTGAGGCCGCGCTTTGGGATCATATCCAGATCGCCACCACGGGACGCGGCCTGAAAATCAATTCCGACGCGCGCTATCGCAATGAACGTGGGATCGACCCCGCGTTCAACATGGACGCCCTGGACCTTGCCACCCAGATGATCCTTGATCTGTGCGGCGGCGAACCCTCAAGCGTTGCCACCGCCGGTGAGGTGCCCGATGTCAGCCGCGCCTATCGGCTTGATCCGGCGCGCGTGCAATCGCTCGTGGGGATGGACATCCCCGAGGCCGAACAGCGCCGCACCCTGACCGCCCTTGGCTTCAAACTGGAAGGCGACATGGCACATGTTCCAACGTGGCGGCCCGACGTGATGGGCGAGGCCGATCTGGTGGAAGAGGTGGCGCGCATCGCATCGCTGACCAAGCTGGTTGGCAAACCGCTGCCGCGTGCGCAGCTTGGCGTGCCGAAACCCATCCTGTCACCGATGCAAAAACGCGAACAGATCGCTCGCCGCACCAGTGCCGCGCTTGGGTATAATGAATGTGTGACCTACAGCTTCATCGACAAGGCCAGCGCCGCCTTGTTCGGCGGTGGCGATGATGCCACGATGCTGGCCAACCCGATCAGTTCAGAAATGAGCCACATGCGCCCCGATCTGCTGCCCGGCCTGTTGCAAGCCGCCGCGAGAAATCAGGCGCGCGGATCGATGAACCTTGCCCTGTTCGAAGTGGGCCATGCCTTCCACGGTGGCGACCCTGACGAACAGCACCCCCAGATCACGGGCCTATTGGTTGGCCGCACCGGCCCCAAGGACGTGCATGGTGCCTCGCGCGCGGTGGATCTGTTCGACGCCAAGGCCGACGCCGAGGCGGTGCTGAGCGCCCTTGGCGCACCGGACAAGGTGCAGATCCTGCGCGACGGGCCGGCGTGGTTCCACCCCGGTCGTCACGGGCGGATCTGCCTTGGCCCCAAAAAAGTGCTGGGCGTTTTTGGGGAATTGCACCCCCGCGTGCTGGACCAGATGGATGTGAAAGGGCCCGCTGTCGCGTTTACCCTTTTCCCCGCTGAAATCCCCTTGCCGCGCAAGAAAACCACCAGCCGCGGCGCGCTGGACATCCGCGATTTGCAAGCGGTGGAACGTGATTTTGCCTTTGTCGTGGATGCGCAAGTAGAAGCCCTGACACTGGTCAACGCCGCAGCAGGCGCCGACAAGGCGCTGATCGACGATGTCCGGGTGTTCGATGAATTCATCGGCGGCAGCCTTGGCGACGGCAAAAAATCACTGGCTGTCACCGTGCGCCTGCAACCCACCGAGGCAACGCTGAAAGAGGCCGATATCGAAGCCGTTAGCAAGAAAATCGTGGAAAAGGTCGAAAAGGCCACCGGCGGCAGCCTACGCGGCTAGGCTGCACCGCATCACCAGATCAAGGGGGATCCGATGACACTGAACATTTATCTTTCCGGCGAAATTCACACCGATTGGCGCGAACGTATCGTCGAGGGGGCCAAAGGCCTTGATGTCACGTTCAACAGCCCCGTCACCGATCATGCCGCCAGCGACGATTGCGGCGTGGCGATCCTTGGGGCCGAGGATGACAAGTATTGGCACGACCACAAAGGCGCGATGGTCAACGCCATTCGCACGCGCAAGGGCATTGCCGATGCCGATGTGGTCGTGGTGCGCTTTGGCGACAAATACAAACAGTGGAACGCCGCCTTTGACGCGGGCTATGCCAGTGCTCTTGGCAAATCGCTGATCATCCTGCAACCGCCCGAGCATGACCATGCCCTCAAGGAAGTGAACGCCGCAGCACTGGCCATGGCGCGCGAGCCCGAGCAGGTGGTGCACATCCTGCAATACGTCCTCGAAGGCCGCCTGCCGGGTTGACGCCGCGCTGTTCGGGGAATTCCTTGACAAAAAAAACCTAGAGGGCAGTTTGCCCACGATGTACCCGCGCAACTGGTAAGGGGTGGCACCGGGTCATCTGGTTTAAACTTTGGGGGCTTTCATGGAAGCAATTACAGAAACACTGGGTGCTTACGCGCCCCTCGTCATAAGCGCGGTCAAGGCGCTTGTTGTTCTGATCATCGGTTGGATGATCGCTGGCATCATCAGTGGCGTTATCCGTCGCAAGGTGAATGCGAACCCGCGTATCGACGACACCCTTGGCAATTTCGGTGCATCCGTCATCAAGTGGGTGATCCTGCTTGTGGTGCTGATCGCGGTCTTGGGCATTTTCGGGATCGAAGCCACATCACTGGTTGCGGTTCTGGGCGCGGCGACGCTGGCCATTGGCCTTGCCTTGCAAGGCACGCTCAGCGATCTGGCTGCCGGGTTCATGTTGATCCTGTTTCGGCCCTACAGACTGGGTCAATATGTCGATATTGGTGGCACCTCTGGCACCGTCAAAGACCTTAACCTGTTCATCACCGAATTGGTCACGCCCGACAATGTGCAGATCATCGTGCCCAACGGGCAGGCGTGGGGCGCGATCATCACCAACTTTTCGCACCACGCTACGCGCCGGGTGGATCTGACCTTTGGCATCGACTATGGCGATGATGCCGACAAGGCATTGAACCTGATCCTTGATCTGGCCCGCGCCGATAGCCGCGTTCACGACGATCCGGCACCTTGGGCGCGCGTCACCAATCTGGGCGACAGCAGCGTCGATTTGACCGCGCGGCTTTGGTGCGATGCCGCCGATTACTGGGACATCAAGTTCGAGATGACAAAGGCCGTGAAAGAGGCGTTCGACAAGAACGGTATCTCGATCCCCTATCCACATTCGGTGGAAATCCAGAAGGCCGGTTAATCGGCCCCCTTCACACCCTGACAAGGCCCGGCAAAGCGCCGGGCCTTTTTGCGATTATCCGCGCCCGATATAGGGCATTTTCGTTGCCATCACAGTCATGAACTGCACATTCGCCTCGGGGGGCAGGCTGGCCATGTGCAGCACCGCGCGGCCCACCTCGGCCACGTCCATTGTTGGCGGTGGATCGTCGGGATTGGCGGCGATAATCCCGTCCAGCAATTCGGTTCGGGCATTGCCGATGTCGATCTGCCCGCAGGCAATATCAAAGGGCCGCCCATCCAGTGACAGGCTTTTGGTTAGCCCGGTGATCGCGTGTTTGGTCGTGGTATAGGCCACCGATTGCGCACGCGGCGCATGCGCGCCGATCGAGCCGTTGTTGATGATCCGCCCGCCTTGTGGCGCTTGTTCCCGCATCCGGCCAAAAGCAGCGCGCGCACAGTTGAACATCCCGTTCAGGTTCACATCCACCACCTGCCACCAGTCATCATGGCTTAACTCATCAATCAAGGCCGCACGCCCGAAGGTGCCCGCATTGTTGAACAGCACATCCAGCCGTCCGGCCTGCGCCATGAACGCGTCAAACGCATCCTCGACCGCTGCACCATCGGTGACGTCACAGGGCAGGATCACCGCGTTGGCGTGGTCTTGCGCCACGTCGTGCAAGGCATCGCGGCGGCGTGCCACACAGCCCACGCGCCACCCCTCGGCCAGAAAGGCGCGCACGCATTCTGCGCCAATTCCGGCGCTGGCGCCGGTGATCAGGATGGCTTTCATGCTTCGGCTTCCTCCTGCGCTTCCAAGGTCAGGGGCACCGGAGCCGCGCGCAGATCGTCCACACGTAATGGCCCGGTGGGTTTGGCCAGCCGATTGCGCACCACCCAATGCAGGCGCTCCTCGGCGCGGGTGATGGCCACATAGGCCAATCGCTTCCAAAGGGGCTGGCCTGCCTCGGTTCGGCCCATGCGGGCGGCAGCATATAAATCCGGGGCAAACACCTGCACATCGCGCCACTGTGACCCTTGCGCCTTGTGAATGGTCACCGCTGCCCCGTGCAGAAACGTGGCCCCCATGCGGGCTGCGAAGGGGATGAACGGCTCTTCCTCGTCGGGCTTTTCCACTTTCACGATGCTGGCGGCGCTGACACGCGGGTCTTCTGCGCCAATCACATGCAAGCGCGAAAAACCGGGTTTCTTGCCCGGCCCCAGATAGATCACCTGTGCGCCCTTGATCAGGCCGCGCGCCTCAAGGTCCAGCCGTTTCTTGCGATGCTTCAGCGGCAGTTCGATCCCGTCGCAAATCAATGGCTCACCTTCCAGCAACGCATCCTCGGGCGCGCCATGGACCGACCGGAACGCATTGATCAAACGAATGCGCGTGGCGTTGCGCCAGACCAAGACAGGGCTGCGCGCCATCAAATCCACCTCAACCCGCTGCGCCCATTGCACACGGTCGTCACGCTGCGCGGCCTCTTGCACCATCTGCTCGAAATCCTCGAAGCCCAGTGCGGGATCGGCCAAGGCATGGGCCAAATCCAGGATCGGGTTATCGGCATCCTGCCGGTGAATGCGGTGCAATTCCAGCCGGGCGCCCTTTGGCAGTTTGTCAAACACCATCGAACCCGACTGGTTCACCGGGGCCAACTGCGCCGGATCACCGAACAACAAAAGGTTTGGGAAAATCTCCTGCAGATCCTCGAACTGTCGATCATCCAGCATCGAGGCCTCATCGACCAGCCCGATATCCAGAGGCTCTTCGCGGCGCTTCCAGCCGGTGATAAAATCGCTGCCCCGCAAGCCTGCGGCGGCCAAGGCCCCCGGCACGGATTTATTCGTTTGATAAAACGCCATCGCACGGTCCAGCGCGGAATCGGTCAATTCCTCGATCTCGGGGCGTTCACCGTTGCCAGCCAGCCATTCGGCGATCTTTTCATATTCCGGGTGATACACCGGCGTATAAAGAATGCGGTGAATGGTGGTGGCGGGCACGCCGCGCATGCGCAGCACGCTGGCGGCCTTGTTGGTGGGTGCCAGAATGGCCAGCGTGCGCCGGTCGCGCCGTTTGCGCCCCTCCCAATCGCCCGAGACAATCTCGACCCCGGCATCTTCCATCGCGCGGGTCAACGCCGCCAAAAGCAGCGTCTTGCCCGATCCGGCCTTGCCCGTGACGCCCATAACCTTGGACACGCCCTCACGGGCGGGCGTCACCATGCCTTCGGTTATATCAACGCCTGCGGCGCGCAGCATATCGGCGATGCTGTCGTGGGCTTCGGCCTGATCGGGAGAGTAGGTCAGCGCGGTGTTTTGCATGACGCGACACTATCCAAGCGCCCCGCCATGCACCAGAGCCGAAACGCAGGCTTTATGCGGTCAACCTGAGCGGCGCAGCATCCCCAAGGCTGCGCCGAAACCACAGCTCGGACACCTCAGGCGACAGACCTGCGCGCCGCGCCACCCGTTGGCGCGCCGCATCGCTGAAGCGCCATAGCCCCACGCTGATCTGGTCGCGCCCCTCCCCTTCGCTGCCCAGAACGTCGGGAGACGCACCAATATGGCGATAGATCCGCACCATGCGCGCATCGAAAACCCCCGCGAATTGGGCGATGCCGAAATGGCGCATAATCTCGCCACCAGCCAGCATCAGCCCTGCCGCCACATTGGACTGCGCACCGCGCGACAGGCAAAACCGGGTGCATTCCCAGATAGCGGGGCTTTGAACCGTATCCCCATTCAGAAGGTGACTGAAATGATCGTTGATCATCACCGGGCCGGTGGTGGGCAGAAACCGCATCGAGCCCTGATGCCGCCCATCGCGCCCCTCCCAGATCACGTAGAGCGGGTTCAGCGCGTCGTATTCATCGCGCTCGAACCCATTGGCATCAACCGACACATCCCAAGACAACCGGGCCTTGAACTGATCGGCCCGGTCGCGAAACATGCCGTCGCGCAGGCGGGCAAAGTGGTGCAACTCATTTCCATAAATATAGCGTAGCATTGCGAACCCTCCGTAAAACTGCCGAAAGGGTCAGGCAAACAGGGTTAAGAACGTCCTGAACAGGCGGGCGCTATCTTTATAGGTTTTTAATAAAATTCAGCCGAATGCCAAGACTGCGTCAGATGACGATAAGACCTCGGCTGAGCGCGCGCGCCACCGCGTGCAGGGTATTGGAGGCCCCCAATTTGAAGCGCGCGGATTCCACATAAGCGCGCAACGTATGCTCGGAAATGGCCAAGGTTTGCGCCACCTGCGCGCGGCTGTAGCCCATGGCCAAGAATGTCATCACGTCCACTTCACGCGGCGACAGGGCCTGTGCCGGTTTCGGTTCACGGTTCGGCTCCAGCTCCAGCGCCTTTTGGTTGAAGTAATGCGCAATCAGAATCAGGTCACGGCGGTGCGCCTCGGCAAATGCAGCCCAATCGTCATCGCTACAGTTATGGCTGACGGTAAACAGTGCGAATTGCCCATTCGGCCCACGCACCGGCACCGAATACCCCTGATTGCCGATCCCGTGGGCAATCGCGTCTTTCTGCAAGGCGCGCGCCGCTTTGCCGGACCAGTCAAGACGCTTCCAGTCTACCGGATGAAACCGCTGATAGCAGCCCTGAATCACCGGGTCTATGCGCAGATATTCCTGCTCAAGATACCGCTGCACCCATTCGGGCGCATAGGTGCCACACCCGTATTGCTCCCCTGCGCCACTGACCCAATGATAGACCATGTGGTCAACGCCGAAATGATCGCGAAATACCTCGATAACCTGCTGAAGATCAGACAGTTCAGACGCGCCTTCTAACGCTTTGAACATGCCGTCCATCGTGTCGAGCCGCAAAGGTAAGGCTGCGGTCATCCGGCTGTGATCCCTTTCCCAAGCGTGCCAGTTCAACCCCTGCCACCAGCCGTGCGTCAGCCAGTTGTTCCGCAAGGGTGGTCATCCCGTTCTGATCGGCAAACCCTTTCAGATCGGCAAGCACGTCAAGTATCCATTCATTTTGCATGACCACAGTCCGCCTGATTGGTTAATGAAAGGTTAATACAACCTTAGCATGCAATTAAATACTACAATACCCGCGCATTATAACCCCCCATTTATAGCGGGGCTGTACCAGCTAGCCCATTGATTGCAGATCACTGCGGTCACAAACACAAAACGCCCGCGATCGGGGCAACCGATTCGCGGGCGCGATGTCGTCCTGTTCGCGATAGAACGTTTACTTTCCGGCTTCGATCACATCTTCGACCGTGCGCAGGCCGGGCTTGGGCGATTGCACCAGCACGGCCATATTGCCGGGTTTGTGCTCATTGCGCAGCATCTGCATGTGGGCGGACGGAATTTCATCCCAAGGAAAGACATCCGACATGCACGGATCAAGACGGCGCTCGATCATCAAGCGGTTTGCCGAGGCGGCCTGTTTGAGATGCGCAAAATGCGAACCCTGCAAGCGCTTCTGGTGCATCCACATGTAGCGCACGTCAAAGGTGCAGTTGAACCCGCTGGTCCCGGCACAGATCACAACCATACCGCCCTTTTTCACCACCAGCGTCGACACAGGAAAGGTCGCCTCGCCGGGGTGTTCGAACACCATGTCGACATTCACGCCCTTGCCGGTGATGTCCCAGATGGCCTTGCCGAATTTGCGGGCTTCTTTCAGCCACTCATTATATTCCGGCGTGTTCACCTTGGGCAGTTGCCCCCAGCAGTTGAAGTCCTTGCGGTTGATTACGCCCTTGGCGCCCTGATCCATCACGAACTGACGCTTGGATTCGTCTGAAATCACGCCAATCGCGTTGGCCCCGGCCGTATTGGCCAGCTGGATCGCATACGATCCCAGACCGCCCGAAGCCCCCCAGACCAGCACGTTCTGGCCGGGCTTCAATTCATGCGGGTGATGGCCAAACAGCATCCGGTAGGCGGTGGCCAGCGTCAGGGTATAACAGGCCGATTCTTCCCATGTCAGGTGCTTGGGTCGCGGCATCAGTTGTTGGGCCTGCACGCGAGTGAACTGCGAGAACGAGCCATCGGGCGTTTCATAGCCCCAGATACGCTGCGTTGGCGAAAACATCGGATCGCCACCGTTGCATTCCTCATCGTTGCCATCATCCTGATTGCAGTGGATCACAACCTCGTCGCCGACCTTCCAGTTTTTCACGGCCGAGCCGACCTGCCATACGATGCCCGCCGCATCCGATCCGGCGATGTGGTACGGTGCGCCATGGCCGTCGAAGGGGCTGATGGGCTCGCCAAGTCCGGCCCAGACGCCGTTGTAGTTGACGCCGGCAGCCATCACCAAAACCAGCACCTCGTTGCTGTCGATCTCCCACGTATCGACAACTTCGACCTCGAAACTCTTGTCGGGTTCGCCATGGCGTTCGCGGCGGATGGCCCACGCATACATCTGCTTGGGCACATGGCCCAGGGGCGGCATCTCGCCGATCTCATAGAGATCTCTCTCGGGTGCGTCGTAAGGGGCGATCCCGGTGTCAGTGTCCAGAGCCATTCTCTGTCTCCTTAAATGTGTCCTTTGCCGCGATGCAGAATCGCAGGAATGCCCGACGGGATACAATTCATCACGCAACAATGCAATGCCAGAGGGGATATTTTTGTAATTTTATGACCTCGCGACTGCAGAAATTAACCGCGGTCCGTGCTGCAATCGCAGAAAAGATGTGCAATCGAGCGCGCATAGAAGGTCAAAAGAGGCTCATCTTCCGGCATGATTGATATCTGACCGTCCGTTTCCACAACCATTTTACGCAGCGTCAGGTTGCGCAAGCCGACCTCGACAGTATAGGCTAGATCATCGCGCGGCAGGTGCACATGGGCCTGTGTCAGACCCTCCAACATAGCGCTCACGTGGCGCTCCAGATCGGCCCGGCTCAGCGGTGCGCCCGCCTTAAGCAGCGCGCGCGCCACCAACGGCACGGGCAACACCGGCACCGCTTGCCCGATCCGCTCCATCAGGAACGCACCAAGTCCCTCAACATCCCCCCCCGGATGGCTGCGCTCGAACTCGGTCAGCGACACCGGCGCGCCGAAACTTACCGCGGCATAGCCGTGCCGATGATAGCGGCGGCGCAGCCATAGCCATAGCTGATGCATGATAAACCGGGCCACCACGCTGATCCGCGCCCGAAACCGCCGGTCGCCACGCTGCCCGGCGGCGACAAGGATACGGTCTTCGAACACCCGGTCATAATTCAGCGCCACAGGCACAAAGACCACATCGCGCGCGTCGTCCCCCCGGCCTTCGACGATATATTTCAAGATGCCCAGTCTCGGCGGCGCCAATCCGCCATCCAAACTCAGCCCTCCCTCGGGGAATACCGCTTGCGCCACGCCACCATCGGTCGCCATGCGCACATAGCGGGACAGAACCCGGCGATACAGCTCATTGCGCGATTTCCGGCGGATGAAATAGGCCCCCATCGACTTGATCAAGCGCGACAGCGGCCAAACCCGCGCCCATTCTCCGACAGCGTAGGACAAGGCCGAGCGTTCAGCGGCCAGCCAAGTGACCAGCACATAATCCATGTTCGAGCGATGGTTCATCACAAACACGACCGTTGCGTTGCGGTCTACCTTGGCCAGTGCTGCCTGGTCGAAATGGCCCAACCGCACCCGATACAGGCTGCGCGACAGCCATTTGGCAATTCGTATCGCGAATCCGAAATAGGCTGTGGCCGAAAACCCCGGCACGATCTCGCGCGCATAGCGCCGAGCCTTTTCAAAGGCCACGTTCTCGGGGATGCCCTCGGCCTGCGCGTGATCGGCAATCGCGCGGCTGACCTCGGGGTCGTAGATCAACCGTTGAATCATGTCGTACCGCCGCGCCAGCTTGAACGGTTCGATCGGGCGTTCCAGCCTCTCGTTCAGCTTGGCCACGGCCCGTTCCATCCGCCGCCGGAAAAACCAGCGCACCGACGGAAACAGGAAATGCGACGCGAACGTCACCGCCGCAAAGGCGACCAGAAGGATCAGCGCCCAAAGGGGCATTTCGACCATCTTACCCATGCAGACAGCAATACAGGGTTTGACGGCATGGTAAATGGCCCCATGCCGCAACGCAGCGAATTGACAGCGCCACATTATTCCATATAAAAACACTTTGACGTAACAAAATTACGCAACTTGATTCACGAGGCCCGCCATGTCGCAGACGCAGAACGAACCGCAACGGGATCGCCCTTGGCTGATCCGCACCTACGCTGGCCATTCGACTGCCAAGGCCTCGAACGCGCTTTACCGCTCAAACCTTGCGCGCGGGCAAACCGGCCTGTCGGTGGCCTTTGATCTGCCCACGCAAACCGGCTATGACAGCGACCACATTCTTGCCAAGGGCGAGGTCGGCAAAGTCGGCGTGCCGGTGTGCCATCTTGGCGATATGCGCACCCTGTTCGACGATATCCCGCTGGAACAGATGAACACCTCGATGACGATCAACGCCACCGCGCCTTGGTTGTTGTCGCTGTATATCGCTGTGGCCGAAGAACAGGGCGCCGATACCAGCCAATTGCAGGGCACTGTTCAGAACGATCTGATCAAGGAATATCTGTCGCGCGGCACCTATATCTGCCCGCCCAAACCCTCGCTGAAACTGATCGGCGACGTGGCAGAATATTGCTATACCAACATTCCAAAATGGAACCCGATGAACGTGTGTTCCTACCACCTGCAAGAGGCTGGCGCGACACCGCAACAGGAACTGGCTTTTGCGCTGGCCACCGCCACCGCCGTGTTGGACGAATTGAAACCGCGCGTCCCGGCCGAGGATTTTCCGCGTCTTGTGGGGCGTATCAGCTTCTTCGTGAACGCGGGCATCCGGTTCGTGACCGAGATGTGCAAGATGCGCGCCTTCGTGGACCTGTGGGATGAGATTTGCGCAGAACGCTATGGCGTGGAAGACCCCAAGTACCGCCGCTTTCGCTATGGTGTGCAGGTGAACTCGCTTGGCCTGACGGAACAACAGCCGGAAAACAACGTTTACCGCATTCTGATCGAAATGCTGGCGGTGACGCTTTCGAAAAAGGCCCGCGCCCGCGCGGTGCAGCTTCCGGCATGGAACGAGGCGCTTGGCCTGCCCCGCCCGTGGGATCAGCAATGGTCGATGCGGATGCAGCAGATTTTGGCCTATGAGACCGACCTGCTGGAATTCGACGACCTGTTCGATGGCAACCCGGCGGTCGACGCCAAGGTCGAGGCCCTAAAAGATGGCGCGCGGCACGAGTTGGCCAATATCGACAGCATGGGCGGTGCAGTGGATGCGATCGAATACATGAAATCGCGTCTGGTGGATAGCAACGCCGACCGCCTGAACAAGATCGAACGCAATGAAACCGTCGTCGTCGGTGTGAACAAATGGACCGAAGGTGAACCCAGCCCCCTGATGGGCGAGGATGGCGGCATCATGGTTGTCGATCCGGCGGTCGAGGCCGATCAGATCGGCCGTTTGAACGAGTGGCGCGCCCAGCGCGACGCGGCAGCGGTTCAAGAGGCGCTGGCCGAATTGCGCGCCGCCGCCGCCGAGGGCCGCAACGTCATGCCCGCCTCGATCAAGGCCGCCAAGGCCGGGGTCACCACCGGCGAATGGGCCGCGCAGATGCGCGCAGTTCACGGCGAATACCGCGGCCCGACAGGCGTCTCTGGCAGCCCGTCGAACAAGACCGAAGGTCTGGACGACATCCGCGAAGCGGTCAATGCCGCGTCCGACAAACTGGGCCGCCGCCTGAAATTCCTTGTTGGAAAGCCGGGGCTTGATGGCCACTCCAACGGGGCCGAGCAAATCGCCTTCCGCGCCCGCGATTGCGGGATGGATATCAGCTATGAAGGTATCCGCCTGACGCCCGAGGAAATCGTCAATGCCGCCATAGAAGATCAGGCGCATGTGGTGGGCCTGTCGATCCTGTCAGGCAGTCACATCCCGCTGGTCGAAGACCTGATGAACCGGATGCGCGAGGCCGGGCTTGGCGACGTGCCGGTGATCGTCGGCGGCATCATCCCAGAAGAAGACGCCAAACGCCTGCGCGATATGGGGGTGGCCCGCGTGTATACTCCCAAAGATTTCGAGTTGAACACGATCATGATGGATATCGTCACCCTGCTTGATCCCAAGGCGGTGGCTGCCGAGTAATCCAGAAGCGAGTTTAGATCATACCCTGACAAAGCAAAGGTCCGATCAGATGACCGGGCCTTTCAAAGATTTTTCGCGTCAATCGTGCCGTTTATTGGTTATCGGCCTGCATATCTTCAAGCTGTGCCACGATGCGTGCGTTCAACTCTTCGTCGTTTTGCGCGATGGCACCGATGGCGCGGTATTCGTCGGCGCTCATGTTGTCGACGTCGTCAATCGCGGTGATGGTCGCGGCCTGCGCTTCTTCGATCAACGCCTGCTGTTCGGCTTCATCCTGTTCTTGCTGGATGCGCGGCATGTATTCTTGGCTCATTTCCTGCACGACCATGACGGCGCTGGCAAAGGCTTCGATCTGGGTATCGGTGATCGACTCGGCGGTGATGTCTGCCGGCGCGGCCTCTTGGGCGGCCAGCGGGGTTGCCAGTGCCAAGGCAACAGCGGTCATGATGGGCGTCAGTTTCGATGTGAAGGTCAATCCATATCTCCGTTTACATGGGTCCGGCCCGGCAATCCCACCGGGCTTGCCTTGGCACATGGGGGATCGGACACCGTAGTGCAAACGCCTGAGCGGAAAAATGCCGTTTGGATCCACACATAATCGGCTGGTATGGTTCGGCAATCCGGGCCAAACTCAGCCCACACTGCCACAGGAGGCCCCATGCAAACCACCATTCGCCCGCTGAAGCCACAGGACCAAACCGCATGGCGTGCCCTGTGGACGGCCTATCTTGAATTCTACGAAACCACCGTGCCCGAGGAGGTTTATCAAACCACCTTTGCCCGCCTGATCGACCCCGACACCCCCCGCCAACAAGCGTTTCTGGCTATACAAGGCGAAACACCCGTGGGATTGGTGCATTACATTTACCATCCACATAACTGGCGGATCGAGGACGTGTGTTACCTGCAAGACCTGTATGCCGATTCGTCCGTGCGCGGCACCGGCGTGGGCCGGGCCCTGATCGAAGCGGTATATGACGCGGCCGATGCCAATGGCACGCCCTCGGTCTACTGGACGACGCAGGATTTCAATGCAGAGGCCCGCAAGCTCTATGATCGCATCGCCACGCTAACTCCTTTCATCAAATATCAACGCTGAAGGCCCACTTATGACAATCCACATCGCCGCCGCCCCCGGCGACATCGCCCCGACCGTGCTGATGCCCGGCGACCCGATGCGCGCCAAATGGGTGGCGGAAACCTTCTTGGACAATCCGCGCTGCGTTAACGATGTGCGTGGCATGTTGGGATACACCGGCACATGGCACGGCAACCCCGTCACCATCCACGGCAGCGGCATGGGCATGCCCAGCCTGTCGATCTATGCCAATGAACTGATCCGCGACTATGGCGCGCGCACCTTGATCCGCATCGGATCATGCGGGGCGATGCAACCGCATGTGAACCTGCGCGACGTGATCCTTGCAATGACGGCCAGCTCGATCAGCACACCGTCTTCCACCCTACTGCGCGAAGTCAACTTTGCCCCCTGCGCCGATTGGGGGCTGTTGCAGGCCGCAGCCAACGCCGCGCAGGCCCACGGCACGACACCGCATATCGGTGGCATCTGGTCTACGGATACCTTTTATGATGACCGCACCGATCTGACCGATCAGCTAACGCGCCACGGCACGCTGGCCGTGGAAATGGAAACCGCCGAGCTTTATACGCTGGCCGCCCGCCATCAGGCCCGCGCGCTTTCGGTGCTGACGGTCAGCGACCATTTGCAAACCGGCGCGGCCCTGCCAAGCGACCAACGTGCAACCGGTTTCGTGGCAATGGTCGAAATTGCCCTTGCCGCGACCTTCCCAGACTGAACAGCCCGCAAAATCACGGTTTCCATTCCACCGCCTTTCGCGTTTAAATACGTCCGCATTCACATGAGGTCACACCATGCGCCCCGTTTTCGTGAACATCCGCTGCAAGCCCGGCACGTCCTATCGCATCGCCGAGGAAATCGCCCTGCGCGAAATCCACTCCGAGCTTTACTCGACCTCCGGGCCGTTTGACCTGCTGCTCAAACTTTACATCCCCGAGGGGGAAGATGTGGGCAAATACATCAACGATCACTTGCTGGACATCAACGGGATCGAACGGACCGAAACCACTCTGACCTTCAAGGCGTTCTGAGCCGGTCCGCAACACAACAATAAAAGGGAGATACCAAACCATGAAACTCAAATCACTTGTGGCCGCCACTTGCATGGCGCTAAGCGCCACCGCAGCACTGGCCGAGGGCGGCAAAGTCAAGGTTGGCATGATCACCACCCTGTCCGGCGGTGGGGCTGGGCTTGGCATCGACTCGCGCGATGGCTTTCTGCTGGCGGCCAAGTTGGCAGGTAATGACAATCTGGACATCGTGGTCGAAGATGATCAGCGCAAGCCCGACATCGCCGTGCAATTGGCCGACAAGATGATCCAAGCCGAAAAGGTCGATGTGCTGACCGGTATCGTCTGGTCCAACCTCGCTATGGCCGTTGTTCCGGCGGCCACCGCACAGGGCAAGTTCTACCTGTCCACCAATGCCGCGCCGTCGATGCTGGCGGGCAAGGGCTGTAACCCCAACTATTTCTCGGTGTCCTACCAGAATGACAATCTGCACGAAGCGGCTGGCGCCTATGTCAAGGATGCGGGCTATACCAATCCCTTCATCCTTGCCCCCAATTATCCCGCTGGTCAGGATAGCCTGACAGGATTCAAACGGCTGTATGGCGGTGAACTGGCAGATGAGGTCTACACCAAGCTGGGCCAAACCGATTACGCCGCCGAAATCGCGCAGATCCGCGCCAGCGGGGCCGATAGCGTCTTTTTCTTCCTGCCCGGCGGCATGGGGATCTCGTTCCTCAAGCAATATGCTGACAGCGGCCTTGACCTGCCGGTGGTTGGCCCGGCCTTCAGCTTTGATCAGGGTATTCTGCAAGCGGTCGGCGACGCGGCGATGGGCGTGAAAAACACCAGCCAATGGAACAAGGATATCGACAACGCGGCCAATGCCACCTTTGTCGAAGAGTTCCAGAAAGAATATGACCGCCTACCGTCGCTTTATGCCGCACAAGGCTATGACACCGCCAACCTGCTGCTTTCGGCCATGGCCAAGGCCGACATATCAGATGCCGATGCCTTCCGCACCGCCCTGAAGGCCGCCGAGTTTGACAGCGTCCGGGGCGATTTCAGCTTTGCCACCAACAATCACCCCATTCAGGACATTTATGTGCGCGAGGTGATCAAAGAGGGTGACGTGTTCACAAACAAGATCATCGCCACCGCGCTTGAAGACCATTCAAACGCCTATATCGACGAGTGCAACATGTGATCTGATCCGGGTGGGCAGGCCTTGGCTTGCCCACCCGTTTGGCGCCTAATCCCCGGCGGCGACCAGAACGATCTCGCCATCCCAGACCTGCGACAGCCGCTCCGCCGCCTGCCATGATCGCAGGCCGGACCGGCAGACCAAAACTGCCCTTTGGCCAGTTTGCGGGCGCGGCCCGTCTGGCCCGAATGCCTCAACCGGCAATCGCGTGGCACTGTCGCAGATCAACGCGGCCTCGCCCGGATCACGTAAATCCACGATGAAATCAGTATCCTGCATGGCTTGTGGCGTGATGAATCCGGGCTGCCAGTCAGGCTCGGGGGCACCATCAAATCGAAACCCGCCAAATCGCATCGCACCGGCATCACAGGTTACCATCTGCCCCAAGGGGCTGGGCGACAGCCCCATCACGACCGCCATGACCATCTGCGCCTGAAGGCTGCCCAGCATCCCCACGACAGGGCCCAGCACGCCATCTTCGGCGCAATTCCCCATGCTTTGCGGCAGGTCCGGGAATATCGCCCGCAAACTTGGTGCATCACAGCAAAATCCGCCTGCATATCCTTCGGTCTGCGTGACCGAGGCGCTGATAAGCGGCAGATTTACAGCCTTACAATGATCCGACAGGATATAACTGGCGGCGAAACTATCGGCGCAATCGACCACAACCTGAACGCCCGCGCAGAAATCTGCCGCGTTCTCAGGGCCAAGCGCGGCCTCGACGGCCTCGATCCGGCAGTCGGCGTTCAGGGCGCGCATCGCATTGGCGGCGACGACCGCCTTGGGCTGGCCCAGATCGCCTTGGCGAAATATCGTTTGTCTGTGCAGGTTTGACAACTCCACGTGATCGGGATCAACCAGCCGGATATGCCCCACCCCGGCTCCGGCCAGATATTGCAGCACCGGCGCAGCCAGCCCGCCGGCCCCGACCACCAACAGACGCGCGGCCTGTAGACGGGCTTGGCCCGCATCACCCACACCGGGCACGGCGATTTGGCGGGCATACCGGGTCATCGTGTGGCGACCACCCATTCGCGCAGCCGGTTTTCCGGGGCGTCGTTCCATGTGATATCTGTCACCGCCGATACGATATCGGCCCCCGCTTCGAACGCGCCTGCGGCCCTCTCAACGCTCATGCCGCCGATCGCGACCAGCGGGATATCACCCACCAAGCCTTTCCATTCGCTAAGTTTTTCCAACCCCTGCTGATGCCATTTCATCTGCTTCAGCTTGGTCGGATAGACAGGCCCAAGCGCCACATAATCCGGGTCCAACGCCAAGGCGCGGTGCAATTCTTCGTGGTCATGCGTGCTAAGGCCCAGCTTGATTCCAGCCCGACGAATGGCAGGAATATCGGCATCGTCCAAGTCTTCCTGCCCCAGATGCACCCAGTCACAGCCAGCATCAATCGCAGCTTGCCAATAATCATTTATGACCAGCGTCGCGCCATACTCTCGGCACAGATCCCGCGCCTGTGCGATTTGCTGGGCAACGATCTGATCTGGCTGATCCTTCACCCGCAATTGCACCAGCTTCACCCCAAGTGGCAACATCCGCTGCAACCACGCGACATCATCGAAAATCGGATAGAAACGATCCAGCGTCATTCAAGAAAGGCCTTTCCAATCAATGGGGTGGATGGTGCCGCCATGTCGCGTGGCGACATCGGATCGGCCTCGAACGCCAGCCGTCCGGCCTCGACCGCGCGGGCAAACCCCTCGGCCATCGCCGCCGGATCGCCAGCCTTGGCCACGGCGGTGTTCAGCAACACTGAGTCAAACCCCATTTCCATCGCCTGCGCCGCCTGACTGGGCAGGCCAAGCCCCGCGTCAACAACCATAGGAATGTCAGGAAATTGCGCCCTAAGGGTCCGCAATCCATAGATATTCGTCAAGCCCAACCCGGTCCCGATCGGTGCGCCCCAAGGCATCAGCACTTTGCAACCGACCTCCAGCAACCGCTCGGCCAGAACAAGATCTTCGGTGGTGTAGGGGAACACCTCGAACCCGTCCTCGGTCAAAATGCGCGCGGCTTCGACCAAGCCGAACGGATCGGGCTGCAAGGTATCGGCGTGGCCGATCACCTCTAGCTTGATCCATTTGGTGTCAAACAATTCGCGGGCCATATGGGCTGTGGTCACCGCCTCGCGCACCGAATAGCACCCGGCCGTGTTGGGCAAAACATGCACGCCCAATTGCGCCACCAGATCCCAAAACGCCGCCCCGGCGCGATCTTGGCCCGCCTCGCGCCGCACCGACACCGTGGCAATTCCCGCGCCAGACCGGCGAAACGCCTGTTCCAACACCGCAGGCGAGGGGTATTGCGCCGTGCCAAGCATCAGGCGCGACCGCACCTCGGTTTCATAAAACGCCACCATTTCCTAGCCTCCTTGCCGCGGTGCGACAATTTCCAGACGATCACCTTCGGTCAGCGTCGTCTGTGCCCGCAAGGGTGCGGGCACGAATGTTTCATTCACCGCTGTCGCCACTTTGGCACCGCCATAGCCCAATTCGTCCAGTATCGCGTCCAATGCCGTGGCTGAAACGTCGTGGCGCTCACCGTTCACGTTGATCTTCATCCATCACCTCCGGTGTTGTGCCCTCAATTACATACTCTGCCACCATCCGGGACAGCGCCGGGGCCAGCAAGAATCCATGGCGGAACAGGCCGTTCACAAAAATCCTGTCGCCTCGACGCCGAATGCGCGGCAGATTGTCGGCAAAGGCCGGGCGCGCATCGACACCGATTTCCAGGATCTCGGCCTCTCCAAAGGCCGGATGCAGGGCATAGGCGGCGTTCAGCAATTCCGCCACAGATTTCAACGTGGCCCGGCTACGTTCACCACTTTCAATTTGCGTCGCGCCCAGCATGAACACCCCGTCGCCGCGCGGCACGATATACAGCGGGTGGCGCGGATGCAGCAGGCGTACTGGCCTGCTCAATTCAACATCGTGGGTTTGCAGAACAACCATTTCGCCTTTTACGCCGCGCAAATCGGTCAGCACGTCGCGGGCCGCCAATCCGCGACAATCAATCACCAAATCACCTTCGGGCGCTTCAGCATCAACCGGCACGCCGTTGTGGTCCAACTGATCCCGCAGGTGATCCAGCGCCGCGCGCGGCACGATATGCGCCTCGTCCTTGAAATACAGCGCGCGGTCAAACCGTGCGCCTAAATCCGGTTCGATGTCTGACAACGCGCTCCTGTCCAGCGCGTTGTGCCGCTCCGTGCGTCGGGCAAAGCGATCAAGTTCGGCGCGGTCACGGCCAAGCGTGACCACCAGCGATCCTTCCCGGTGCACCTGCACCCCGGCGCGCGCCCACCAGTCGGCAGCTTCCTGACCCAATCGAACAACGGGTTCCTCGGTGGTTTCACCCTCGCAAAACGGGGCCAGCATACCGCCCGCCCACCATGAACAGGCATGCGGGCCGGGCTGCGGTTGTGGGTCGACCAGCCGCACGGGGACACCCCGTGCCGTAAGCTCGGTTGCGACACATAGGCCAACCACACCGGCCCCGATGATTGTGATCTCGCGGCTCATGTCCACACCTCATGAAAGTGATGCACCGGGCCGTGGCCGTGGCCCACATGCAACTGGTCCGCCGCACGAATGGCCCCATGTAGCCAAGCATGCGCCCGCGCTGTCGCCGATCGTAAATCCAACCCCTTGGCCAAGCCTGCGGCAATTGCCGAGGACATGCTGCATCCGGTGCCGTGGGTATTGCCCGTGGCGATCCGCGGGGCATCAAAGCTGTGTGTCCCATCATGTTGGATCAAAAGATCTGTGCAGATCGCGTTGGCCGCATGGCCGCCTTTCATCAAAACGGCCGATGGCCCCATGGCCAGCAACGCTTGGCCCTGTGCCTGTGCATCGTCGAGTGTTTCGGCTGACCCGGTACTAAGCAACCGCGCGGCCTCGGGCAGGTTTGGGGTCAACACGGTGGCGCGGGGCAACAAGTGTTCGATCAAGGCGTCAACCGCCTCATCTGCAAGCAAGGGGTCACCGGATTTGGCGACCATCACAGGATCCAGAACAACCGGCCCTTCATAGTCCCGAAGGGCCTTGGCCACAGACCGCAAGATGCCCGGCGTGCCCAGCATGCCGATCTTGATGGCTGCAATGTCGATATCCTGAAGCACCGAAGCGATCTGCGCTTCGATCATGGCTTCACTCACCGCGTCGACCGCCTGCACCCCGACCGTGTTTTGCGCGGTAATCCCGGTGATGGCGCTGGTCCCGTATACGCCAAGGGCCGAAAATGTTTTCAAATCCGCCTGAATACCCGCGCCCCCGCCGCTATCCGAGCCTGCGATTGTAAGGGCCTTGAAAGGTGTCTGCATAGTTTCGCTCCTGCGGCTTTGGGCAGGGCGCATGGGACGCAAGGCACGAAAGCGGCCTCTTGTCATGCTCCGTTCCCTCCGCCGGTATTGTCCGGATCAGGTTCGATGGGTTGGCTACGCCTCTCAGCCCCAAACGGGGCACCCCAACGGATATACATCTAACGTAAACCGATGTTCACAGGCGTTCAAGGGATCAAGCACAGTACAAGTCACAGCGCGTTGCTGGGTCGCACCCTTAACGATAGGGCCTGAGGCTCCGGAATTGACTTTTCGAAGGCTAAGATCTGTGATTCAGTTCAACCTTCAAAAGGCCCGAATGAACAAGAAAGCCGGAACATCAAAAGACACGCGTGATGGGGTGACCCTACAAGGCAAGCGCACAGCCCAAGCGCAATTTGTCGCGAAAAAGATCACGAACCCGTAGGCGGGCCTACCGGCCAAAAAAAGGAAATGAACATGGCAAACCCACTTTATGATCAGTTGTTTGGCAAACATGCCGGTCAGAACACGCCGTTTCTGTTGCTGCCTGACGGAAGCTGCCTCTGCCATGATGACTTCTTGCAGCAGGCCGCGCAAATCGCGAATACATTGAACATGTTGGGCCTCACTCCCGGCGATCGCGTTGCAGTTCAGGTCGAGAAGTCCGCACAGTCGCTGGCCGTTTACGCCGCCTGCGCACAAGCCGGTTTGATTTTCCTGCCGTTGAATACCGCCTACACCGAAGATGAACTGGCCTATTTCATCGAAAACAGCAGCGCCACGTTGATCCTGTGCGACAGCAGCCGCCAAACTGGTATCGCCCCCATCGCCAAGCGGTTGGGCGCACAGTTGGAAACGTTGGATGCTGACGGAAGCGGTAGCCTGATGGACAAGGCCGCCACCTGCGAACGTCAGTTTGCCACCGTGGACCGAAACGGCGATGATCTGGCGGCGTTCCTTTACACATCCGGGACGACAGGCCGCTCGAAAGGCGCTATGCTGACCCAAGACAATCTGTTGTCGAATGCGCAAACCTTGGTGTCGGAGTGGCGGTTTACCGAAAATGACGTGCTGCTGCACGCGCTGCCGATCTTTCATACCCATGGTCTTTTCGTGGCAACCAATGTGACGCTGATCGCCGGTGGCAGCATGATTTTTCTGCCGAAATTCAATCTCGATCAGATGATCGACTGGCTACCACGTGCCACCACAATGATGGGCGTTCCGACATTTTATACCCGGCTGCTAGATGACCCACGCTTTGACCGGGAACTGAGCCAACATATGCGGCTTTTCATCTCTGGATCGGCACCGCTTCTTGCCGAAACCCATGTGCAATTTGAAAACCGCACCGGACACCGGATTTTGGAACGCTACGGCATGACCGAAACCAATATGAACACGTCAAACCCCTACGACGGAGAACGCCGCGCCGGAACGGTTGGTTTTCCGCTGCCGGGCGTGGAGTTGAAAGTGAGCGATCCGGAAACCGGCCAAACCCTGCCCCAAGGGGAAATCGGCCAAATCGAAGTGCGCGGCCCAAATGTGTTCAAAGGCTATTGGCAAATGCCCCAGAAAACCGCCGAAGAACTGCGTGAAGATGGGTATTTCATCACCGGTGATCTGGGACAAATCGATGCCGACGGGTATGTGCACATTGTCGGCCGCAACAAGGATTTGATCATTTCCGGCGGCTACAACATTTACCCCAAGGAAATCGAACTGGTCCTCGACGAACAGCCGGGCGTTCTGGAAAGCGCCGTGATTGGCGTTCCGCATCCTGATTTCGGCGAAACCGTTGTGGCCGTAGTGGTTCCGGCGCCCGATCAAACGCCTGACATCGCGGAGATCAAGGCCAACATCGGCGGTTCTCTGGCGGGCTTCAAACACCCCCGCAAGATTGAAATTCTTGACGCCCTGCCCCGAAATACGATGGGCAAAGTTCAAAAAAATATCCTGCGCGATCGCTATCAGGACATTTTTCAAATCTGACCCTATCATGCGCTCATCAATCAGCAGTCCAAGCCGGATGGCGAGGGCGACGCGCGCGAGGCGATCCGTGGCCTGATCGAAAAGATCGTTGTCACGCCGGTGCCCACGGGCGGCAAGCGCATGGAGCCGGAGTTATTGTCAAATCTGGTGTTTGAGGGTTCTCGGTCATGCGGCGATCTGGTCTGTGGTTGTGGCTTCAATT
>NZ_JAAORB010000034.1 GCF_011601345.1 Roseovarius gahaiensis
TCGAGACCGCCGAGATCGTCGAGTAACAGGGGGCGCTGCCCCCGTCGCAGCAAGCTGCGACTCCCCCGGAGTATTTTGGGAACAATGAAAGCCGGGGCATAACTGAATAGCAGGGAGACATGATATGACCACCAAAGTCATCAAGAACGGCACCGTCTGCACGGCGGATCGCACGTGGAAGGCCGATGTGCTGATCGAGGACGAGAAGATCAAGCAGATTGGCGAGGACCTTAAGGGTGATGAATATATCGATGCCGAGGGTGCCTATGTGATCCCCGGCGGGATCGACCCGCACACGCATATGGAAATGCCGTTCATGGGCACCACCGCCGCCGAAACCTTCGAGACAGGGACATGGGCCGCGGCCTGCGGCGGCACGACGATGTTGGTCGATTTCTGCCTGCCCGGCGCGGATGGGTCGATCAAGAACGCGATCAACGAATGGCATCGCAAATCGGCCCCGCAGATTTGCAGCGATATCGGCTATCACATGGCGATCACCGGCTGGAACGAAACCATCTTCAATGAGATGAAGGATGCCGTCGACATGGGCGTCAACAGCTTCAAGCATTTCATGGCCTACAAGGGCGCGTTGATGATCGAAGATGACGAGATGTTCGCCAGCTTCAAGCGCTGCAAAGAGCTGGGCGCGCTACCGATGGTGCATGCCGAGAACGGCGATATCGTGGCCGACCTGCAAGCCCAGATGTTGGAACGCGGCATCACCGGCCCCGAAGGCCATGCCTATTCGCGCCCGCCCGAGGTGGAAGGCGAGGCCGCCAATCGCGCGATCATGATCGCCGATGCCGCCGGCGTGCCGCTTTATATCGTGCATGTCAGTTGCGAACAGGCGCATGAGGCGATCCGGCGCGCCCGCCAGAAAGGTATGCGCGTCTATGGCGAGCCGCTGGTGCAATTCCTGACACTTGACGAGACCGAGTATTTCAACACCGATTGGGACCACGCCGCACGCCGCGTCATGAGCCCCCCCTTCCGCAACAAAGATCACCAAGACAGCCTGTGGGCCGGGTTGCAGGCGGGCTCGCTGCAAGTGGTGGCGACGGACCATGCCGCTTTCTCGTCCGAGCAAAAGCGTATGGGCGTGGGCGATTTCACTAAGATCCCCAACGGCTCGAACGGGGTGGAAGAACGGCTGGCCGTTCTTTGGACCCGCGGCGTGGAAACCGGCCGCCTGACGCCGAATGAATTTGTCGCGGCCACCTCGACCAATGTGGCGAAAATCCTGAACATCTACCCCAAGAAGGGCGCGATTGTGGAAGGGGCCGATGCCGATATCGTGGTTTGGGATCCGAAGATTTCCAAAACAATCAGCCCCGGCAATCACCACTCGATTCTGGATTATAACGTGTTCGAAGGCTTCGAGGTCAGCGCGCAAGCGCGCTATACCATCAGCCGCGGCGAGGTGATCTGGGCTTGGGGGCAAAACAGCCAGCCACAGCCCGGACGCGGCCGGTTCGTGCCCCGCCCTGCCTTCCCCTCGGCGCATACCGCCCTGAGCAAGTGGAAAGAGCTGACCGCGCCCAAACAGATCAAACGTGACCCGATGAATATTCCGGCAGGGGTCTAAAGAAACCACGCGGCGCCCCTCTTCCGGCGGGCGCCGCCCATTGACAAGACCAGGCCAGCACGGCGCAATGGGGCCGATGCAAGCGAGGGACGCAGAGTGACAACAAATACAGTGATCAGCGCCAACGATCTGTCGCTGACCTTTGAAACAAATGACGGGCCGGTGCATGCGCTGAAGGGTGTGAGCCTGAACATCGAAAAGGGCGATTTCGTCAGCTTTATCGGGCCGTCAGGCTGCGGCAAGACCACCTTTTTGCGCTGCATGGCCGATCTGGAACACCCCACCGGCGGTACGATCACGGTGAACGGCGTCAGCCCGCAAGAGGCCCGCCGCGCCCGCGCCTACGGCTATGTGTTTCAGGCCGCCGGGCTATACCCGTGGCGCAGCATCGGGGGCAACATACGCCTGCCACTGGAGATCATGGGCTACTCCAAGGCCGAGCAGGACCGGCGCATCAAGGATGTTCTGGCGCTTGTCGATCTGGCCGGGTTCGAGCAGAAATTCCCCTGGCAATTGTCGGGCGGCATGCAGCAACGGGCCAGCATCGCCCGTGCGCTGGCCTTTGACGCCGACCTGTTGCTGATGGACGAACCCTTTGGTGCGCTGGACGAGATCGTGCGCGACCACCTGAACGAGCAGTTGTTGCAGCTTTGGGACAGCACCCACAAGACAATATGTTTCGTCACCCACTCGATTCCCGAGGCAGTCTACCTGAGCACCAAGATCGTGGTCATGTCCCCCCGGCCCGGGCGCATCACCGACGTGATCGAAAGCCCCCTACCTCATGAGCGCCCGCTGGATATCCGCGACACGCCCGAGTTCATCGAAATATCCCATCGCGTCCGCGATGGCCTGCGCGCGGGGCATGGCGATGACGTTTGAACGCAGCCCCCTACGACACGCCCCCGCCCGTTTGACCGGGCGAGGGACTTTCACTGTTCACGGTCATCGGCTCTCCAGCCTGTACCGCAGGGGTATGGAACCACCGAATCCTTTCATTGTTCTTAAAATACTCAAATTCCGCCCTAGGATTTACGCGCTGCGTTTGAGTATTTCAGGAACAATGAAGACAGGGGCCGCGTGATGCGAAATATCGTGCCCGTCCTGACCGTTGTCGCCGCGATCTTTGCCATTTGGTATGCGGCCGCAGTGGCGCTGAACGCGCCGTGGGCGTATAACAAGGCCGAGCGCGCGGGCGTCAGCCTGACCACCTCGGAGCTGATCAGCGATACATGGAGCCAGCAAAAACCCAAGCTGCCCGCGCCGCATCAGGTGGGGGCCGAGCTATGGAACACCACCGGCGAAATGGTGGCCAAGGGCCGGGGGTTTTCCAAGCGGTCGCTGATCTATCACAGCTGGGTCACATTCAGCGCCACGGGGTTGGGCTTCTTGCTTGGCACTGCGCTTGGTATCGCACTGGCCATCGGGATCGTTTACAATCGCACAATGGATATGAGCGTGATGCCATGGGTCATCGCCAGCCAGACCATTCCCATCCTGGCCATCGCGCCGATGATCATCGTGGTCTTGAACGCGGTGGGCATTTCGGGGCTGCTGCCCAAGGCCATGATTTCGATGTATCTTTCGTTCTTTCCGGTGGTCGTTGGTATGGTCAAGGGGCTACGCAGCCCCGGACCGATGCAGCTGGACCAGATGCGCACATGGAATGCGACGCCGACACAGACCTTTTGGAAGCTGCGCTTGCCGTCCTCGATGCCCTATCTGTTCACCTCTTTGAAAATCGGCATGGCGGCCAGCCTTGTCGGTGCCATCGTGGGTGAATTGCCCACCGGTGCGGTGGCAGGTCTGGGCGCGCGGCTGCTGGCCGGAAGCTATTACGGCCAGACGATACAGATCTGGAGTGCATTGATCATGGCTGCAACATTGGCGGCCTGTCTGGTGGGTCTGATCGGACTGGTGCAGCGCATCGTGTTGAAACGAATGGGGATGGCGTGATGGCTTGGTTGGCTTTGGCCCTTGCGGTGTGGATCGGCGGCTGGTGGCTGAACCATGTTCTGTCACACCGGCCCAAGACACGGGTGACGCGGCTGGCTGTGCCCGTCATCTTCGGGTTGACCATCGTGATCATATGGGAGGCGCTGGTGCGCGGGCTTGAGATTTCGCCCGTCTTGCTGCCGCCGCCCACACAGATCGCCGCGACTTTCGCCGACAAGACACATATCCTGTGGCAGGATTTCGTGCAGACCGTCATCAAAGGGGCGCTGACCGGCTATGTTCTGGGCTGCGGCGCGGCGTTTGTGATGGCCATCGCCGTCGACCGGTTCGATTTCCTGAAACGCGGGCTGTTGCCGGTGGGCAATTTCGTGGCCGCCCTGCCAATCATCGGGATGGCCCCCATTCTGGTGATGTGGTTCGGGTTTGACTGGCAGTCTAAGGCGGCCGTCGTGGTGGTGATGGTGTTCTTTCCAATGCTGGTGAACACGGTCGAAGGCTTGAGCGATACCGACGCCATGCAACGCGACCTGATGCGCACCTATGCCGCCGGATACTGGAAGACGCTTCTAAAATTGCGCCTACCCGCAGCCTTGCCGTTCATCTTCAATGGTTTGAAAATCGCCAGCACGCTGGCCTTGATCGGGGCAATCGTGGCAGAATTCTTTGGCTCGCCCATCAAGGGCATGGGCTTTCGCATTTCCACCTCGGTGGGACAATTGGCGCTGGATCTGGTCTGGGCCGAAATCGTCGTGGCCGCGATTGTCGGGTCGGCCTTTTACGGGGGTATTGCCCTGTTGGAGAAGGCGCTGACATTCTGGCACCCTTCACAGCGGGGCCGCAGCTAAAGCAAATAACCAAAAAACAAAGTTCAACACGGGAGACTAAAAATGACACATAAAACACTGACCACATCACTGGGGCTGGCCATCGCCAGCCTGTGCGCGGGCATGGCGCAGGCCGCCGATGATCTGACGCTGCAATTGAAATGGGTCACGCAGGCGCAGTTTGCGGGATATTACGTAGCGCAGGACAAGGGTTTTTATGACGAAGAAGACCTGAACGTCACGATCAAGCCGGGTGGCCCCGACATCGCGCCGACACAGGTGATTGCCGGCGGTGGTGCGGATGTAACCGTAGAATGGATGCCCGCCGCGTTGTCAGCCCGTGAAAAGGGCCTGCCGCTGGTCAATATCGCACAGCCTTTCAAAAGCTCGGGCATGATGCTGACCTGCCTGAAAAGCACGGGCGTGAACGGCCCCGAGGATTTTCCGGGCCGCACCTTGGGCGTCTGGTTTTTCGGCAACGAATTTCCGTTCCTTAGCTGGATGAGCCAACTGGGTATTTCGACAGAAGGCGGCGACGAGGGTGTGACCGTCCTCAAGCAGGGGTTCAACGTGGATCCATTGCTACAAGACCAAGCCGATTGCATTTCGACCATGACCTATAACGAGTATTGGCAGGTGATTGATGCCGGGATCACACCCGACGAGCTGATCACCTTCAAATACGAGGACCAAGGCGTCGCGACGCTGGAAGACGGTCTTTATGTGCACGAAGACAAGCTGGACGATCCCGCCGAGGTGGACAAGCTGGCGCGCTTTGTACGCGCCTCGATGAAAGGCTGGAAATGGGCCCAAGAAAACCCAGAAGACGCCGCGATGATCGTTCTGGACAATGATGCCACCGGTGCCCAGACGGAAAAGCATCAAGTGCGTATGATGGGCGAGGTGGCCAAGCTGACGGCTGGATCGAACGGCGCATTGGACCCTGCGGATTTTGAACGCACGGTCGACTCGTTGCTGTCAGGCGGGTCCGATCCGGTGATCACCGAACATCCCGGGGATGCGGCGTGGACCCATGAGATCAGCGACAAGGCGCTTGGCGACTAAGCCTGTTGCAATCTGAGTTGCCGGGGCGGGTGGTAATCCGCCCCGGCCTTTTGTTTTGGGGCATATCACACCCCTGCTGCAATCGCCTGTGTTGCGTATAAACACAACCCAACCCCAACATGTTGAAGAACTGGCGTGAAACCCTTGTGAAATAAGCACTTTCCCCAAAACGCGCCTTATGCTAACCTTGAACCAATTCAAAAATAAGTCAGTCGAAAAAT
The DNA here is from genome assembly GCF_011601345.1 of Roseovarius gahaiensis. GTDB lineage: Bacteria > Pseudomonadota > Alphaproteobacteria > Rhodobacterales > Rhodobacteraceae > Roseovarius > Roseovarius gahaiensis. The sequence goes on from NZ_JAAORB010000034.1 coordinate 5,655, forward strand.
CGACGGCATCAGAGGCAGAGAAGAGTAGTTCCATGAAGGATCGGAGCAGGCGGCCCATCCGCTGGGGGCTGGTGGCATTTGCCACGTTTTGGATGATGATCATCGTTCCGCTTAGCGCGGCGGCGGCCCCATATGCCGCACTGGTAATGGACGCAAGATCAGGCGAAGTGCTGCATGCACGCAACGCCGACACCCGGCTACATCCCGCATCTTTGACCAAGATGATGACCCTTTATGTCGTGTTCGAGGCCGTCGAAAACGGCGAGATAAGCTTGGACACCCCCGTCAAAATCTCAAGCCACGCCGCAAGCGAGCCGCCCAGCAAGCTGGGCTTGCGCAGCGGGCAAACGATCCGGCTGCGCTATCTGATCCGGGCGGCCGCGGTGAAATCAGCCAACGATGCGGCCACCGCTTTGGCCGAGGCGATCGAAGGCTCCGAGGCACGGTTTGCGCGCCGCATGAACCGCACCGCCAAGGCGCTTGGCATGACGCGCACCACCTTCAAGAACGCCCACGGCCTGACCGAAAGAGGCCATTTGTCGACCGCCCGTGACATGACGGTAATGGGGCGGCATCTGTTTTACGACTATCCCGACTATTACAACCTGTTTTCACGCATCACCGCTGATGCGGGCGTGCGAAAGGTCTATCACACCAACCGTAGGCTGCTGGGCAGCTATCGCGGCGCGGATGGGATCAAAACCGGATACACTCGCGCGGCGGGGTTCAACCTCACCGCCAGCGCCGAGCGCGGCAGCGAACGCATCATCGCAACGGTATTTGGCGGGCGGTCGACCGCGACACGCAATGCCAAAGTGGCCGAACTCCTGGATATGGGCTTTCGCCGTGCTCCCACCCGCGTTGCGCTGCATCGCCCGGCCCGCCCGCCCTACATGGGCAAGATCGGGGCTGGCGAAGGCACACCCGGCGGGTACGGCAAGAAGGTCCGTCTGGTCGCCGCCGCCGCCGTCAAACGCAGCCTGCGCCCGCAAGCCCGCCGCGTGACCGAACCCGAAGCCCCGGTCGTGCTGGCAGCCAAAGACGATATCGAACAGGCCATTCTAGCGGCACAAAACGTTGAGGTCGTGGCAGACATCACGGCCGAGGTCACGCCGGAGGCCGACGCGACAGTGGCCACGGGATCGGCCCAAGCGCCGCTGCCCAAGGTGAACCCACAGCCGCGCCCCAAAGATTTGGTTCTGGCACGTCTAGAAGAGCCCAAGCCCGACCCGGTGCAAGAGGTCGTGACACGCGTGTCCACATCGGGGGGGCGCAATTGGGGCATAAATGTTGGCCGCTATCCCAGCCAATACAAAGCGCGCAAGATCTTGCTGAAAACCGCGCTGAACGAAATGAGCACCTTGGACGGAAGCCTGCGGAAGGTCGTAAAGCGGCCCACCGGGTTTGACGCCAACTTCATGGGGCTGACACGCGAAACCGCCGATCTGGCCTGCCGTCGATTGCAGGCCAAGCAGATCACCTGTTTCATGATCCAACCCGGTGGCGGGGCATAAACGCTCTGTTTGGGGGTGAACAACCGGGCGCGGCGTCAGATTGCGATGCGCCCGTAATGTTCGACCATCGCCACCAAATCTTCGGGTGGGGTATCGCTTTGGACAAAAGCGCGCGCATTCGCGCTGAGTGCAAAGACTGACCCATCAGAAAAGAACGATGTGTTCGTGACAAAGATCACCTGCGTTTGCGGATGGCGGTAGCTGGCCAGATCGGCGACGGCCAAGGCGCTGCCTTCGTTCAGCACAAGGTTCAGTATGATCACCTCGAAGCGTTGCGCAGACAAGGCCGCAGCGGCCCCGGATTGACCATGCTCAAGACGAACCGTTATTCCCTGCCGTTCCAGATGCCTTTGCCAGACATGGCCAAGATCCGGTGAGCTCTCGACAATCAGGACATTCATTTTAACTCCAAATCGGACAGCGCACGGACCTACACCGAGCTTATCCACCACCTATTACGACATACTAAGCGCAAACGCGCCACAGTTCAGCATTTTCCGCCCGTCTTGGCGACAGGCGGACAAAACCGGCAAGACCCCGCTTGTCTTGCTGACCGAATCCCGGTTCAAAGGCGACCAGCGTTCAGGAGACTTACAGATGACCACTTGGATCACGATATGCGACACTTGCAAAGGGGAAGATTGGGATGCCGCAACTCATTCCCGCCCCCATGGCGAGGACATGGCCGACTTGGTCGAAAGCCATGCCAAAGGCCGTGGCGTGAAAACCCGGCGGGTGTCGTGCCTGATGGGCTGCAGCCATGGCTGCAACGTGGCGATTCAGGCTGAGGGCAAGCTGGCCTATACCCTTGGCAGGTTCACGCCGGACGCCGACAGTGCAGCCGCCATCGTGGACTATGCCGAGCTGCACGCCGAAAGCGCAAATGGACAAGTCCCCTTCCGGCAGTGGCCGCAAGGCGTGAAGGGCCATTTCGTCACCCGCCACCCCCCCCTGCCCAAAACCGAGGGCTGAGGGGTGCGCAACCATCGCGATCATGGCGGTGGGCTGGATGCTGCCGTGGCGCAGTATGGCGGGGCGCGCGCCAATTGGATTGACCTGTCGACCGGCATCAACCCGGTGGCCTACCCGATCCCTGCATTGGCCCTCGATGTCTGGACGGCCCTGCCCGACCACGCGGCGCAAACCGCATTGATCACCGCCGCGCGAGAGTTCTGGCAGGTGCCCGACGGGGCCGAAATACTGGCCGCGCCGGGCGCTTCGAGCCTGATCGCCAACCTGCCCACATTGGCCCCGGCAGGCCGGGCACACATTCCCACCCCAACCTACAACGAACATGCCGCCGCATTTGCCGCGCATGGCTGGACCCTTGGCAAGGACCATCCCGACGCCAAGGTCATCGTGCATCCCAACAACCCGACTGGACACTGGTATGACTCAGATGCGTTAACCGTGCCGCTGACGATCATCGACGAAAGTTTCGCCGATGTCGCGCCGGACCGGTCGCTTGTGGGCCACGCGGCACGGCCCGGTGTGGTGGTCCTGAAAAGTTTCGGCAAGTTCTGGGGGTTGGCCGGGCTGCGGTTGGGCTTTGCCATTGCCACACCCGACACGATCAACCGGCTGGCCGATCTGCTGGGGCCGTGGCCCGTCTCTGGCCCGGCGCTGGAAATCGGACACAAGGCATTGTGCGATCAGGCATGGGCCACTGCAACGCGCAACCGGCTGTCCGCCGATGCCGACCGGCTGGATCAGCTTGTAACGCGCACGGGCGCCACGGTTGAAGGCGGCTGCCCGCTGTTTCGCCTGTATGGCGTTGACGATGCCAAGGGCTTGCAAACCCAACTGGCCAAACACCATATCTGGAGCCGTATCTTTCCTTATTCCCGGCACTGGCTGCGCCTTGGCCTACCCGCGCCGGATCAGTGGCACAGGCTGGAGGCCGCGTTATGAGCACCGCGTTTGTATTGAGTTTCGCCATGGTTCTGGATGCCCTTCTGGGCGAGCCGCGCTGGATTTGGGGCCGCCTGCCCCACCCGGCGGTGCTCATGGGACGGGCCGTTGGTTGGCTTGAGGAGCGGCTGAACAATGGCACCGCGCGCCGGGCCAAGGGGGCGGCGGCACTGGCCCTGCTGGTCCTGGGGGCCGCCATGCTTGGCATGGCGCTTGGCCTGTTTGGCTGGCCGCTTGAGATCATCGTGGTCGCCGTTTTGCTGGCACAACGGTCTTTGGTGGACCATGTGCGCGCGGTGGCCGATGCGCTGCGCATGTCAGTGGCCGAGGGGCGGCGCGCCGTCGGCATGATTGTGGGGCGCGACACCGCCGGGATGGACAGGCCCGACATCGCCCGCGCAGCGATTGAATCAGCGGCTGAAAACCTGAGCGATGGCGTGATTGCCCCGGCGTTCTGGTTTCTGGTGGCGGGGCTGCCGGGGCTGTTGATCTACAAGATCGCCAACACCGCAGACTCGATGATCGGCTACCGGACCGAACGCTATGAGGCCTTTGGCTGGGCGGCGGCGCGGTTTGATGACGTGCTAAACGTGATCCCCGCACGGCTGACGGCACTTTTGATCGCCGCGACGCATCGTGGTTTGCAGGGATGGCGCGCCATCGTTGCAGATGCCCGGCTGCACCGGTCGCCCAATGCCGGATGGCCCGAAGCCGCCATGGCCCGCGCCCTGAACGTGGCGCTATCGGGGCCACGATCCTATGACGGCACGGTTCAGCATTTTCCGTGGGTTCATGGCTTTGGCCAAAAAGACATCGGCGCACCACAGATCGAAGCCGCCTGCATCGCGCTGTGGCGGACATGGGGCGCAGGTCTGGCGTTTGTGGTGGTGCTGGCCGTTTTGGGCGCCGCCCTTTAGGCTGACCTTAAAGGGACTTTGCTAGGGAATTTCATCATGCGTGTGCTTGCATTTATTATCAGCCTTGGGCTTGCTATCCCGCAAGCTGTCAGCGCGCAAAGCTGCGGTGGCAGTTTTGCGGGTTTTGTCGACGACCTAAAGCAAGAGGCCATAGCGCGCGGCCATGCGCCCGACACGGTGGCCCAATTCTTTGCGCCGGTGCGCCAAGACCCGGCGGTGATCAAGGCCGACCGGCGGCAGGGTGTCTTTCAGATGCCGTTTGTCGATTTTGCCCGCCGCCTGATCAGCGCGGGCCGCCTGCAAAAGGGCCGCCAAATGGCGCAAACCTATGATGACGTGTTCAACCGGATTGAGCAGACCTACGGCATCAATCGCGGCGTTCTGCTGGCGTTTTGGGCGTTTGAAACCGATTACGGCGCGTTTCAGGGGGATTTCAACACGCTCAATGCGCTTGTCACCCTGTCGCATGATTGCCGCCGCCCCGACCTGTTCCGCCCGCAGATTTTTGCCGCGCTAAAACTGTTCGAACAAGGCGATTTCAGCCCCACCCGGACCACCGGCGCTTGGGCCGGTGAGATCGGCATGGTGCAAATGCTGCCGCAGGACATTCTGGACAATGGCGTGGATGGGGACGGCGACGGGCATGTCAGCCTGAAAACCTCGGCCCCGGATGCGCTGATGTCGGGGGCAAAAATGCTCAGCCATCTGGGCTGGCGCGCCGGGGAACCTTGGCTGCAAGAAGTCACACTGCCGGACAACATGGATTGGGCACAAACCGGGTTGCGCACACAAAAACCGGGGGCCGACTGGGCAGCCATGGGGGTTCGGCCCCGACACGACGACATAGCGGACGACTTGCCCGCCAGCCTGCTGGTGCCACAGGGCCGTGGCGGGCCAGCGTTTTTGGCCTATCCGAATTTCCGTGTGTATTTCGAATGGAACCAAAGTTTCGTCTATGTTTTGACAGCGGCCTATTTTGCCAACCGGCTTGAAGGTGCGCCGGTGTTCGAGGCAGGCAACCCCGCGCCGGGACTGTCCGCAGAACAGATGAAAGACCTGCAACGCAAGCTGGCCGCGCGCGGCTATGACGTGGGCAAGATCGACGGCATTTTGGGCGCGGGCACCCGTGCCTCTGTGCAGGACATCCAGCAAAAGCTGGGCTTGCCCGCTGATGCGTGGCCGACACGCGATTTGCTCAACAGGTTGTAAACAGGGCAACCAGCCTAGCCGCCCGCGCCTTCCAGCAATTGCTGCGCCCGGTCGTGGCCCAGTTTCCACGCCAGAATTTCGGCGCGCGGATGCCAGTTATAGCGGCGATCCTTCAGCGTGGGGGACCAGAACAATTCCCCGCCCTTACGCCAAGGATCCAGAACGATCCCGTCAAACATGCTGTCGCCCTGTTGGCTTAGGATCACGGTGCTGTGTTCCAAAAGAATGGGGTTTTTGGCGTTGGCAATCGCGCGATGCATTTGCAAGGTCTGGAAGTTTTCAGCGTTCAGCCGGGTTTCCATATCCTTGGCCCAATGCCAGCACAGGCCGCGCGGCTTTAGCCCCATGTTGACCTTGGTGTTATGGATAATCGCCGGGTCGGTGATCTGGTATTCGCGCGCCAATTGGTGAGTGTGTTCATATGCGATGCGCGCCGCGCGCTGCGCTTCTTCGGGGTCAACCTCAGCCCCCAGCGACAGGACCGCCTGCTCCAGCCGCGCCACATCCTGCGCGGTGCCCGGCGGCGGCGGGCCATCTGCACGGGGGGTGGCACAGGCGGACAGGGCCATAAGGCCAAGCAAAGCAAGGAAGCGCATGAAAACCGGCATGGGCTGATATGATCCTGACCTGTAACCCCTATTTGCAAACTCACCTACTCGGCGGTGCAGGATTTGTCGAGATTGCCGAAACAGACCCCACGGGGATGTTATGGAGAGAGACCAAGCCCGTTAACCAAGCGCATCCGACCCGTCTTTACTTTTTCGCAATCCTTACGCATGATGATGGCCACATCGGAAGTTCTGTCAGTGTCTTCACTGAACAGGTGACCCGGCAGAGTTGCCGCTCTGCCGGGTCTTTCTTTGTCAGGGCATCACCGCCCTAGCCAAAGCCGAATGATTGCAACCATCAGCGTTCCCGCAGCAATCGCAACCATCCATCTTCGGAAGTTCCTTTCGGTCAGTGTCCCCACCTCCTTCCGCTGCGATAGGTCACAGCGGGATTACAATCGAGGGCTACGCTGAAGGAAATGTTAAAAAGTAGCGAAAATTTTTTCGATCACGCCACCATCGCCTCGGCCTTTTTAAGATCGACCGAAACCAGTTGGCTAACGCCTTGTTCGGCCATGGTGACGCCAAATAGGCGGTCCATGCGGCTCATGGTGACGGCGTGGTGGGTGATGATCAGGAACCGGGTTTCAGTGCGGCGGCACATTTCGTCCAGCATGTCGCAGAACCGGCCCACATTGGCATCGTCAAGCGGCGCGTCGACCTCGTCCAGCACGCAGATCGGCGCGGGATTGGCCAAGAACACGGCAAAGATCAGCGCAAGCGCGGTCAGGGTCTGCTCCCCCCCGGACAAAAGCGATAGCGTCGCCAGTTTCTTGCCCGGCGGCTGGCACATGATTTCCAGTCCGGCATCCAGCGGATCGTCGCTTTCGACCATGACAAGATTGGCCTCGCCGCCGCCAAAAAGATGCATGAACAGCATCGAGAAGTTCGAATTCACCTGCTCGAACGCCGTCAGCAGGCGTTCGCGGCCCTCGCGGTTCAGGCTGGCGATGCCGTTGCGCAATTCGCGAATTGCGCCCTCAAGATCGGCCTTTTCCGAAACAAGGCTGTCATGTTCTTCCTGCACTTCACGGGCGTCTTCCTCGGCCCGCAGGTTGACGGCCCCCAACGCATCGCGCTGGCGCTTCAGGCGGTTCACATCGGCCTCGATCGCATCTGAGGCCGGCATGTTGTCCGGATCGGCCTGAAGCTGCTCCAGCAAGTTTTCCGGCGTCGTGTCCTGTTCATCGGCAATGCGTTCGGCGGCATAGGCCTGCGCATCGCGGGCCGCATCGCAGCGCGCCTCGGACCGGGCGCGGGCCTCGCGGGCCTCAGACGCTGTGCGTTCGGCATCGCGTTCGCCTGCCACCGCTTCGCGCGCGGCCCCCTCGGCGGCGGACAGGGTATCGGCGGCTTGCGCGCGGCGCGCCTCCGCGCGTTCAATCTCGGCGCTAAGCTCCGCGCGTTTTGCAGCGATGTCTTCGGGGGCGGCTGTGGCCTCGGACAGCTCCACTTCGGAGGCAGCCTTGCGTTCGGCCAGTTCGGCGCTGCGTTTTTCAGCGGTGTCCAAACGGTGCCGCCAGCCGCTGAGTTCTTTGGTCACTTCTTGGGCGCGACGGGTGCGCGCCTCACCCTCGCGGCGCACCTCGTCATGCTGCGAACGCTTGGCCATCATCGTCATGCGGGCGGCTTCGACCGTCATCTTGACGTCTTCGGCCCGTGCACGCGCGGCCTCCAGATCGCCCAGATCCTGCAGACCTTTTTCCGCCTCAGCCAATTGCGTGCGCGCGGCCAGTGCCTCTTGTTCGTGGCGGGTGACGGCAAGGCCCATCGATTCCAGCTTGGACTGCGCAAGATTGCGGTCGGCCTCGGCCCGGCTTAGGGCGCGGTTGGCCTGATTGAGATCGGCATCGGCAGCGCGGCGGGCCTCGCGGGCCTGTTTGTCGGCCTCGGCCAACTCAGTCAGCCGTGCGCGCAGGGTTTCATGCGCCCCAGCGGCGCCCTCGGCGCGCGCGGTGGCATGTGCCAGTTCCTGCTTCAGCTCTTCCAGACGGTTCAACTGTTGCAGACGCAAGGCCGCCGCCGATGGCGCATCTTCGGCCCACGCGCGATACCCATCCCAACGCCACAGGTCACCTTCACGGGTGACAAGGCGTTGACCGGGCTTCAACAAGGGCTGAAGACGCGGGCCGTCCTCGGCCTCGACCAGACCAATCTGGAACATCCGCCGCGCCAGCACTTCGGGCACCGACACATGGTTGGTCAACGCGGTCACGCCGTCGGGCAGGGTTTGCGCGGCCTGATAACCCGGCATCACCATCCACCCCGAGGGGCCATCCTCGTCAACCTCGGGCGCGCGCAGATCGTCGGCAAGCGCCGCCCCCAGAGCCTTTTCAAAGCCTTGCTCGACCTGCAACCGATCAAGGATCTGCCCCCCCTCGGCGGTGTCGCGATCCACCAGCCGCGCAAGTGCCGTCACCTCGGCCGACAGGGCATTAACCTCGCCCTCGGCCTCGGACCGCTCTGCGCGTGCCGTTGTTTCACGCGCTTGCGTTTCGGCGCGGGCATTTTCAGCGGCGTTCAGGGTTTCCTCGGCGGTTTCAGCAGCCTTGAGCGCTGTGGCCTCGGCGGTTTGGGCGGCCTCGTAATCCTGCCCAGCCCGCGCCAACGCATCCTTGGCGGATTGTGCGGCACTGCGGGCGCGCTCGGCCTCGGCCTCGCTTTTTTGCAGGGTTTTGCGGCTATCCTCTACAAATCTCTGCGCCGATTGATGACGCGCGGCAAGGCGGGCCACATCTTCGGTCAATTGGCTCAACTCGGTTTCGCGATCCTGCAAAATCTGCGCCGCCTCTCGCGATGCCTCGGCAGCGGCGGCCAGCCGCTCCTCTTGCCCTTCACTGGCCTTGGCCAGTTCTCGGGCCTCCCATTCCAGCCGTTCGATGGTTTCACCCGCATCTCGGTTGAGGCCGGACTCACGGTCGATGTCCCGGCTCAGTTGGTCGATCCGGTTTTGCAGCGTTTCAATACGGGAGCGGGCGCTTTCCTCTTGCTCGGCCAAGGCATCGCGCTGCACTTGCAAGCGTTGCAGGATGGCGGCGGCAATTGCCTCTTCCTCGCGCAAGGACGGCAGGGCATCTTCTGCCTTGGCCCGCTCTTTCGCAGCGGCGCGCGCCGCGGCTTCGGCCTGTGATGCGGCGGTGGTGCGATTTCGCAATTCGTCTTCGGCGCGGGCGCGGGCCTCGTCGGCCTCTTTCCAGCGGCGATACAGCAAAAGCCCTTCAGCTTGCCGCAGGTCTTCACCAATGGCGCGATAGCGGGCCGCCTGCCGGGCCTGCCGGGCCAGTTGCGCCAATTGCGCAGCCAATTGTTCGATCACATCATCGACACGGGTCAGGTTTTGCTCGGCACCTTTCAACTTCAACTCGGCCTCGTGACGCCGCTGATACAGCCCCGAGATACCGGCGGCTTCCTCAAGAATGCGACGGCGGGCCTTGGGTTTGGCGTTGATCAGTTCGGAAATCTGCCCCTGCCGCACCAGCGCCGGGGAATGCGCCCCGGTCGAGGCATCGGCAAACAACATTTGCACGTCGCGCGCGCGCACGTCCTTGCCGTTGACCTTGTAGGCACTGCCGACATCGCGGGTGATCCGGCGGATGATATCCAGCGTGTCGGCATCGTTGAATCCGGCCGGGGCCAACCTGTCGGAATTGTCGAGCTGTAATGCGACTTCGGCAAAATTGCGCGCCGGGCGCGAGGCCGCCCCGGCAAAAATCACATCCTCCATGCCCCCACCCCGCATGGCCGTTGGGCGGTTTTCGCCCATGACCCAGCGCAGCGCCTCAAGCAGGTTCGACTTGCCGCAGCCGTTTGGCCCGACGACGCCAGTCAGACCCTGTGCAATGTGCAGGTCGGTCGGGTCGACAAAGCTTTTGAAGCCGGTCAGTCTGAGCTTGGTAAACTGCAAAGGCACCTCGGGACATGATTCCAATGTGACGGGAAATGTGACGGGCGGCCGCTGCTCCTGTCAACTTCAAACCCCACAATATGGGCGTCGCACCCCAGTTATCCACAAGATATATGTGAAATCGGCTGATTCTCGCATTCATTTCGGCTCAACCGCCGCAACAGCGCGCACCCTTTGAGACAGTGATTCTGAGTGACGACCAACTGCGCAACACACCGCACAAGCCTTTGATCGCGGCCTTGCAATGGCGCGAAGACGCCGGTGATGGTCGCAATCGTCCTTGACGGAACCTTCCCGTCTCGCCATACCATATGGTGTGTGGTTCCCCACCAAAGGTGCAAAGCATCGGGGATGAAACAGGGAATGACGTGACGGCGGACCCAGTTAGGGCGCCCATGCGTCAGCCGCCCCCGCGACTGTAAGCGGAGAGCGTGCGCCGGATGTCCACTGGGGAATTCCCCGGGAAGGGCGGCGACCGCAATGACCCGCGAGCCAGGAGACCGGCCACGCTACGGGTGCACGCACCCGGACAAGGAAACAACGGACGGGGTGTTCCGTTGGGGGACCAACCAACAGGCGGAGTGTATCCGCTGGCCCCTCCGACGACCCCCCTTCAAAGATACAACCCTAAGGGGACAGAAAATGAAAAAACTCTTTGCAGTCGCCGCAGCCACGCTGGCCGCAACTCCCGCCTTGGCGCATCACCCACTGGATGGCATGCCAATGGAAACCTTCATGCACGGCTTGATGTCCGGTTTCGGCCATCCGGTGCTGGGCTTTGACCACATGTTCTTTGTGGTCGCGATGGGCATTGCCGCGCTGTTCACCACGCAGCGTATGCTGGCCCCGGCGGGCTATATCGCCGCCATGCTGGTCGGGTGCGGCCTGATGTATGCCGGCGTTGCGATGCCGATGCAGGAAACCGTGATCGTGATTTCGCTGCTGGCTATGGGCGGCATTGTCCTGTCGGGCCGCGCGCTTGGCACCGGCACCGCGATTGCGCTTTTTGCCGCGTTCGGCCTGTTTCACGGCTCGGCCTTTGGTGGCAGCATCGCCGCACAAGAAGGCGGCGTGAATACCGCCGTTCTGCTGGGCTACCTGATCGGTCTGGGCGTCGTTCAATACGCCATCGCCATCGCCGCCGGCTGGGTCGTCGAGAAAATCTTTGGCGCGACCGAAGCATCGGCCATCAACGCGCGACTGGCCGGGGCCATGGTGGCCGGTGTTGGCCTGTTCCTGAGCCTCGAAATCGTCGAAGGCCCGCTGGTTTCTATGATCGCGGGCTAACCTGACCAAATCCGGATAGGCGGCCCCGGCGCGGGCCGCCTTTTTCTTTGCAATAAGGTGCTTCCATGCTGAACAGCAAAATTCCCGCCACGGTCGTCACGGGCTTTCTTGGCGCTGGCAAGACCACGTTAATCCGTCACATGCTTGAAAACGCGGGTGGCAAGCGCATCGCGCTGATCATCAACGAATTCGGCGATCTGGGTGTCGATGGTGGCATCCTGAAAGGCTGCGGAATCGAAGGCTGCGCCGAAGATGACGTGATGGAACTCAGCAATGGCTGCATCTGTTGTACCGTGGCCGATGATTTCATTCCCACCATGCAAAAACTGCTGGATCGCCCAAACGCCCCCGATCACATCGTAATCGAAACCTCCGGCCTTGCCCTGCCGCAACCCTTGGTGCGCGCTTTCAACTGGCCCGAGATTTCCACACGCGTGACAGTCGACGGCGTGGTGACAGTCGTTGACGGCAAGGCCGTGTCCGAGGGCCGCTTTGCCCATGACGTGGCCGCAGTCGATGCGCAACGCGCACAGGACGACAACCTTGATCACGAAACACCGCTGTCTGAGTTGTTCGCCGATCAGGTGGCTTGTGCCGACATGATCGTGGTCAACAAGGCCGACCTTTTGGGCGAGGATGACGCCGCTGCCCTCGTCAGCAAACTAAAATCCGACAGCCGCGATGGCGTTCAGGTTGTCACATCCGTCATGGGCGCGCTGCCGGTCGATGTTTTGCTGGGTCAAGGCATCGGCGCCGAAGGCGACATGGACGCACGTCACGAGGTCCACCATCACCATGATGACGATCATCACGATGATCATGACGACGATCACCACCATCACGATCATGATCACGATGCGTTTGAATCCTTTGTCGTCAGCCGCGATGAAATCACCGATCCCGCTGCCTTTGCCGAACAGCTCGCCAAGGTAATCCGCGATCATGACATCCTGCGCCTCAAGGGCTTTGCGGCTGTGACGGGCAAACCGATGCGCCTGACACTGCAAGCCGTCGGGCCACGCGTCGACAGCTATTTTGACCGCCCCTTTGGCGCTGACCCGCGTGAAACGCGGCTGGTCGTCATCGGGCAATCCGGTTTGAACCGCGATGCGATTGAACAGGCGCTGTCGGCCTGATTTGCCGGGCCTGCGCTTCATTGTTCCCTAAATACTCAATGGCGCCACGCCGCCCCATGCGAAAGGTCTGACACGGATGCACCTGCTGGCCGCCACACCCGGCTCTATCGACGATGGGCAAGAGCCCGTCGATCTGGGCCAGACGCCCGCCGACGTGGTGTTTATCTCGGCAGCGGACACCGACCTTGCCGCGCTGTCGCAGGCGCGCTCGGACATGGCCGCGCCCCCCGGTTTGCGGCTGGCCAATCTGGCCCATCTGCAGCACCCGATGTCGGTTGACCTGCATCTTGATCACTGCGCCACCCGGTCCCGGCTGGTGGTGGCGCGGGTTCTGGGCGGTGTGGGCTATTGGAAATACGGGGCCGAACAATACGCCGCCCGCCTGTATGAGGCCGGTGTGCCACTGGCCCTGTTGCCGGGCGACGACAAGCCCGACGCAGAATTGCGCGGCCTGTCCACGGTGGACGACCAAGATTATGACGCGCTTTGGGCCTATCTGGTCGAGGGCGGGCCGGAAAACGCCACCAATTTCCTAAGCTACACCCGCGCCATGCTGGACGGCGGCGAAAAACCTATCGCGGCCAGCCCGCTGCTGCGCGCGGGCGTCTACTGGCCCGGCGCGGGCGTGGCCGATCTGACGGCTGCGCAGGCGGCATGGCACAAGGATGCCCCGGTTGTGCCTTTGGTGTTCTACCGCGCGCTTGTGCAAGGCGCGGGGCTGAACCCGATCAACCGCCTTGTGAAATCCCTGCTGCGCGCGGGCCTGAACCCGATGCCGGTATTTGTCGCCTCGCTGAAAGATCCGGTTTCGGTCGCCACGCTTGAGCATCTGTTCACCGCCGCGCCACCCTCGGTCATCCTGAATTGCACCGCCTTTGCGGTGGGCTCTCCGCATGATGGCGATGACAGCCCGACCAATCCGCTAACCATGCCCGCCGCGCAAGGTGCGCCGGTATTTCAGGTGGTCTTGGCCGGCTCCAGCGAAGAGGCGTGGGCCGATGGCCTGACCGGCCTGTCGGCCCGCGATATCGCCATGAACGTGGCCCTGCCCGAAGTGGATGGGCGGGTTCTGTCGCGCGCGGTCAGCTTCAAGGGCGAGGCGTTTTTTGACGAGGCCACCGAATGTCCGATCGCGACGTATCGCGCGCAAGGCGACCGCGTTGAATTCGTCGCGCAGCTGGCGCGCAACTGGGCCAATCTGCGCCATACCCCCGAAGCGCAGCGCAAGGTCGCACTGGTGCTGGCCAACTATCCCAACAAGGATGGGCGGCTGGCCAATGGTGTGGGCCTTGATACACCGGCGGGCACGGTTCATGTGCTGCGCCTGTTACAAGACGCGGGCTATCGCGTCACCGATCCGCCCGCTGACAGTGATGCCTTGATGCAGGCCGTAATGGCGGGCCCGACCAACTGGTTGACCGACCGCGCCAGCCGCCACGGCGGCGTGCGCCTGTCGATGGCGGACTATCAGATAGAATACGCCCAACTTCCGTGGGAGTTGCGCGACGCCATGCAAAGCCGGTGGGGCGCGCCCGAGGCCGACCCGTTCTTTGTCCCCTGCGACGTGGATTGCGGGCACTTCGCCCTATCTGTGCTGGAATTCGGCAACGTTGTCGTCGGCGTGCAACCCGCACGCGGCTATAACATCGACCCAACCGATACCTACCATTCACCCGATCTGGTACCGCCGCATAATTATCTGGCCTTCTACATCTGGCTGCGTCGCCAGTTCGGCGCGCAGGCGATTGTGCATATGGGCAAGCACGGCAACCTTGAATGGCTGCCGGGCAAGGCGCTGGCCCTGTCTCAGACCTGCTGGCCCGAGGCTGTTCTGGGGCCGATGCCACATGTCTACCCCTTTATCGTCAACGATCCCGGCGAGGGCACGCAGGCCAAGCGCCGCGCGCAGGCGGTGATCATCGACCACCTGACGCCCCCCCTGACACGCGCCGAAACCTATGGCCCGCTGCGCGATCTAGAGGCGCTGGTTGACGAATATTACGAGGCCGCAGGCGTCGATCCCCGTCGGATCGACTATCTGCGGCGCGAGATCCTGTCACTCAGTGCGGCCACCGGGTTGGATCAGGATGTCGGGCTGACCGGGGAGGATGAAGACACCGACTTGGCCAAGCTGGATGCCTATCTGTGCGAATTGAAAGAGGCCCAGATTCGTGACGGGCTGCATATCTTCGGGCAATCGCCCGAGGGCGTGCAGGAGCGTGACCTTGCGATTGCCCTGCTGCGTGTCCCGCGTGGTGACGGCAAGGGCCACGATGCGTCGTTGATCCGCGCCTTGGCCGAAGATCACGACCTTGGGTTTGACCCACTGGATTGCGACATGGCCGCAGCGTGGACCGGGCCAAAGCCCGCCAGCCTGCAAGAGATTACCACAGACCCATGGCGCAGCAACGGCGACACGGTCGAACGGCTGGAGGAACTGGCGATCCGGCTGATGCAGGGCGAAGCGGACCCGCAAGGGCCGATGAGCCGCGCGGTGATGGCCTATGCCGAAACCCATGTGCACCCCACCCTGCGTGCCTGTGGCCCCGGCGAAGGGGGCGGGCTGCTCACCGCCCTTGCAGGGCGTTTCGTGCAACCCGGCCCTTCCGGTGCGCCGACGCGGGGGCGGTTGGATACACTGCCCACTGGCCGCAACTTCTACAGCGTCGACAGCCGTGCCGTGCCCACCCCAACCGCATGGGCCTTGGGCTGGAAATCCGCCAATCTGCTGATCGAAAAGCACCTTCAAACCCATGGTGACTGGCCGCGCACGATGCTTTTGACGGCATGGGGCACCGCCAATATGCGCACCGGCGGGGATGATATCGCACAAGCGATGGCATTGATGGGCGTCAAACCGAAATGGGATGCGGCCAACCGCCGGGTCACCGGATTTGAGGTGCTGCCCCAAGGTGTGCTTGGCCGCCCGCGTGTGGATGTGACACTGCGCATCTCGGGTTTTTTCCGGGATGCCTTTCCGCAGTTGATCGCGCTGTTCGACAGCGCCGCGCGCGCGGTAATGCACATGGACGAACCCGACGATCTGAACCCCGCCGCCGCCCGCGCCCGCTCTGAGGGCACCAGCGCGCGGGTCTATGGTGCCAAACCCGGCGCCTATGGGGCCGGGTTGCAGGCGATGATCGATGAACGGCTATGGGCCGACAAGGCCGATCTGGCCGAAGCCTACCTGACATGGGGCAGCTATGCCTATGGCGCGGCTGAAGAGGGCCGGGCAGACCGTGCAGGCTTTGAGGCCCGCCTGCGCCAAACCGAAGCCATTGTGCAAAACCAAGACAACCGCGAACACGACGTTCTGGACAGCGACGATTATTACCAGTTCGAGGGCGGTGCCGCGGCAGCGGTCAGCACATTGCAAGGCCAGGACAGGCCAATTTACCACAACGATCATTCCCGCCCCGAACGCCCGGTGATCCGCACGCTGGAGGACGAGATCGGCCGCGTCGTCCGGTCGCGCGTGGTGAACCCCAAGTGGATCGAAGGCGTCAAGCGTCATGGGTATAAGGGCGCGTTCGAAATGGCCGCGACCGTGGATTACCTCTTTGCCTTCGCCGCGACCACGGGGGCAGTGCGCAATCACCATTTCGACATGGTGGAAGCGGCCTTTTTGGAAGACGAGGACACCCGCGAATTTATCGAAGCCCACAACGCCCCGGCCCTGCGCGAGATGGCCGAGCGCTTGCAAGAGGCAATGGACCGGGGGCTTTGGTTGCCGCGCTCAAACTCGGCCCGGGCGCGGATTGAGGCGGCGATCAAAGGCGCAGCCGAATAGATCAGGCATTTGGATGATGCGTCAAATCACTGGCCGGCACGTCAGATCAGCCAGCCCGCCGCCCAGCGGCTCCACCTCGCAATCAAAGGCGCGCGGACCGGGGCGGCGAGGGGCTGTGTCTGTTCCACACTCCAGCTTGGCCAGAATAACCGCTTGATCCCCGTCCAGCCGCGCCACGCGGCAGCCGCTGACCTGCTCGATGGCCGCCACCGCACGCGGGGCTACGGCGGCAGGGCGCGGCGCCCATTCCATGTTCAGCCGGATCGCCTGCGCTCGCCTGCCATCGACGCGCACGTCAAATGTGCTTTTGCCCACAGAAATCCGCACCGGGTCAATCCCGCGAAAGCCCGGACCGGGGGTATCGCAAGCGACCAAGGTCAAAACCAGCAGAACAGGCAGGGCAACACGCATCATGCGGCGCAGCTTGCCGCGCCTTGGTTAACAAACCATTAGCGCAAATTCGGCCTCCTGCCACCCCCGCGACATTCCACCCCAGATACATATCGATTTTGGAATGTATATTATATTCTGAATTTAGAATGTGAATGTTCAGGAGTACACCGATGTCGCAAACTCCAATGCGCCCCGCCGACAGCTATTCGCCGCTATACTTCCTCGCCTCGCTTGGCGCGGGCGGTCTGGTGGTCACGTTTTTCATGTATTTGATGTTCTGGGTGCCCCACGAAGGCCGCCCCGTTCCGGTGTTTGAAGATATCGCAAGCGCCTTTTCTTCGGGCAGCGCGGCCATGCAGGCGGCGATTGTGGTTGCCATGGTCGGCATTGCCGCCATGGCGTTTCTGAACGTCAAATCTCTGATCTGGAACTTTTCTGCCTTCAGCGCGTTTCGCAAAACTGAAGCCTATAGCGCCCTGCGCGCCAGCAACGGGGAAACCACTTTACTGGCCGCGCCCCTTGCCAGCGCCATGACGATCAATGTGGGTTTCATCATCGGGTTGGTCTTTGTGCCGGGTCTGTGGGGGATCGTGGAATATCTGTTTCCAATGGCATTGCTGGCGTTTTTGGGGCTTGGCATCTGGGCCTTTGCCCTGATCGGCGATTTCCTTGGCCGTGTCCTGACCAAAGGTGGGGTTTTTGACGTCACAGCTCACAATTCTTTTGCACAGCTTTTGCCGGCCTTTGCCATCGCCATGGTTGGTGTCGGCCTTGCCGCACCCTCGGCCATGAGCGGCAACACTGTCACCGTCGGGATCAGCCTTGTCCTCAGCACGTTTTTTGGGATCACGGCGATCATCTATACGCTGGTCGCGGCGATCACCGGTTTCAATTCGATGCTGCATCACGGCACCGCGAAAGAGGCCGGGCCGACCCTGATGGTCGTCGTGCCGATCGTGACCGTTTTGGGCATTTTGTTCATGCGCCAAAACCACGGGCTTCATGTGGCTTTCGACGCCCATGGCACACCGGGCGAAACGCTGATCTTCCTGTCACGCCTACTGGCGATCGAGGTGTTGTTTTTGGCGCTTGGCCTGCTGGTGCTGAAGCGTCAGGGCTATTGGTCCGAGTTCATCGGCGGCCCCAAGGCGTCGGCGGGTTCTTATGCTTTGATCTGTCCCGGCGTGGCCTTTTCGGTGATGATGCAATTCTTTATCAACAAAGGGCTGGTCGAGGCCGGTGTGATCGATAAGTTCAGCCCGGCCTTTTGGGGGCTGACAGCGATTGCGATTGCGGCACAGGTCTCGATGATCTGGCTGGTGCTGCGCCTGAACCGCAAACACTTCACCCCACGCGGAACACCTGCGCCAGTGGCGGCGGAATGACCTGACCCCAAAGCGAAGCTTCAAAGGGCGGCCCTGCCCGACCAGCCGCTTGCAGTAAATGATGCACGTTTCACCAGGGGCTCGGAGCGCGATGACCGCTTCGAGCCCTTGCTGGACATGAAATCATGAGCCGCACAGCGACGGGCCGCGGTGCGGCGATCCACCCTCTGGGCTGATGCACTTTATACCAGCCACTGGCGCGTAACTTCTGATCTATGTGCCATGACCAACCCAATCGCCGTGCCGTGGGGGCGGCCCGGCGATGCGCGGCGGGCCTGCGGCCCTTGACCCCGCGCAGGGCAATGTCCCCTCTGCACTGCATCACTTATTGCAAAGGGCCGCCCTGCCCCAGCTGCCCTTTTTTAATTCTCAGGCCCGGTTTATGCTAACCACAGACCGCTTGAGGAAAGGGGCGCACATGATCCTGAATCTCGCTTTGATTCTAAGCTTTCAGCTGATTGGCGAGGTGATGGCGCGCGCCGCGGCCCTGCCGGTGCCGGGGCCTGTGATCGGCATGGCGCTGTTGCTGGCGGCCTTCCTGATCCGGCCTGCCTTGGCGCAACGCGTCCTGCCAACATCGCAAGGCATTTTGCAACATCTGTCGCTTCTGTTCGTCCCGGCGGGCGTTGGTGTGATCAGCCATGCGGATGCGTTAGGCCAGTCCGGTTTGGCCTTGATGGCGGCGCTTGTCGGCAGCACGGTCTTGGCCCTTGCCGCAGGCGCGCTGACCTTTGTCGGGCTGGCCCGCCTGACCGGCAACAAGGCCGATGCCCCATGACAGATTTGCCCGACATCTGGTCTTACCTGCGCGAAGGGCCACTGTTGTGGCTGACGGCCACGCTGATCGCCTACCTGATTGGTGACGGCGCCTACCGCATGAGCCGGCAAAACCCGCTGGTTAACCCGGTGCTGGTGGCGATGCTGTTGCTGGCGGCGGTTTTGTGG
This sequence comes from Roseovarius gahaiensis, assembly GCF_011601345.1. GTDB lineage: Bacteria > Pseudomonadota > Alphaproteobacteria > Rhodobacterales > Rhodobacteraceae > Roseovarius > Roseovarius gahaiensis. The sequence continues at coordinate 24,654 of NZ_JAAORB010000034.1, forward strand.
GCGACGCAAACCCCCTACGCCACCTATTTTGAGGGCGCGCAATTTGTGCATTTCATGCTGGGGCCGGCAACTGTGGCACTGGCCGGGCCGCTTTATAGCAACCTGCATCGCATGCGTCGGGCGGTGATTCCGATGGCGGGCGCGCTGATCGTTGGGTCCGGCACAGCGGTGGTGTCGGCCCTTTGGATTGCGCAGGCGCTTGGCGTTGAAGGGGCAACACTGGCCTCGCTTGCGCCGAAATCCACAACCGCGCCCGTGGCCATCGGCATTGCCGAACAACTTGGCGGCCTGCCCACGCTGACCGCCGCATTGGTGATCCTGACAGGCATCATCGGGGCGGTTGTTGTCACACCTTTGATGAACGCCCTACGCATCAAGGATTGGCGCGCACGCGGGTTTGCCGTGGGCACCGCCGCGCATGGCATCGGCACGGCGCGCGCGTTTCAGGTAAACGAAACCGCAGGTGCCTTTGCCGGGATCGGAATGGGGCTGAATGCCTTGCTAACCGCCTTGATTGCGCCTTATGTCTTGGGTCTGTTCCAATGAAAGGGAAACCTGCCAGATGACCGATGACAGCGACCGCCACGCCGCCAAAATGGCCAAGAAAAAGGCCGCCCGAGACAAGATCATGGCCACCAAGACCGATGAAAAGGGTCTGATCATCGTGCATACCGGCAAGGGCAAGGGCAAATCCAGCGCGGCCTTCGGAATGATCTTTCGCTGTATTGCCCATGACATGAAATGCGCCGTTGTGCAGTTCATCAAAGGCGGGATGAGCACCGGTGAGCGGGACATGATCCTGTCCAAATTCTCGGACACCTGCAGCTTTCACACCATGGGCGAAGGCTTTACCTGGGAAACCCAAGACCGCGACCGCGATATCGAAATGGCGCAGGCGGCTTGGGAAAAAGCCAAGCAGTTGATCCGCGACGAAACCAACAAGATGGTGTTGCTGGACGAGATCAACATCGCCCTGCGCTATGATTATCTGGACATTAACGAGGTGGTGCAGTTTCTAGCCGAAGAAAAACCGCACATGACCCATGTTGTCCTGACCGGGCGCAATGCCAAGGACGAGCTGATCGAAATCGCCGATCTGGTGACCGAGATGGAGCTGGTCAAACACCCCTTCCGCGCCGGAATTAAGGCCCAGATCGGGGTGGAATTCTGAACAAAATCCTAGGGCTGCGTGATTGCGTGGAACAAACGTTCCGTTCCACGCACATCTTTAACGCGAAAATTCATTTGTCAGACATTTAATTCTGTGAGACGCTTTGACGCAGGGGCAAAGCCCAACAAAAAGGGTGCCCCCTTCAAGGGAGGAATTTCACATGAATTTAAGACCCGATCCAACATTTCACGCGACACCGAAACTGGCGATGGAGGCCCCGGCAGAAACGCTGGCCTTTACCCTGATGCTCAGCCCGGACGGAAGCCAGCCTGACGGTTTGGCGGTGGTTGATGTCGACCCCAAATCGAAAAGCTACGGCCAGATCGTGCATCAGGTGATCATGCCCAACACAGGCGACGAGTTTCACCATTTCGGCTGGAACGCGTGTTCGTCGGCGCTATCGCCCCTGACCGGCCACGCCTTTCTAGAGCGGCGCTATCTGATCATTCCCGGCATCCGGTCCAGCCGCATTTATATCATTGACGTCAAAGAACCGCTTGAAGCCAAGATTCACAAGATCATCGAACCGGAAGAAGTGTTTGCGAAAACCGGCTATTCCCGGCCCCACACCATTCATTGCGGCCCCGAGGGGATCTACGTGTCAACCCTAGGCGGTGGCGGCGAGGATGGCACCGATGGCCCGCCGGGCATGTTCATCATGGATTGCGAAACCTTCGACATTCTTGGCCGCTACGAAATGGACCGGGGCGTGCAGGACAAACAGTATGATTTCTGGTGGAACCTGCCACGCAACTACATGGTCAGTTCCGAATGGGGTCTGCCGCCGCAATATGAAAACGGCATCGTCCCCGAAGACCTGCTGGCCAACAAATATGGTCACAGCATCCATTTCTGGGATTTACGGGCGCGCAAGAATATCCAGACAATCGACCTTGGCGAAAATCACCAGATGGCTTTGGAAATCCGCCCCGCCCACGACCCGGCCAAGGAATACGGGTTTTGCGGTGTGGTTGTGGACACGCAAACACTGGAAGGATCAATCTGGACGTGGTGGCGCAAGGAAGACGGCACATTCGACGCCAAGAAAACCGCCACCATTCCGCCCCAACCGGCGGCGGCGGATGATCTGCCCCCGCTGCTGAAAGGGTTCGAGGCGGTGCCGCCTTTGGTCACCGATATCGACCTGAGTCTTGATGACAAATACCTCTATGTTGCCTGCTGGGGCACCGGCGAGATGCGCCAATACGATGTCACCGACCCGATGAACCCGACGCTTGCGGGCAAGGTCGAATTGGGTGGCGTTGTGGCCGATACCAAGCACCCCAATGGCGGCGATTTCGCCTTTGGCCCGCAGATGGTGGAAATCAGCCGCGATGGCAAACGGGTGTATTGGACAAATTCGCTATATTCTTCGTGGGACGATCAGTTTTATCCCGGTGACGAAGGCGGTCAGATGGTCATGGCCCATGTCGGCAAGGATGGCGGTCTGACGCTTGACCCTGATTTCTACATCGACTTCCCAAAGGGCTATCGCGCGCATCAGATCCGGCTGGAAGGCGGGGACTGCTCGACCGACAGTTTCTGCTACCCCTCCGTCTGACGTATGGAGGATGCAAATACCGCAACGGCCCTTTGGGGGGCCGTTGTGGCCTCGGGCATATATCACGGCGTCAACCCCGGCATGGGATGGCCGCTGGCCGTCTCTGCCGCGCTGATGGAGCGTGGAACCGGCGCGCTTTACAAGGCGCTTCTGGCGCTTGCAGCCGGGCATCTTCTGGCCATGGCGGTGGTGCTGTTTCCGTTTTCGCTGATGGTGACGCTTGTAGAATGGCAGTACCAACTGCGGGTCGGCGCTGCGCTGCTGGTCATCGGGTTGGGGGTGTATCTGCTGATCAACCGGCGCCATCCGCGTTTTCTGGCACGTGTGCCGCCATCACGGCTGGCGCTGTGGTCGTTTCTGGCCGCCATGGCGCATGGCGCGGGGCTGATGCTGGTGCCTATCTATCTTGGCATTTGCGCCACGGCGGAACAGGATATGGGCCATGCAGCGGCGGCCAGCTTGATGGCGGGCGACGCGGGCCGCGCGGTGGGCGTGGCCGTGGTGCATACCTTGGCTATGGCCGGCTCGGGCGGGGCGGTGGCGATGGGGGTATATCACTGGCTGGGGCTGACATTTCTCAAGAAAAGCTGGTTCAACCTTGATACCGTCTGGGCCGTTAGCCTGATCGTTGTCGGCGGCGTTGCCTTGGCGTTGCCGCATTAACGGGCAGTCCCCCCTCAACGCGCATTGACGCCGCAATTTCTGCGCACCAAGCAAATGTGGTATGCAAAGCGATCCAATGCTGGACTTGCCGGGGTGCACCGCTGGTCATATGATCTGACCGGTTACAACAGGATGCCCCATGCCGTTTGAAAGAGTCACGCCAGAAAAGCTGTCTACTGCCGTCACACGGCAGATAGAAAAACTGATCCTTCGCGGCATTCTGCGCCCCGGTGAACGGCTCCCGTCCGAGCGCGAGTTGGCCGACCGTTTGGGCGTGTCGCGCCCGTCACTGCGCGAAGCAGTGGCCGAATTGCAGGACAAGGGGCTTTTGTCGACCCGCGCAGGCGCAGGCATTTTCGTGGCCGATGTGTTGGGCAGTTCGTTTTCACCCGCGCTGATCCGCTTGTTCGCAGATCATGATGAAGCGGTGTTCGACTACATCGCCTTTCGCCGTGATTTGGAAGGGTTGGCCGCTGAACGGGCCGCGCGGCTCGCCTCGGATACCGACCTGAAGGTGATTCAGGCCGTATTCGACAAAATGGAAACCGCGCACAACAAGCCCAATCCCAATGACGAAGCCCGCCTTGATGCAGAATTTCACATGGGCATTATCGAGGCCAGCCATAACGTCGTGATGCTGCACATGATGCGTTCGATGTTCGAATTGTTACAGCAAGGTGTCTTCTACAATCGGCAAGTGATGTTCAAACAACGCACCACGCGCGGCGCGTTGCTGGATCAACACAGGGCGATCAATACCGCGCTTCAGGCCCGTGATGCCAAAGGCGCGCGCGCGGCTGTGATCGCACATCTGGATTATGTCGAAAAATCCCTTGCCGATCAGCAAAAAGCCGAGCGCAACGAATCCATTGCGCGGCAACGCTTCGACCACGAAAAATCGCGCTGACAGCCAAAGCAACTACATCCAATTCATTGAAATTCATGCGCTGAGGCCGCCAAGGCCCTGCAAAACAATTATATTTTTCGCTGAATTTTTACCGTTTGATAAAATTAAAATCCGTGGAATACTACCTCCTATAAAGACAACACAGGGAGGCCCTCGTGAGTGACACCACATTGACCCCGGGTATCAAAGCCGGGCGGCTGGATGCAGCCGCCTATGACGAGAATTTTGGTGATCTGCATCCGCGTCTTGATGATCATGAAGTACTGGTCGCGGCGGATCGGTGTTATTTCTGCCATGACGCCCCTTGCATCACCGCCTGTCCTACGGAAATCGACATTCCGCTGTTCATCCGGCAGATCGCCACCGGCACCGCCGAAGCAGCGGCGGAAACCATCTTGGATCAGAACATACTGGGCGGTATGTGCGCGCGGGTCTGCCCCACGGAAACGCTGTGCGAACAGGCCTGCGTGCGCGAAGCCGCCGAAGGCAAGCCAGTGCTGATCGGGCAGTTGCAACGCTACGCAACTGACACGCTGATGGAGCAAGGCAAACACCCCTTTGCGCGCGCCGTGCGGACAGGCAAACAGGTGGCGGTTGTCGGGGCCGGACCGGCCGGGCTGGCCTGCGCCCACCGTCTGGCCATGCATGGCCATGACGTCACCATCTATGACGCGCGCCAAAAACCCGGCGGGCTGAACGAATACGGCATCGCGGCCTACAAATCGGTCGACGGCTTCGCCGAGCGCGAGGTTGATTGGCTATTGCAAATCGGCGGGATCACGATCGAAACCGGCAAAAGCCTTGGCAGCGACCTGACACTTGACCAACTCAAGGCCAGCCACGATGCGGTGTTTCTTGGCCTTGGCCTTGGTGGTGTCAACGCGCTTGGGCTTGAGGCCGAGGACAAGGACGGCATCGAAAACGCGGTGGATTTCATCGCCGACCTTAGGCAAGCCCGCGATTTGGCCAAGCTGCCGGTTGGCCGCGATGTCGTGGTCATCGGCGGTGGCATGACGGCTGTCGATGCCGCCGTTCAAGCCAAACTGCTGGGCGCGCTGAATGTCAGCCTTGTCTATCGCCGCGGGCGTGACCGGATGAACGCCAGCGTATTCGAACAAGATCTGGCCGCGTCCAAAGGCGTGCGGATTATCACCAATGCCCAACCGGTGGCCATCCATGGCAACGGCGCGGTGCGCGAGATCGAGTTTGAATATACCGACGACAGCCTGACGCCCACGGGCCAAACATTCCGCTTGGCTGCCGATCAGGTCTTCAAGGCCATCGGCCAGACGTTGCAAGGCGATGGCCTGCCCAAACTGGAGGGGCGCAAGATCGCCGTTACGGGCGCAGGCCGCACAAGCGTGGCCGGGATTTGGGCCGGGGGCGATTGCGCAGCGGGTGGCGATGACCTGACCGTGACCGCCGTCGCCGAAGGCCGCGACGCCGCAGAAGACATTCACAGCAGCCTGATGGGCTGAGGCTTAGATAAAACAGGGAGATCAGCGACATGGCCAATCTCGAATCCAACTTCATCGGAATCAAATCCCCAAACCCGTTCTGGCTGGCCTCGGCCCCGCCCACGGACAAGGAATACAATGTCCGCCGTGCCTTTGATGCCGGTTGGGGCGGTGTGGTGTGGAAAACACTGGGCGAAGACGGCCCACCGGTCGTCAATGTCAACGGGCCGCGCTACGGCGCAATCTGGGGCGCCGACCGCCGCCTGTTGGGGCTGAACAACATCGAGTTGATCACCGACCGTCCGTTGCAAACCAACCTTGACGAAATGACCCGCGTCAAACGCGATTATCCAGACCATGCGCTGATCGCCAGCCTGATGGTGCCGGTGGATGAAGACAGCTGGAAAGACATCCTGTCGCGGGTGATCGACACCGGCTGCGACGGGGTCGAGCTGAATTTCGGCTGCCCCCACGGGATGAGCGAACGCGGCATGGGCAGCGCCGTGGGACAAGTGCCGGATTATGTGCAGATGGTGACCGAATGGTGCAAGAAACATTCAAACCTTCCGGTGATCGTCAAACTGACGCCCAACATCGCCGACATCCGCAAACCTGCGCAGGCCGCCAAGGATGGTGGCGCGGATGCGGTCAGCCTGATCAACACGATCAATTCGATCACCTCGGTCGATCTGGACCTGTTCGCGCCGCAACCCACGATCGATGGACTAGGCGCGCATGGCGGCTATTGCGGCCCGGCGGTCAAACCAATCGCGCTGAACATGGTGGCCGAGATTGCCCGAACGCCCGAGCTTGCGGGCCTGCCGATCTCGGGCATTGGCGGCGTCACCACATGGCGTGACGCGGCTGAATTCATGGCGCTTGGGGCCGGCAACGTGCAGGTTTGCACTGCGGCGATGACCTATGGCTTCAAGATCGTGGAGGAAATGATCTCAGGTCTGTCGCAATACATGGATGAAAAAGGGTTCACCACGGTCGATGAACTGGTTGGCCGCGCGGTGCCCAATGTCGTCAACTGGCAGGATTTGAACCTCAACTACGTCACCAAGGCGCGCATTGATCAAGACGCCTGCATCAAATGTGGCCGGTGTTTTGCCGCGTGCGAAGACACCAGCCATCAGGCGATTTCCATGTCAGAGGACAGGGTATTCGATGTGATCGACGCCGAATGCGTCGCCTGTAACCTGTGCGTCAATGTCTGCCCGGTCGAAGACTGCATCACCATGGAGCGCCTGCCCGAGGGTGACGTGGACCCGCGCACCGGCAAGACCGTCAGCGATGATTACGCCAATTGGACAACGCACCCCAACAACCCAATGAAATGCGCCGCTGAATAGTCCTCCGCCAGACACGGCATGGCCGCCTATCAGCACTGCTGGCTTGCCAAGACGGTTCGATCCGTGCAGGTCATGACCCGACCGAAGGATATGACCGAAAGACAGGAGCGGCAGTGACAAGGCGGCTAGCATGATCTGGGTGGCACTTGCCGTATTGGCCGGGCTGGCAGGGCTGTGGCTTTGGGTCACGGCGCGGTACATGGTGCGGGCCACAGATGGCCCGCGCATTCCCCCGCGCCCCGGCACGGCGCTGTTGCTGATCGAAACCCAACAGGCGTTCTGGAGCGAGGCCCATCACGATGCCGCAACCCGCATGCGAGTTGAGGCCGCGATTGCCCGCGAGGTCGAATTGGCCCGACACAAAGATCAACCCGTGATCGCGCTCAGGCAGGAATGGCGCGGACTGGCACCGCGCCTGATCGCCTGCACAACCCGGCACGGCGCACCGTTACGGGGCGGGCCGGATACTGGGCTGGCCGCCCCCTTCCAAGGCATGGCCGATCACGTGATCGTCAAGCCCGTCGAAGACGGGTTTGAAACCGGCGCGTTGGACCAATTGCTTGAGGTGTTGCACGTGGGCCAGCTTAAACTGGTCGGGCGGGACGGCATAGACGCGGTCGCGCGCACGGCGCAGGCGGGCTTGAACCGGGGCTATGCCATCACCCTGGTCCGCGACGCCATAGCGACCAAAGATGCGCAGGCGTTCAAAGCGGTAGAGGAGGCCCTGACCAGCCAAGGCGCACGCATCGGTTAGAGCGTGTCGCGTTTAATCGGTTTTGTATCCTGCTGCCTTGAAGAAGTTGTAGCATTCCTCGTCGGTGAAGAG
>NZ_JAAORB010000035.1 GCF_011601345.1 Roseovarius gahaiensis
TCTTCACCGACGAGGAATGCTACAACTTCTTCAAGGCAGCAGGATACAAAACCGATTAAACGCGACACGCTCTAAGGCTGTTCGGTGTAATACGGTCCACCCCAGTGCACCCCCTACCGCGCGGCCAGCATCGCCAGACGGATCAGCGCGCGTTCGACAAGCGCCATGGCAGGCGCATGTTGCCCGGCCGAGCGCAGCTGCAAATCCGTGTCCGTCAACAGGGTCAGGGCCTGTTCCAGCCGCGTCACGTTCCATTTCTGGGCCTGCCGCAACACCCTGTCGCGACGCGGGCCAAACACTGGCGGGCGCACCCGGCCAATGCCTTGCGCCGGCCCGCCGGGATCGGACGCCACAGCATAAAGCGTGCGGAAATGTCGTGTGGCATTGATACACAACGAGACCGGCTGCACCCCCTGCGCGCGCAGCCGTTTCATCACCGGGCCAATCTCGCCCGAGCGCGCCTCGGCCACGATATGCAATATGTCATCTACCGCCGCCTCGACCGAGGTTGGGGCGCAGGCGGCGATGTCATCCGGTGACAGGGGGGCATCGTCGCCGTGTTTATAAAGCGCCAGCTTCTCCATCGTCTGGCGAAAATCACCGGGGTCCAGCTCTTGCGCCAGCCCCGTCAGATCGCGCATCGCATCCGGTTTGATGTCGCGCAGCCCAGCCTTGGCCAGTGTAGCCTCGATCTCAGCCCGACCGGGCGGTTCATCGTAAATCCCGACGGCGTAGGCGTTGTTATGACCCTCGAACAATTTGCGCAGCTTCGACGCGGGCTTAAGCTGCCCGGCGGTCACGATCACCTGCGCATCGCCATCGCGCCACTCGGACAGCGCGGCGGTCACGACCGGCGCAAGCGCCTCGGTCGCATCCTCGACGAACACAACGCGGGGGCCGGGGAAAAAGCCCTGCGCCTTGATCGCGTCCAGCAACATCGCGGGCTCTTTGCGCAACTCGGACCCGGACATCCGGGCAAGGCGCATCTCCTCTTCGCCCTGAGGGCCGATCAGCGCGGCGATCACCTCTTGACGGCGCAGCGCAACGCGCATCGCATCGGCCCCATAGATCAACAGCCCCGTGCGGCGCGGATCGGGCCGCGCAAAATATCCCGGAGCGTCGCGCCCCGACAGTTTCATGCCGGAAGATCCGCCGCGCCAGCAATCAGACGTGCGACCATCTGATCGGCCAGAATCGTCACAAGCCGTTCCTCGGCCGCGCGCTCGGCCGCCTGTCGCGCCACGGTAGAGCCGAAGGCCGAAAAGCTGTTGAAATTGTCCACTGTGCCCGACAACAGCACCGCGCCTGTCGAGCGGTTGCTCAGGGCGTAGGTTGCTTCACCCGTCAGATTAAAGCGCGTCGCGATGTTGCTGTTGGTGATCGCAACCGGCAACTGCGTAAGTTCAACCGCGTAAATCAAAGCATAGCGCGGATCGGATGCGCGGCCCAACCTGTCTTCCAACTCGCGGGTCATAAGATACCCGGCCCGGCCCTCCGGCTCGACAACCGATACCGCGTTACGCAACCGCGATGCCGCGCCGCCCGGTGCGTATGCGGGGCTGAACCCACATCCGGCCAAGCCCGCAACAGTAGCTGCAGCAGCGGCACCTTTCAGAAAGCTACGGCGATCAGATGACGACATTCACGATCCGTCCCGGGACAACGATGATTTTTTTCGGCTGGGCCCCATCCAGTGCCTTGGTCACAGCATCGTGCGCAAGGGCCAGTTTTTCAACCTCGGACTTGTCCATATCCTTGGGCACGCTGATTTCGGCCCGACGCTTGCCGTTGATCTGGATCGGCAAGGTAACGGTTTCGTCCACCAGAATCGCCTCATCCGGCTGCGGCCACGCGGCGGCAGCGGCCAAACCCTCGCCGCCCAGTGTTTGCCACAGGTCTTCGGACAAATGCGGGGTCATCGGTGACATCAGTTGCACAAGGGCGCGGGCCGCCTGTTTGCGGGCCTGCGTTCCGGCCTTTGATTTGGCCAAGGTGTTGGCAAAGGCATACAGACGGGCAATCGCCGCGTTGAAGCCAAAGGATTCCACACCGCCGGTCACATCGTGAATGGCCTTGTGCATCTCGCGCAGCAATGCGTCGTCCTGATCATTGGCGGGGGTGTCGCTGGCGGCGATTTCGGACACCACGCGATGCACGCGCGACAGGTGCTTGTGCGCGGCTTCGGCACCTGCCGCCGTCCACTCCACATCACGTTCCGGCGGGCTGTCGGACAGCACAAACCAGCGCGCGGTATCGGCGCCATAGGCCCCGATGATGCTGACCGGATCGACGACGTTTTTCTTGGATTTCGACATTTTGGCAGAGGGGATGATTTCAACCGGCGCGCCTGTCGCCTTCAGCTTCGCGTCTTCCACGTCTTCGGGCAGGTGATAGACCGGGCGGTCATTTTCATCGCGCGTCTGGTAAATCTCATGCGTGACCATGCCTTGGGTGAACAGCGCATTGAACGGCTCGATCGCCTTTTGCGGCAGGTGGCCGGTTGCGTGCATGGCGCGGGCGAAGAACCGTGAATACAGCAAGTGCAGGATCGCGTGTTCGATCCCGCCGATATACTGGTCCACGTTCATCCAATATTCGGCCTCGGCCATATCGGTGGGTGTCGCAGAACGCGGCGCGGTGAAGCGGGCGAAATACCACGAGCTGTCCACGAATGTGTCCATCGTATCGGTTTCCCGCCGCGCCGCTGCGCCGCAAGACGGGCAGGCGCAATCGCGCCATGTGGGGTGGCGATCCAGCGGGTTGCCGGGCACCGAGAAATCAATCGGCGTGCCGTCTTCGTCATAGGGCAATTCGATAGGCAGGTTTTCTTTCTTTTCGGGCACCACGCCGCAGGTGTCGCAATGCACCACCGGGATCGGGCAGCCCCAGTAGCGTTGCCGCGACAGGCCCCAATCGCGCAGGCGGAACTTTGTCACGCCTTGGCCAACACCGTTGTTTTCACAAAAGGCGATGGCAGCGTCTATTGCCTGTTCCCCGCTCTGCACTTCGTCGCCGGCGAACCCTTTGACGTAATGCACCTTTTCGGTTTTTGGCGGCACAAAGGCCGCGCCGCCGTCCTCGGGCAGGGTGAAGGCCTCATCGGGGGTTTGCGGCGCATAGGTTGAGGTAACGGGCAGGTCATACTTCCGCGCGAAATCCAAATCGCGCTGATCATGCGCCGGGCAGCCGAAAATCGCGCCGGTGCCGTAATCCATCAGGATGAAGTTGGCCACGTAAACCGGCAACTCCCACGAGGTGTCAAACGGGTGGCGCACGCGCAGGCCGGTGTCAAAGCCCTTTTTCTCGGCCTTCTCAAGCTCTTCCTCGGATGTGCCCATGCGGCGGCACTCGGCGTTGAACGCGGCCAGATCGGCGTTGTCTTTCTCCAACTGCCGGGCCAGTGGGTGGTCTGGCGAAATCCCAACAAAGCTGGCCCCCATCAGGGTATCGGGCCGGGTGGTATAGACCTCGATCCGGTCGTGGCCCTCGGGGCCGTCAATCAGTGAGAAGGCAAATTGCAAACCCCGCGACCGTCCGATCCAATTGGCCTGCATCAGCTTGACCTTGGCTGGCCAGTCATCCAGACCATCCAGCGCCTCAAGCAATTCCTCGGCAAAGTCGGAGATTCGGAAAAACCACTGCGTCAACTCGCGCCGTTCCACCAAAGCGCCTGATCGCCAGCCGCGCCCGTTTTCAACCTGTTCGTTGGCCAGAACGGTCATATCCACCGGATCCCAGTTGACCACGGCGTTCTTGCGATACACCAAGCCCTGTTCCAGCATGTCCAGAAACAGCGCCTGTTGCTGGCCGTAATATTCGGGGTCGCAGGTGGCGAACTCGCGGCTCCAATCAATCGACAGGCCTAGCGGCTTCATCTGGGCGCGCATGTCGTCGATATTGCCGTAGGTCCAATCCTTGGGATGTCCACCGCTGGCCATGGCGGCATTTTCGGCGGGCATGCCAAAGGCGTCCCAGCCCATGGGGTGCAACACGTTATGGCCAGTTGCCAGCTTGTAGCGCGCGATCACGTCGCCCATGGTGTAGTTGCGCACATGACCCATGTGGATGCGTCCTGAAGGGTAGGGAAACATCTCAAGCACATAGTACTTGGGCTTGTCTTCGGCCCGCTTGGCGCGGAAAAGTCCGGCCTTGTCCCAAGCCTGTTGCCATTTCTCTTCGATTTCGGCGGCAGAATAGCGCGACATGTGCGGCACACCCTTTTTCGGTCATTCCTGTTGCCCTGCGTGATAGGCTCCACACACTGCGGGGTCCAGTGGCAAGGCGCAAAAAGCAAGGGTTTGCAGGTGCAGATTGCCTGCCTATAACCGGAAAAAACAGTGTCGGGCGGTGCGTTTCATGAAAATCCTGTTCATTCATCAAAACTTTCCCGGGCAATACAAGCACCTTGCACCGCTTCTGGCCGCACAGGGGCATCACTGTGTCGCGCTGACGTTACGGGTGAAAAAGCAGACCGATTGGAACGGGGTGCGCGTGCTGCCCTACGCGCTCCCGAAACGCCAAGCGCAAGACATCCACCCGTGGCTGTTGGATCTTGACACCAAAGTGACCCGCGCCGAAGCCTGCTTTCACGCGGCCCGCAAGCTGAAACAGGCGGGGTTTGTGCCCGATCTGATTCTGGCCCATCCGGGGTGGGGGGAATCAATGTTTCTGCGCGATGTCTGGCCCAAGGCGCGGATCGGCCTGTATTGCGAGCTGTATCACAGCGCGGACTACCCACACTTGCGCTTTGATCCTGAGTTCGACAAAGGCGATGCCGATCTGTCGCGCCTGCGCATCCGCATGAAAAACATCAACAATCATCTGCATTTTCCGATGGCGGATGCCGGCATCAGCCCGACCCGGTTTCAGGCAGACACCTTCCCGCCCGAGTTCCGCGACCGTATCACCGTCATCCATGACGGGATCGACACCACCCAGTCCAAGCCCGACCCGAACGCGCGCCTGACGATCAAAGAGACGTTGGATGTATCGCGCAATGACGAGGTGATCACCTTTGTGAACCGCAATCTGGAACCCTATCGGGGGTATCACGTGTTCATGCGCGCCCTGCCCCGGCTGCTGCGCAACCGACCAAAGGCGCGCGTTGTGATCGTTGGCGGTGACGAAGTGAGTTACGGCGCGCGGCCCCCCAAGGGGCAGACATGGAAACAGATATTCATCGACGAGGTGCGCACGCAGATATCGGATGAGGACTGGGCGCGGGTGCATTTTCTGGGTCGCGTCCCGTATGACACGTTCACCACGCTGTTGCAGGTCAGCCGGGTGCATGTCTACCTGACCTATCCCTTTGTATTAAGCTGGAGTTTGCTAGAAGCCATGAGTTGTGGCGCAGCGATTGTGGCCAGCGATACAGCCCCCGTGCGCGAGGTGATCACCGAGGATGGGACCGGGCGGCTTGTTGATTTCTTTGACGGCGATGCTCTGGTGGATCAGGTTTGCGCGCTATTGAACGACAGCGCGGCGCGCGCCCGTTTGGGCAAGGCCGCGCGCGCCTTGGTGCAAGACAGGTACGACCTGCGCCGCATATGCTTGCCGCAGCAATTGAAATGGGTCGATGATGTGATGGCCACCAAGATGTGATCGGCTCGGGACGCTAGGTTACATCTGGCTCAGAATTTCTCGGCTTGGATGCGCAACTGACGCGCACGCGCTAGAATGGAGTCTTCGACGGCGCGCTGTGTGCCACCGGCAACAGGACCGCTGCGGGTTTGCAGCGCCACGTTCAATGACCGGGCATCCAGCGCGGGATCGCTGATCAGGATCGTTGCCCGATAGGCCCGACCACCGCCCGGCGGCGTGCCATAGCCCGTTGAAATCACACCGGTAAACGGATCGGCGGTTTGCACCGGCAAAAAGTCCAGAACATCAAGCGATGCGGTCCACAAAAAGCGGTTTACCTTAACCTCTGCATCGCCACCCTTGAACGCATCAAGCATTGACGACCCGCTCACGTAGTTGCCGCGTGAATCGGGCCCGGCTTCGATACGATAGGCTTCCGGATCAAGCTTGGCGTCGCGAAATCCCCCGCAAGAGGCAAGCAAAGCAAGGCAAACCGTGGTCAGTGCGGCATTTCTGATGCTGTACATGGTCATTACGCGATCCGGCATTGTTTCTCTTTCCCTACTATCCAAGCTGACGGATCGGGGCAAGGAGTTTACTGAAATTGACCGGATGATGTCTGGCGGCCATTGTGCCTTTGCCATCGGCTGTGGCACATAAGTGACGAAGTTGACACGGGTCTGAGGGGCTTGCCATGGGGCTGAACGACATCAAGGCGCGGATGCACAAAGCCGCAGAGGATGCAGGGCGCGCGCCGAACAGTGTAACCCTGATTGCCGTATCGAAAAAGCAACCGAATGAGCGGGTGGCGGCGGTACTGGAGCAGGGTCATCGCTGTTTCGGGGAAAACCGCGTGCAAGAAGCGGCTGGCAAATGGCCCGATTTTCGTGAGCGTTTTCAAGAGATTGACCTGCACCTGATCGGCCCGTTGCAGACCAACAAGGCGCGGCAGGCGTTTGAGTTGTTCCAATCCATTCATTCACTGGATCGGCCCAAACTGGCCAAGACACTGGCCCGGCTGGCGCAGGAAGAAGGGCATTGCCCGGACTTGTTCGTTCAGGTCAACACCGGCGAGGAAGACCAAAAAGCCGGCATCCTGCCCGGCGATTCTGATGATTTCGTCAAAGATTGCAAGGCCTTGGACCTCCCCATCAAGGGGCTGATGTGTATCCCGCCGGTGGATGAAGAGGCCAGTTTGCACTTTGCCCTTCTGGCCAAGATCGCCGAACGCAACGGCTTGGACGGGCTTTCGATGGGCATGAGTGACGATTTTGAAAAGGCGATTGCGCTTGGGGCCACTCATATTCGCGTCGGCAGCGCCATTTTCGGCGCGCGCGATTACGCCTAAGGTCGCACAATCAGCCGAGACTGTAACCTGATGTTCTGTGCGATTTCAATAAGGTGGTCGCGGCGAAAGGCAATGCACCCTTCGGTCGGATAATGCGGACGGCGCCATTGATGCAAGAATATGCAAGACCCTTTTCCGGGGTGCGCATAGGGCCAGTTCCAGTCGGTGATCAGGATCAGATCATACAGCGGATCAGCCCGGCGCAGCACCTCGTGCGAATATGAATAAGGCTTTCGAATCATAAGGTTGTAGTCTTCATGGTCGGGATCGTCTGACCAAATGTCACTGGGGCCGATGGGCACGGCCCAATCGGCGGGACGCGCCATGCGATCAGGCCGGTACAGCATCCCGACGATGCGATGCGTGCCGCTCGGTGTGGCCCCATCTCCCTCGCGTTTACAAGAACTTAGCCCCCCGCGCCCAATGGCACAGGGATAGCGGCGGCCCTGAAACCGCAGGCCAAGCGGGGTCAGAACAAGATCATCTGGCGTCATCATCATCCCCTATGTGATGCCTGAAAACAGGCCCGCACGAAAGCCGCAGTTTGACACAAACGTCAATCAGCGCCCCAGCCGCTTGCAGTAAATGATGCACATGAGAACACCCAGTGGGTTCAGAGCGCAATGACCGCTTCGAGCCCATGTTGGCCAATCCTGAGTTCATTGATGACAACCATTCGGCAGAAACCCAAGGCGCGGGATCAAGGCCGAAGGCTGCCGCGCCATCGGCGGGCCGCACCCACGGCCCGGCGATTGGGTTGGCCTTGGTACATAGCTTATTCATCGCGCGCCAGTAAGTTGGATAAAGCCTTGCCGAACCGACGTTGGTTCGCCACGCCGCGGCCCGTCGCTGTCTCGGCTCGTCACAATTGATGGAGCGCGCGCTCTATCGGCAAAGCCGACACTCGTCGCATTCAGCTCCCGAAGAAACCTTCGCGAGCCGGATCCTTGTCATCGTGTTGCCCTGAACGGCTCTCAGCTCCGCGCGGCATCATTTATTGCACAGGGCCGGCACCTGCCCGCCCATTTCGAACAAACGCCCGTTGCCCAGCGCGACCAAGCGCACAACATATGCATTGCCGTCGCCCAGACGCTCCCCGGTGTTTGCATTTGCCATCTGCGCCGACGACAGTCAAAACTAAGCCGTGTGGTTCGATACACTGACCCTGCCCATGCTTGTCGCGGGTTTTATCATGATGGCTGCCGTGATCGCCGTCGTCGGGGTGCGCCTGACCGAAAAGGCCGACCATCTGGCCGACAAAACCGGCGTTGGCGAAGCGATTGCCGGGGCAGTCTTGCTGGGCATGGCCACCTCGCTGGCGGGCACGGTGGTATCCTTCACTGCGGCACTGGATGGAGAGGTGTCATTGGCATTTTCCAACGCGGTGGGCGGGATCGCTGCGCAGACAGCATTTCTGGCACTGGCGGATATGGTATACCGCAAAGCCAATCTTGAGCATGCTGCCGCGGATTTGGCGAACCTGTTTCAAGCCAGCCTTCTGACGTTGATGCTGGGCATACCCTTGGCCGCCTATGCCGGACCGGAGGTTTCAGTGCTGGGGTTGCATCCCGCATCATTCGCGCTGCCGGTGATTTACGTAATTGGCCTACGGATCAGCGGACAGGTCCGCGATACGCCGATGTGGCATCCCGAGCACACCGGGGCCACGCGCGAAGACCGGCCCGAAGCCGAACAGGATATTTCCCCCGCTTTGGCGTCTTTGCTGATCCGCTTTCTGCTGTTGACGATTGTGCTGGGAATTTCGGGCTGGGTGCTCTCGAAAATCGGGGCGCAATTATCACTGCGGTTGGGGATTTCCGCCACATTCGTGGGCGCGTTGATGACAGCGGTGGCCACATCCCTGCCCGAGTTGATCACGGTACTGGCTGCCGTGCGGCGCGGGGCGGTGCAACTGGCCGTGGGCGGAATCATCGGCGGCAATACCTTTGACGTGCTGTTTCTCACACTGGCCGACGCCGGATACCGGCAAGGATCAATCTACCACGCGATCACAAAAGATGATTTGTTCTGGGTCGCCGTGGGGCTTGTGATGAATGGCGTTTTGCTGATCGGGCTGATTGTGCGTCAGCGGAACGGACCCGCACGAATCGGCGCCGAGAGCCTGAGCATCCTGCTGATCTATCTTGGCGCAGTGGCCATGCAGATCGTCGCCAGATAAGAGCCGCACCCAAGGCTGCGCCTGACACATCCAAGGGCACGGCAATAGTGCACGTCAGCAAAGGATCAGCAAGGATAGGTGGCGCAGTTCTGCGCCATTAACCAGATTTTCATGCGCAGCGCGTTTGTGAATTTGGCGGCGGTCTTTGACAAAATCTGTTACCGCACCTTGCAAGGCCGCCAGACCTCGGGTTGCGGCTGGCAAATTCTACACGGGCAGGGTATTGCACCGGGCCAGACAGGCCCCCGCGCGCGGGCTGCAACGCGAAGGCGCAACGCGATGACGGCACAGGCCGGACCCCGACCAGATATCAAGCTCAACAGCGTCACCTGCCGGTTCGGCCCCAGAACCGCGCTGCGCAATGTCACATTGTCGCTGACCGAGCGGCGGATCGGCATCATCGGGCGCAACGGATCGGGCAAAACCACCCTGTCGCGGCTGATCGCCGGCTTGGTCGCCCCGGATGAGGGCACGGTGCGCGTGGCCGGCGTGGATGTCTGCAAGGATCGCAAAACAGCAATCCGCACGGTCGGTATCCTGTTTCAAAACCCCGATCACCAGATCATCTTTCCCACCGTCGAGGAAGAACTGGCCTTTGGCCTGCGGCAATTGGGCCATGACAAACCCGCCGCCCGCGATGGCGCGCGGGCGATGCTGGCGCGGTTTGGCCGCGCCGAATGGCACGACCGGTCGGTGGACAGCCTGTCACAAGGGCAGCGGCATCTGGTGTGCCTGATGGCCGTGCTGGCGATGGCGCCCAAGGTGATCGTGCTGGACGAGCCGTTTTCAGGCCTCGACATTCCCACCACGCGGGCCCTGCGCCGGTTCCTTGACGGGCTGGACGCAACGCTGATTCATGTCACGCATGACCCGGGCGCCCTGACACGCTATGATCGGGCGATTTGGCTGGATCGGGGCACAGTGGCGGGCGATGGCCCCGCTGACACGGTGCTGGCCAATTATCTAAACGCCATGCAGGAGGCGGATGATGCTGACGCTGACCTCTGATATCGCGACGCCCTATCACCGGCTGCGCGCAGGCGGGAAACTGGCCGCGCTCTGCGTCGCAACCGTGGCCCTGTTCTGGCTGGGCAGCGTGCCGGGCATGGCCGCCGGGTTGGCGGTGGTGGCCGGGCTGTATCTGGTGCCGGGATGGCGATTTTTCCGGCAGGGGCTGCGCCTGTTGACGCCGGTGTGGTTTTTCGTGGCGCTGGTGATTGTCTGGCATATTGTAATGGGTCAAGCCATGTCCGGGCTGGTGATTGCCCTGCGGCTGATCGCGGCGGTGGCGCTGGCCAATCTGGTGACCATGACAACCCGGTTCGATGATCTGACGGATGTGGTGATGTGGCTGCTCAGCCCGCTGCGCAGCTTGGGCCTGAACACCGCGCCCTTGGGCTTTGCCATCGTGCTGGTGGTGCGGTTTATCCCGGTCCTGATGGACAAGGCCCACAAACTGATCGAGGCATGGCGCGCGCGCAGTGCCCGGCGCGTGGGCTGGCAGATTGCCCTGCCGATCACCCTGATCGCCATTGACGACGCCGAGCATGTGGCCGAGGCATTGCGCGCCCGTGGCGGGATGGTCCCGCCAGAAGAGACCTGACAACCAATCCCTCAAAGGAAACGCGACCCAATGGAACGTCACATCACCCTTATCGCCCTGTTCGCCGCACTGATCGCGGTGCTGGGGCTTGTGCCAAAATTCACACTCGCCTCGGGCATCCCGATCACGGCGCAGGGCATGGGCATCATGCTGTGCGGCACGGTTCTGGGCGCGCGGCGCGGTGCATTGGCCGTGTTGTTGTTTCTGGGGCTGGTTGCCCTTGGGCTGCCGCTGCTGGCGGGCGGGCGTGGGGGCTTGGGCGTGTTTGCCGGTCCGACCGTCGGCTTTCTGATCGGCTTTCCGGTCGCCGCCTTTGTCACTGGCTGGATCACCGAAAAGATGCGCGGCACGCCGGTCTTTCCCGCAGCGCTAATCGCCGCAATTCTGGGCGGCATACTGGTGCTTTATATCCCCGGCATTCTTGGCATGACGGCGATGCTGGACATGACCGTTGCACAGGCCAGCCTGTCAATGGCCCCCTTTATCCCCGGTGATCTGATCAAGGCCGGGCTGGCGGCGGCCCTGACGGCATCACTCTACAAGGCCCGCCCGACCAGCGTGCTGTCGCGCAGCTGATCAGCCCTGATCCAGAAGGTCGAGATCAAGCCCCTGCTTGAACTCGACCTCGACAAAGGCCATCGGCGCGTCGCCGCCGTTGATCACGTTGTGTTCAACCCCCGTTGGCCGGTGATAAGTCTGGCCCGGCGGCAAAGACACCTCGTTCACGGTGCCATCAGGCATTTCCAACTTCATGTTGCATTCGGTCAGGGCCACGATCACATAATCGAACCCATGCACATGCCATCCGGTTTCAGCCCCCGGCGCAAAATCGAACCGGGTGATGCAATGCGCCTCGGTATCGGTCAGGGTTTGCGGCTGCGCTTGTGGTCGATCACCCATAACAGGCTCCTTCATGGAAATTTTTCTGTGCTCAGCCTACGGCACGGCTGTTCTG
The DNA here is from genome assembly GCF_011601345.1 of Roseovarius gahaiensis. Classification (GTDB taxonomy): domain Bacteria; phylum Pseudomonadota; class Alphaproteobacteria; order Rhodobacterales; family Rhodobacteraceae; genus Roseovarius; species Roseovarius gahaiensis. The sequence continues at coordinate 11,666 of NZ_JAAORB010000035.1, forward strand.
CTTGCCAGCAATAACCCCCGGGGACTCGCCACTGACGACAGAGGCCGAGTTTACAGCCCCCAAGCGGCGCATTTCCGGTCAACCGTCTTGCGCGCGATGCCAAGGCGGCGGGCGGCCTCGGCCCGGTTTCCACCGCAGGCGTCTAGCACGTTCATGATATGGCGTTGCTCGACCAGTTCCAGCGTTTCAATTGCCTCAGCACCACTGACTTCGCCACTGCCGGAAAACTCCGCCGGGAAGGCACCCAATATCACCGACCGTTCGATCAGGTTGCGCAATTCACGCACGTTACCGGGCCAGTCGTAACGGCTGAGTTTCAAAAGCACAGCCTCGTTGAGGTCCAGTGACGGCAAGCCAAGAGTGCGGGAAAATTCGCTCATGAACAGGGCCGCCAGTTCAACGATATCCTCCGAGCGATCTTTGAGCGGGGGCATCGCGATATTCAGCACGTTGATCCGGTGATACAGGTCGGCGCGAAACCGGCCCTCGGCCACAGCCTTTTCCAGATCGGCATTGGTGGCGAACAAGAACCGCAGGTTCAGCGGAATCTCGCGCTCGGCCCCCGTGGGGCGAATGCGGTGATCTTCCAGCACACGCAGCAACGTCGCCTGCACTTGGTCGGGCAACTGCGCGATCTCATCCAGAAACAGCGTTCCACCGTCGGCGTGCAAAAGCAGCCCATCCTTGCGCCGTTCGCCGCCGTCGATCAGGCCGAACAGCTCTTCGGCGATGTGATCGGGTGATATGGTGGCGCAATTCACCGCCACAAAGGGTTTTTCAGCCCGGTCCGACAGGCCGTGCAGGGTGCGCGCGGCAATTTCCTTGCCGGTGCCGCTGGCCCCGGTGAACAAAACCGAGGTCGGCAAAGGCGCCACACGGGCAAGCATCTCGCGCACCTCGACAATGGCCGGGGATTTGCCCATCAAACGCCCGCGCGCGGTGGCCCCGCTTTCGCTTAGCGCATGTTTCAAAAGATAGTTTTCGCGCCGCAGATATTTGCGGTCAAGCGTGCGGGCCACGGCGTTCAGAATTTGATTGGCGCGAAACGGCTTCACAACGAAATCGGCGACGCCCGCCCGCAAGGCCTGAATGACCGTATCCAGATCGGCATAAGCCGTGATCAGGATGGTTTCGGCGAAAAACCCCACGCGGCGCTGTTCTTTCAGCCAATCCAGACCAGTTGTGCCGGGCATGATATTATCAAGGATCACCAGATCAAAATGTGTGCTGTCCAGTATATCACTGGCCTCGGCAGCCGAGCGCGCCTGCTCCACCCGCTTGCAACGGGGTGTCAGGGTTTTAATCAGGAAATTACGCATACCAGGTTCATCATCGACCACAAGGATCGACGCAGCAGTCAGCGTTTCACCGTAGTCATCCCGGCGTGAGGATGACGCGGGGGGCGCGCCGATCATTCGGACGCGTCACCCAAGCGCACCGCGTCGCTTGCCATCTGGTCTTGGCTGGAAAACCCCAAAGAGCTTAGACCATAATACGCCCCGACCGCGATCAGCGCCGTGACGAAAAAGGCCGCATACATTGCTTTCATGTCAGTTCTCCTGTTTGGGCGCCGTAGCACGGCGCAAATAAGCGATCAGATCCTGCCGATCATTTGGCGCGGTGATCCGTTGCATAGGCATCTTGGAACCCGGGATATAGTGATCCGGCCCGCTGTCGAACAGAGCGTCGATGGTCTTATCGGTCCAGATGATATCAGATCCGGCCAGTGTTTCGGAATAACGGTAGCCCGGCAGCGTCCCGGCTTGGCGGCCGAACACATTATACAACGACGGCCCTGCCTTGCGCGAGGGGGGCGGCGTCAGTGCGTGGCAGATCGAACATTTGCGCATGAATTGCCGTTCCCCGTTCGGCATTTCGTCGGGGTCGCGCAGAAAGCTGCGCTCTGCCCCGCCAGCGGGGTCGAATTCATCCAGCAACGACACCGGCCAAGAATAGGCGACATCCTCAAGCCCACCGGCCAGAACGGTCTGCCCGTCCGTTGAGAACGCAAGCGCCCAGACAGGGCCACGGCGCATGGCCCGGAAATCACGGGCAATCTGCCAGCGGGCGGTGTCGATGATCATGATATATCCATGCCCGTCGCCGACCGCCAGTTGGTGGGTGGCCGGATGATGGTCCATCGACAAGATCGGCCGTCGCTCAAGCGAGAAATCCGCCAATTGGTCGCCGTTTTCTGCGTCGATCACACGGGTCACCCCATCAACCGCGCCATAGGCCAGCCATGCCCCATCCGGCCCCAGAAGAATACAGTTCACGCCAAAGCCCTGATTGGTCAGGATGCGGCTGCTGCCATCCGCGATATCCCAAACTCGGATCGTGCCATCTGCTGACGCGGAATAAAGCTGCGTCCCGTCGTGGCTGAAGGCAACGGCGTTGACCCCGGCCTCGTGCCCGGTCAAAAAGCGCGGCGCGCGGTCAGGCGCGACAAGCGACCACAGCCCGATACTGCCATCCCAACTGGCCGAAGCCAAAACCGCGCCGTCGGGCGATTGTGCCAAGGCGACCACCTTGCCTTTGTGACCTGTCAGACGGGACGCCGCACCGCTGGCCAGATCCCACAGGATCACGGCAAAGTCATCGCCTGCCGATGCTGCCCTGTCAGGGCCAAGAAACAGCACCGTGTTCACCGCTGCATCGTGACCTTCAAGCCAACGCGCCGCGCGGTTTTGCCAAAGGCCCACGGAATTGTCGAAGCTGGCTGTCGCCACCTGCCCAGTCGATTGGTTCACGTCCAAGCCCATCACCGGCCCACCATGACCCTTCATCGTGGTGAACTGCTGCGCCGCGGCCCCAATCGGGGCCGCAACAATCAGACAGACCAACAAGCTTTGAAGCAGCCTTTGCATAGGTCACTCGGCGGGGGTCGCCGCCTTGCCTTTCTCGCCGCTTTTGGTCGCCGCTTCACCTTTTTCCTGTAACTCTTCCAGCCAAAGGCTGTGGTGTTCGCGCGCCCATTGCTCTTCGACCTCGCCCGAGCCCATAGCATCAAACGCGCCTTCCATCCCGACCGAGCCGATATAGATATGCGCAAGGATGATCGCCATCAGCACAAAGCTGACAATCGCGTGCCATGCTTGGGAAAACTGCATTTCCTCATGCGGGGCCAACTCTGTGGGCAGTGCGCCAAAGCCGAACGCTTGTGGCAGGCCGGTATCGTTGAGGATCACGAAGGTTTTCGCGAACATTGGCAGTTCGAACGGGAACAGCAGCGACAGACCCGATACCGAGATCGACGCGCCCAGCACGATCACCGACCAGAAAATCAACTTCTGCCCGGCGTTGAATTTCTTGGCGGGCGGGTGCACGCCCTTTTTGAAGATCCCACCGCCCACGGCCAACCATTTCAGGTCGGTCTTGTTGGGAATGTTATGGGCCACCCACATCACGAAGGCCATGATCAAACCCAGCATGAACGCCCAAGAAATGTTGTTGTGCACCCATTTTGAGCCGATGGCGATTGTCGAGAAACCTTCCAACCCGAGCAGCGGTATCAACAGGGTGCGACCCAAAAGCGAGACCAGCCCGGTGAGGCCAAGAACCACGAACGAGCCTGCCATCAGCCAATGGGCAAAGCGTTCGATGAATTCAAAACGGGTGACGGTTCGGCCGGTTTTTTCACCGTCAATCGTGATCCGTCCCCGGATCAGGTAGAACAGAACCAGCAGGCCCAGAACGCCGATCAGGCCCCAGCCGCCGTAGGTAGACAATGGCCCCTGACGGAATTGCAACCATGCCATGCCACGATCCTGCACCAGAACCTTGGCGACATCGCCACCGGCAGAGACTTTGACATTGGCATCGTTGAAACGCAGGTCGCGCCAAACTTCGGAATCCGACACGCCGCCCAACGGGCCAAGCCCCGGTGCGGTTTCGCCGTCACCCGCATTGTCGCGGCGATAACTGTTGTCGACGGTTTCGCCGCGTTGCCGCGCGAGGATGTCCTCTAGCGTGGGCGCGCCGCCGGTTGCAGAGCGATCAATCTGCTCGGGCTCGGCGGTGTCTTGTGCAGCGGCAGGCCCGGCAAGTGGCGCGGCCAGCAACACAGACAAAAAGAATGTGGTCAAAAGACGGGTCATGGCGATCTGTCCAGTTTATCAGATGGGTTGAGATGCTGAGCGGGCGGCACATAGGCCGCCCGCCCGCATATCACGGGCGTGGGGCGCGCATTTCCCGCGCCCCGTGACACCGAAAGGGTCAGCCGCCCTTTTGCTCGTACGCTGTGCCCCAGCCCCAGGCCCCGCTGCCAAAGCCACGGGCCACGACGCGTTCGCGGTAGATGTCCGACACAACGTCGCCATCGCCCGCCAAAAGCGCCTTGGTCGAGCACATTTCGGCGCAGATGGGCAGCTTGCCCTCAGCGATCCGGTTGCGCCCGTATTTCTGGAACTCGGCCTGACTGTTGTTGTCTTCGGGGCCACCGGCGCAGAAGGTACATTTGTCCATCTTGCCACGGCTGCCGAAGTTGCCAGCCTGCGGGTATTGCGGCGCGCCGAAGGGGCACGCGTAGAAGCAATAACCACACCCGATGCACAGATCCTTGGAGTGCAGAACCACCCCGTCTTCGGTCTGATAAAAGCAGTCCACTGGGCAGACCGCCATACAGGGGGCATCTGAACAGTGCATGCAGGCCACCGAGATCGACCGCTCACCGGGTTTACCATCTTCGATGGTGACGACCCGGCGCCGGTTGATACCCCAAGGCACCTCGTGCTCGTTCTTACATGCGGTGACGCAGGCGTTGCATTCGATGCAGCGTTCGGCGTCACAGAGGAATTTAGCTCTAGCCATTTCCGTTTCTCCTTATGCTGCGCTGATTTTGCAGAGAGTCGCCTTCGTCTCTTGCATTTGCGTGACCGAGTCATAGCCGTATGTTTGGGCGGTATTTGTCGATTCACCCAAGACATAGGGATCGGCACCATCGGGATATTTGCTCCGAAGATCCTCACCCTGATAGTGGCCGCCGAAGTGGAACGGCATGAAGGCAACGCCTTCGCCCACCCGTTCGGTGACCATGGCCATGACCTTGACCTTGCCGCCCTCGGGGCCTTCGACCCAGACCTGTGCGCCGTCCCGCACGCCAAGGTTATTGGCATCGCGCGTGTTGATTTCGACGAACATGTCCTGTTGCAGCTCGGCCAGCCACGGGTTCGACCGGGTCTCATCCCCGCCGCCCTCGTATTCAACCAGACGCCCCGATGTCAGAATGATCGGGTAGTCCTTCGAGAAGTCCTGCTTCTGGATCGATGCATAGAGGGTGGGCAGACGATAGTCGCGCCGGTCTGCGTAGGTTGGATAATCCTCGACCAGATCGCGCCGGTTTGTATAAAGCGGCTCGCGGTGCAGGGGCACCGGATCGGGGAATGTCCACACCACGGCACGGGCCTTGGCGTTGCCAAACGGCGCGCATTCGTGCTTGATCGCCACCCGCTGGATACCGCCCGACAGGTCGGTTTTCCAGTTGGTCTTGGGGCCTGCGACAGCATCAATGGCGGCGCGTTCTTCGTCGGTCAGGTCACCGTCCCAACCCAAGTCCATCAGCATCTGCATCGTAAACTCGGGGTAACCATCCTGAATTTCCGAGCCTTGGCTGTAGACGCCTTCGGCCAGCAGGTTGTCGCCGTCGCGTTCCACACCGAAACGGGCACGGAAGGTCAGGCCGCCTTTGCTGACGGGTTTGGACAGATCGTACAGGTTCGGCGTGCCGGGATGGTTCATCTCGGGTGTGCCCCAACTGGGCCATGGCAGACCGTAATAGTCACCATCCGCCGGACCGCCCACGGCTTGCAGCGTGGTTCTGTCGAACGTGTGCTGATTGGCCATGTGCATCTTGAGGCGTTCAGGCGACTGGCCGGTATAGCCGATCGTCCACATACCGCGGTTGAATTCGCGGGTTGTATCCTCGACATCCGGCGTGATGCCATCGTCTTCCAGCTTGATGTTACGGAACATCCGATCGTGGAAGCCGAACTTTTTCGCGAACAGGCCGATGATCTCGTGATCGGACTTGGACTCGAACAAAGGCTCAACGATCTTGTCGCGCCACTGCAACGACCGGTTCGATGCCGTGACCGAGCCACGAGTTTCAAACTGCGTACACGCAGGAAGCAGATAAACCCCGTCGGTGCGATCATGCAGCACCGCCGACACCGTCGGGTAAGGGTCAACCACGACAAGCATGTCGAGTTTTTCCATCGCCGTCTTCATCTCGGTCATACGGGTCTGCGAGTTGGGCGCGTGGCCCCACAGAACCATGGCCCGGACGTTGTTGGGCTGGTCGATATTCTCTTTGTCTTCAAGAATACCGTCGATCCAACGCGACACCGGGATGCCCTTGAGGTTTTGCAGCGACTTTTCCTTGCCGTCCGCACCGGTGACCTTGGCGAAATTCCCGGCCAGCCATTCAGGATCTTCATCCCAGACACGCGCCCAGTGGCCCCATGCGCCTGCCGACAGGCCATAATAGCCCGGCAGCGTGTGCGACAGAACACCAAGGTCGGTTGCGCCCTGCACATTGTCATGGCCGCGGAAGATGTTGGTGCCGCCACCCGATGTGCCCATATTGCCAAGGGCAAGTTGCAGGATGCAATACGCGCGGGTGTTGTTGTTGCCGTTGGTATGCTGCGTGCCACCCATGCACCAGATCACAGTGCCGGGACGGTTGTTGACCAAGGTCCGCGCAACGCGTTCCAGTTGGCTGCCCGGCGCGCCGGTGACGCGCTCGACCTCTTCGGGGGTCCACTTGGCGACCTCGTCCCGGATCTGGTCCATTCCCCAGACACGGGTGCGGATGAACTCTTTGTCCTCCCAGCCGTTCTCGAAAATGTGCCACAACAGGCCCCAAACCAGCGCCACATCGCTGCCCGGACGGAACCGGACGAATTCGTCGGCATGCGCCGCCGTGCGGGTAAAGCGAGGATCGCACACGATCAGCGGCGCGTTGTTCTGTTCCTTGGCCTTCAAAACGTGCAGCAGCGAAACGGGGTGCGCCTCGGCCGGATTGCCGCCGATGATGAAAATTGCCTTGGAATTGTGGATGTCGTTATACGAATTGGTCATGGCGCCGTAGCCCCATGTATTCGCAACGCCCGCCACTGTCGTCGAGTGACAGATGCGCGCCTGATGGTCCACGTTGTTCGTGCCCCAATAGGCGGCGAACTTGCGGAACAGATAGGCCTGTTCGTTGTTATGCTTGGCCGAGCCCAGCCAATAGACACTGTCAGGGCCACTTTCCTCGCGGATGTTCATCATGCCGTCGCCGATCTCGTTGATCGCCTGTTCCCAGCTGATGCGCTTCCACTCGCCACCCTCTTTCTTCATCGGGTATTTGAGGCGGCGTTCGCCATGCGCGTGTTCGCGCACCGATGCGCCCTTGGCGCAATGCGCGCCCAGATTGAACGGACTATCCCAGCCGGGTTCCTGACCCGTCCAGACGCCGTCTTGCACCTCGGCCACAACCGTGCAGCCGACCGAGCAGTGTGTACAGACCGATTTGATGGTCTCGACGGCGCCATTTGCCGCCGAGGCCGCGTTGGCTTTGGTCACGGTGCCGCCAGTGGCACCGATCGCAGCCAAGCCACCAATGGCCAGACCGCTGCCGCGCAGGAACGCACGACGGTCGACGGATTTGCCGCCGACTTCAGACAGGATACTTGTCCGCTGGGGGCGTCTCGCAACCCCGTTGGTCTTTTTCCTAAGCATATTTCATCTCCTCCCGAGCTGCGCCCTCTGGGCTTGCTGGGTACTAAGGTTATCCACTGAACGGTCGGGCCTATCGCAACCAGTCGTCAGCGGGGCGAGCAACTGCGTCCGGGTTTAAAACCGGGCGGAGTCAAAATACGCGCGGGTATGCGCGGTGTCCTGCATCCGTTCGGATGACAGATCGGGCTGGGCTGCTTCGGCCTGCCCCCCGGTTGCTGCCGCCACGACCGCAACCGCGGGCGCGCCAGAAGCCGCCAGTTTGAGAAAATCGCGACGGCTGGCGCCATCCTCAACTTTCTTCGTCATGATAGCCTCCTCTCTGGTGAAGGCGGGCCGGGTGGCCCGCCGGGTTATGCGGAATGGTCCGCGCTCATCCGGAAGCCTTCGGCCTCGATCTCCATGAACACCCGGCCGACAGCGCCGACCGAGGCATAGAGAACCGAGTTCTTGGCGGCCTCCAAATCCGTGAAAAAGTGCCCGGCCCAAGGGCCGATATGCTTGTTGAAGAACGTCTTTTGATCTGTCAGCGCCGCCGGCGTGCCAAAGCGACCGGTGATCAGGCCGGCCATCATTTCCATCAACGATGCGATATTGTCTTCAGGTTCATAGACATTCTGCGCACGGGTCATGCCGCGCACAGCCATGTCCCGGCGCAGCGCCGCCAGCGGCTTTTCGTTCAGGAAACCCGTCAGGTAGTAGCTGGCATAGGGCAGCAATTCTCCACGACCCAGCCCGATGAACAGCGCATTGAACTCACGCTCGACTGCGGGGGCCTTGGTGTGCTGGGCGATGCGCGCAAGTGCGGCAATGGCGGTGCCCAGATCTGTTTCATCCCCCGACAAGCGCGCGGTTTGCTTCAGAAGCGCCGGATTGGGCGGCCCGGCCAGCAAAACGCCCAGAAAATCGTAAAGATCGGCGCGCAGCCGATCCTCTTCGGCTATGTCACTGGTCACGGTTGGGCTCTCCATCACTGCCTCTTTCATGGTCATGTCCGCGCAACATCTTGGTCGTCGAATGCAAACCGCATCCGCCGTCGCGGCGCGGCGTCATATGCTGACATGTCATCTTGGGATTGCGCATCTGCGGATAGCGCGGGCCGATCATACGGCTGCGCGGCGATCTCGTCAGTGTCCGCATCGCTTGTGTCATCAAAGGCCGGGGCCTCGTCCGCCTCTGGCGTGGCAGCCTCGGCAAGGTCAGGGTCCGCGGGCTTTTCCGCTTCGGCCGCCTGACGGGCCAGCTCTTCGACATGGGCCAGCATGCCCTTGCCCACCTGATAGGCGGTTTGCAGGTTTTCGACGACAGTGGCGCTGTCGGTAAAATCCTCGCCATAATCCAGCAGCCCGTCAAGATTGGCCAGCGCGGGATTGCTGAGCCACAGCTTACGCAGGGCGCGGCGGCGGATACGGTCGGGCACGGCCTTGGCCATGAACGCCTTGAAATCATCGCCCTGCTGCAAGCTGTCGGGATCGGGCAGGCCCAATTCTTCAAGCAGGTCTTCATCGGTTTTTTCGGCCTGCTCGGCCTCACGCGCGGCACGCTCTTGCGCCTCAAGCTCTTGGGCTTGGGCCTGTTCCTCTTCAGCCACACGCGCCTTGCGGCGGGACCAGAAATCAGCAGCGCGGGTCAATTCAGCCTCTCTTTGCGCACCTGCGGCGCTTGGTAGACATCTGCGGTTTTGCGAACACGGGGATCGCCAACACTATGCTCGACCTTATCTGTGCGAGTGCGGTCACGACGGCGCTTTTTGAACTCTTCCTCGATATGATGAGTGTCAACAAACCCCTGCACCCAAGCAACCACAGCCTCCGGCATCGGAACCTTTTCAATGATCTCTTCGCCGCTGTCCGCGTAATCCTGCGCCTCGTAAGGTGACGCCGTGACCAGCAACACGTCAAGCGGCGGGCCGTCGCTCGACTCGCTTTGACGCAGTATAACATAAATAGCAGGGATTCGCGCGGCCAGCCCATGCAGGTAGGCATCCGTTTCCGCGCCATGCAATTCAAGCAGTGGTGTCGCGGCGTGATACTCTATCGCGTCCCCCTCGTGGCGTAGCACGCGCCACTCAGCCTGCGCCGCAGCAGGCAGGACCGCGACGGCCTTCCACGCCCATTGCGCCCACCGAGTGACCCCCGGCGTGCGCCTAACGACCACGCCAAGCGGCATGCTGTCATATCGAGCCGGATTGTGCACCAACACCGATCCTCCCCAGTTTCGGAAAATCCAGATTGGTACAATTTTCAAACCAGACAAAGAATTTTCTGCATCCCATCGTCTACAAAAACGGATTAGGGCCAGTTTGACCAGCGCATCACGCGCCAGCGCGCCACATTGGACAAAAAGTCCGAATCGCGCGCGCGACAGGATTGGAGGCAATCCTCTGCAAAGTGCGAATTGACTAGAATCATCGGACCTGTCGCGTACGCCGAACAGCATAGGCAAGGGTGGTAAATCTTGTTTACCACGACTACGAATCATGACTACCTTAGGCCGAAACGCACCGCAGCAGCGGGCGAAATCATCAAAAAAGCGTGGCAGCCAAAAATGGATAAAAGACTGATTCTATGCAATTGTTCCGGCACGCAGGACGTGGACGCCGAGGCATTGGAAGCCGCAACAGGTTTGACCTGTTCGCAGGTTCATTCCGGCCTGTGCACCACCCAACTTGACCATGCCGCACAAGAAATCGCGACGGGTGATGCGGTAATTTGCTGCCGCCAAGAACAGCGCATTTTCGAGGAGCTGGCGACCGAATCCGAGGCCCCGGCCCCGGCCTTTACGGATCTGCGGGATCGGGCCGGTTGGTCGGATGATCCCCGCTCAAAATTACCCAAAATGGCCGCGTTGATGGCCGAGGCGACCCTACCTGCGCCCTCGGAAAAGACATTGGACGTGATTTCAGAAGGTCTATGCCTGATCATCGGCTCGTCGGATGTGGCGGTTGATGCGGCGCGCAAACTGTCGTCGATCCTGAGTGTCACGGTGCTGATGACCGACGAAGCCGCCCCCCCTGAGACCCGCGATTTCGATGTTATTCGTGGGCGCGTCAACCGGGCCGATGGTGCCCTTGGGCAGTTCCGCCTGCGGATTGATGCCTTGCAACAGGTCAACCCTGCCGGGCGCGGGGCGCTGACATGGGACAAGCCCCGCGATGGCGGGCAAACCGAATGCGATGTGATCCTTGATCTATCGGGCAACACACCGATGTTCCCGGCCGCGCACAAGCGAGAGGGTTATCTGCGTGCAGACCCCGGCAGTATAGGTGCGGTGGCCGATGCCGTGCTGGAGGCGTCACAGCTGGTCGGCACATTCGAAAAGCCGCTTTATGTGGCTTTAGAACCCTTGATTTGTGCACATTCCCGCGCCGAGCAAACCGGTTGCACGAAATGTCTTGATATCTGCCCCACCAATGCGATTAGCCCGGCGGGCGAGCATGTAAGCATCGACCCGATGATCTGTGCCGGCTGCGGCGCGTGTGCCGCGCGCTGCCCGTCGGGGGCCATCACCTACGACGCACCACCTGTCGACATGACGTTCCGGCGAATCCATACGCTGGCGTCTGCCTATCGCAAAGCGGGCGGCGACGCTCCCCGCTTGTTGGTTTGCGATCAAGAGTTTGGCACCGAGATGATCCAGCTTGCCGCGCGCTATAGCCGCGGCCTGCCTGCCGATGTGATCCCCTTGGAGGTCAGTGTAATTTCGGGCTTTGGCCATGCTGAAATGCTGGCGGCCTTGGCCTCGGGGTTTGTCAAGGTGACGGTTCTGCTGTCGCCCACCACCGAGCGGGACGCCCTGAATGACGAGGTGCCACTGGCCCAAGCCATTGCTGGCGAACATAAAATCAGCCTACTGGATGTGGCCGACCCGGACGCGCTGTGTGACGCGCTATACGCCGATACCGATCTGCCTGCACCGGTTGATCAGCCGATTTTGCCGATGGGCAGCCGCCGCCAAGTGGCACGCCTGAGCGCCAAGGCACTGCATGACGCAGATACGGTCTTGCCGTTGCCGGACAACGCGCCCTACGGTAACGTCGAGGTGAATACCGACGCCTGCACATTGTGCCTGTCCTGTGTATCTTTGTGCCCCTCCGGCGCCTTGGTGGACAACCCCGACATGCCGCAACTTCGGTTTCAGGAAGATGCCTGCGTGCAATGTGGGCTTTGCGCCAATGTCTGCCCCGAAAACGCGATTTCCTATGACACGCGCCTGAACCTCAGCGACGATGCGCTGACACAGGTTGTCCTGCATGAAGAAGAGCCGTTTGCATGTATCGAGTGCGGGGCTTTGTTCGGCGTGAAGTCAACCGTTGAGCGGATCACCGAAAAACTGGCCGGCAAGCACGCCATGTTCGCCAATGCGCAGGCCGCCAAGATGATCCAGATGTGCGACAATTGTCGGGTCAACGCGCAATTTCATTCACAGAACAACCCGTTTGCAGGCGGAGATCGCCCGCAAGTGCGCACCACCGAGGACTATCTCAGCAAACGCCGGGATCACTGATGCTGAATCGGGGCGCCCAGATCGGCAGGCTTCAGGGCCGACACATAGGCCATGATGGCCTGCAGATCGTCCAGCGTCATTTCGACGGGGACGATGGGCGGCGGGCGCTCTTCGTGGAAAGGCGGCGTGACATCGGCGACTTGCGTGAAGGCCGGATGCGGGTTGCGCGCGTAGAAACTTTGAAATCGGCTGTCCCAGTCCTGCCGCGCGCGCAGCACATGAAACGACGGGGTCGAGCCGATATCGTTCATTCGCTCGTCCCGCGACACCACATGGCACCGCCCGCACAGTTTGTCGGACAGGTTTTCGCCGCGCGCGGCGTCCCCATCAAAGGTGACGGCAGCCACCTCGGCCTTGGCCTGTTTGGCCGGACCGAACGGTGCGGCACCATCGACCGTGTAAGCCGCAACCGTGCGCTTGCCTATTTCAGAGGTCAGCCAATCGGCAAGCCGGCGGGCATTCTCGTTGTCGCGGGCCGAAATGACGATGTGCCATGTCGCCTGCGGACCGGTGAACACGGCCCGGCCTGCGCCGCTGTCCTCAGACAAGGACAAGTCTGCGCTTTCGGCGTTTTCGACCACCGCGATACGCACCCCGGTCTTGAGAGAGAAGCGCGGCAGCACATATTCCAACAATCCGCTGTCTTGCAACGCTTGCGGAACGGCCAGCGTGATGTCTTGCGCCTTGGCCATCCGCGGGGCAGTGACCATCAGCGCGACTGCGCAGCAGACTATGAACGCAAAGCGATGCATGGAACAAGGGTAGAAACCCAAGACCCAGTGCGTCAATAATTTTGACGAAAGGAGAGCAAAATGAGCGATGACATCGGCGATTTCAATATGTCCATGCGGAAATTCCTCAAGCAGGTCGGGGTGACCTCGCAACAGGCGATCGAGGACGCTTTGCGCGATGCAGGCGACCTTGAAGGCCGCGAATTCAAGGCCAAGGTCGTGCTGACGGTCGAAGGTCTGGACGTGGAGCATGAAGTGACCGGAACGATCAAGGGGCAAGGATAACCGTGGCCGTGACAAGAGAAAGCGTTCTTGAGGCGCTGAAAGGCATCGACGATCCGGCGGCTGGCGGCGATATCGTCGGGTCTGGGGCCGTGCGCGGCCTGAACGTCGAAGGCGGCACCGTGCGCTTTGTGCTGGAAATCGACCCGGCCAAGGCCGATGTGTACGAACCTGCCCGCGCGGCCGCCGAGGCCGCCGTAAAGGCCCTGGAGGGCGTGACCGACGTATCGGCGGTGCTGACCGCGCATTCGGCCAAGGCCCCACCGGACCTGAAACCGCAACGCAAGGCCGAGCCGCAAGGCCCGCAGCCTGTACCGGGGATCAACCACATCATCGCCATTGCCAGCGGCAAGGGCGGTGTCGGCAAATCCACCGTGTCGGCCAATCTGGCCTGCGCGCTGGCCGCCGAAGGCCGCCGGGTGGGCCTGTTGGACGCGGATGTGTATGGCCCCAGCCAACCCCGGATGCTGGGGATTTCGGGGCGGCCAGCCAGCCCGGATGGCAAGACCATTCTGCCGATGCGCAACCATGGCGTCACGATGATGTCGATTGGCCTGATGACCAACGAAGATCAGGCCGTTGTCTGGCGTGGTCCGATGCTGATGGGCGCGTTGCAGCAAATGCTGACACAGGTGCAATGGGGCGCGCTGGATGTTCTGCTGGTCGATCTGCCGCCGGGCACCGGTGATGTGCAAATGACCTTGTCGCAAAAGGCCGTGGTCGATGGGGCGATCATCGTCTCAACCCCGCAGGACGTGGCACTTTTGGATGCGCGCAAGGGGATCGATATGTTCAACCAGCTGAAAGTGCCGGTTCTGGGCATGATCGAGAACATGTCGACGCATATATGCTCGAACTGCGGGCACGAGGAACATGTGTTCGGCCATGGTGGCGTGAAAACCGAATGTGACAAGATGGGCGTGCCGCTTCTGGCCGAGGTGCCGTTGCATATCGATATTCGCATGGCCTCGGACGGTGGCGCGCCGATTGTGGTGTCAAACCCCGATGCCCCACAGGCGCAAGCCTTCCGTGATGTCGCCAAGGCGCTTGTGGCGCAGGGGGTGGCATGAGCGAACCGGCCTTTCCGCCGCTGATGTCGGGCCATCCGGTGGATGCCGGAATCGACCCGTTCGAGAAAGCCTGCGCCATGGCGGCCTTGGGCTGTGACGCCGGGGTGATCGTATACAACGTGGCGGCCAACCGACTGGCGGCCGCGTTGGTCATGGCCCCCGAAGTGCCGCTGGAGCAGGCGATGGCCATGCTGCCCGCCTGTGGCGTGGGGTTTCAAAACGCGCTTGGCGCGCTTGGCCCACCCGAAGTGGCCGTGCATCTGGAATGGTCCGGCGGGCTGCGCGTCAACGGCGCGGCCTGTGGCCGCCTGCGCGTAACGGCGGGCAGCGATGATCCCCACGCCCTGCCGGGGTGGCTGGTGGTGGGGCTCGAATTGCCGCTGATCTCGGTGGGGGCGGCCCCCGGCGCGCGCCCCGATGAAACGGCGCTTTATGAAGAAGGATGCGCGGAGGTCGATCCGACCGACCTGCTCGAGGCTTGGGCCCGCCACACCTTGCACTGGATCAACCGTTGGGAGGCCGACGGCTCCCGTGCCCTGCACGCCGAATGGCGCGGGCTTGGCCATGGCATGGGAGAGACCGTTTCGCAAAACGGATACAGCGGCACCTTTCTGGGCGTTGACGAAAATTTTGGCATGTTGCTGCGGGAGGATGACACGACGCATCTGATCCCGCTGAGCACGATCGTGGAGCACACAGCATGAAACTGGCCCGAGCGATACATTTCGACGAAAGCGATACGCGCGTGTATTCAAGCCCTGCCCGCACAGGTGAATGGTGCATCTCGGGCGGGTTTGAATTTTCCAACTGGACCGAAGCAGACCTAAGCGGCAAGGCCCGCCAAGCCTTTGCCAATGGGTGGCTGGGCGTCGAAACCTTTGGCCGGGTTACCTTCGTTGCCGTCACGCAAGTCGAGGAGGCAGAGCGCGCCGCATTGGCCGAGGCTTTGGCACAGCATTTCGTCTCGGTCTATGGCGCGCCGGATATTGCCACGGCTTTGCCCGTGGCCGAAGCCGAGATCGCGCATATGATCGAACTCTGCGAGGATCACGCACCCAACACATTGCTTACGGTGGCACGCGAATTGACCGACGCTGGCGTGCGCGAAAGCTATCGCATGATCGAAGCACAAGATGCCGGGCTGGAACAATTCGCCATTCATGGGGATATCGACACCCCCCAATGACTTGTGCCCAAACACCGCCCGCTTTCTCAGCGTCGTCGTGATTGGGGCGCGCCGCCCCGGCGGCGCCATAGTCACGATATCGTGACGCGGGCGACCGTGGATCAAAGCTATAATGACAGTCTGCTGCCGTTTCCAAGGGTCGATCAATAGCGCGCCGCATCGTTCTGAGAGCCCCATATTGGGACGGAACCGCGTGTAAAATCGGCCTCTTACTCACTGATAAGGCGACGTTTTTCTTCACAACCCGCACCAGCCTCTTTGGTCCCGAAGGTCGCGACGCCGTCATACCCCCATGCATTGCCTTCAGGTTAAATACCTTGGCCTGCTTTCCCCCATGTCACGGCGTGATTCAGCCGAGGGAAGGCCATGCGGACTAGTCAAGTCTACAATGAGACGCATCATTGCATAAGTGTAACTTCTATCTCGTATGATACATTGTTCCCCTGTTTCAAATGCTGCAATAACTCTCGGATGGAAATTTTTGACTAAAATGATGATGCAAGACCAAAACAATCTCGTTGACCAAATCGATGTCTTGATCATCGATGACCACGTTCTTCTGTCAGAAGTCTTGGCCGAACGGTTGGCAAGCGATGATGAGATTTGTGTCGAGCATACGTCACGCATGAAAACGGCCCTGGACAAGATCAAAGAGCGTGGCCGGTACAAAGTGATTTTGATGGATTACAACCTGACCGACGTCGAAGGTCTGGAGGGCTTCAGGGCTGTGAATTCCGCGAATGACGGCGGGGTTGCGCTTTTTTCCGGCGTGGCCGGAAGCGTCACAATCGAGCAATTATTGGCGGAAGGGGCGGCAGGCTACATACCAAAGACCGTGTCCGCCAACACGCTAGCACACGCTGTCAAGTTTATTGCTGCAGGTGAAACCTTTGTGCCCGCAGATTTCATTTTGCAACTGTCCAGCGGGCAAGACAACGATTTTGACCTGAAAAAACGAGAGAAGCAGGTGCTTGCGTTCCTTTACGAGGGCTTGCAAAACAAGGAAATTGCGCGTGCCTTGGCTATTAGCGAAGTGATCGTAAAAATGGATATGAAATCTATTTGCCGAAAGCTGAATGTGCGAAACCGTACACAGGCCATAATCAAAGCACAGCAGTGTGGTCTGGTTTGACGTGCCGACAGGGCGTTCGAGCACATAGATCATAGCAAACGGGCACGAGTTCATCCTTTGTGTTGAATAGAGTTCCTACTCAGTCATTTCCGAACGAGGAGGACAAAACTGAATGGCTGGCTCTTGCAAAATACGCTGCGGATGCAAGTCCGCGTGTTTCAAAGATCTTGCTCACCGAAACGCGAAATGTGCCGGAAGCCGGTCAAGGTCTGGTTCATGATATCGTCTACACGCCGGTGCAAACCCGTGATTTGATCGCGGTCGCCCAAGGGGCCACCCAGTGGCCACGCCAAACAGAACTTGACCAGATGGCGGGTTCCGGCAACCTTTAAATCAAGACCAGACAGCTTTGAGAGCGCCTGAAAGAAACGATGTGACGGGCAAGGGAATAGGATAGATTCGCTGGACAAAGTGACTGATATGGATTGGGCGGACACGCCGCTTGGGCCGGTAACAGACTGGTCCATCAGTTTGCGCGCGCTGGTCGAGGCGCATGCGTGCAGCAGCATCCCCACCTGCCTGTTCTGGGGGCCCAGTAACATCATGGTGCCAAATCCGGCTTGGCAAAGCGGATTGGGCTCACACTCCGTTCAACTCGCAGGTCTGCCCGCAGCCGACGTGTCCATGGAGCTTGACCATGCCTGTCGGGCTGTGTTGGACGGCGACGCCACAGACCCGCTGCGCGCGGCGCTGCTGCCGCTGATGTGGCGCCTCCTTGTCGACCGACCCTCCGTCGGGTTTGCGTGCACACGCGTGGCGAACAACGCTGGCCAGACCGAGGGGGTGCTGGTGCAGCTGAACTTCGCAGCTTACAGCGCCCGGCAGACTGAAAGCGCACACGATGAAAAAGCGCGATCCAGTTTCATGCTTCGCCTCAGCGACGCGCTGCGCCGCCTGAATGACGCCAAAGAGGTGCAAACCCTTGGCACGCAGATTATAGCCGAGGAACTGAACGCCGACCGTGCCAGTTTCGCAGAAGTGGATTTAGCGGCTGGCCAAGCCTGTAAACGGTGCGAATATCGCCGCGATACGTCCGCGCCGTCGCATGCTGTCGACCATGAACTTTCGAACTATGGCCCGGCGATCCATCTGTTGCGCCAAGGCTTACCACTCGTCATCGACGATCTATGGGATGCGGAGGGGGCACCAGCCAGTCCAGCGGCCTCCGAGGTGCTCCGCTATGCGCACGCCCCCTTCCGGGCACAGTTGACGATCCCGATCCTGCGCAATGATGAGCTTGTGTCGATCATCTCTGTCCGGCATGACCAGCCGCACCGCTGGAATGTCGACGAGATTGCGATGGCGCATGTCGGCGCGCTGCGTATCTGGGAGGCGCTTGAGCGCGCGCGCGCTGAGGCCAGCACACGCAGAAGCGAAAAACGATTCCGCGCGCTGGTGACTGCATCCTCGCAGGTCGTTTATCGTATGAGCCCCGACTGGGAAGAGATGCAGCAATTTGATAGGCTTGGCGTGCTGCGCGACACCGCGCTGTCCTCTGCCGAATGGCTGACCACCTACGTCCATCCCGACGACCAGACAGCCGTTTGCGCCCAAATCCGCGAGGTGATTGAAACCCGCAGCTTGTTCGAGATGGAACACCGCATTTGGCGTAGCGACGGAAGCCTGGGTTGGGTGCTGTCGCGTGCTGTTCCCGTGATGAACGCAAAAGGTGAAATTCAGGAGTGGTTCGGCGCGGCGACAGACATAACCTCACGGCGCAAGGCAGAAGAAAAGGCCCAACAGGCCGCCAGCTTACAGCTTGAAGAAGCAAGGTCTGCGGATGCGCGCAAATCACAGTTGATTGCAACTTTAGCCCATGACCTGCGCACACCGCTGGTGGCCATTCTGGGCGCGTTGGACTTGGTGCGCTACGAGGAGGGCGAGGCAGCGGCGCAAAAGCATGTGCTGGACCGCATCGAGCGCGATGGCCATAGTATGCTGCAACTGATCGACGATGTCCTCGACTTGGCGCGCCTTGGGGCGGGCGAGTTGCGACTGCGCCCCGAGGTCTTCGACCCGGCAAAGCTACTTGACGAGGTGGCCGACATCGTCCGGTCTCAGGCCGCAGCCAAGGGCACCGAGGTGGCAACCCAAGCCGCCGCTTTTCGGCGATGTATCGGCGCTGCGTCGGATCCTGATCAATTTTGCCAGCAACGCCGTAAAGGCGACCGAGGGTGGTCAAATCCAATTGCAGGCCAACGCCGACGCGCCGGGCGACGCGGGGTGGGTTGTGACCTTCTCTGTGGCTGACACCGGTCATGGTATCGCACCCGAGGACATCCCGCGGCTGTTTCGAGACTTCGGCACGCTCGACCGCGAGGATGTCGCGGCCGCCAGTACGGGCCTTGGATTGGCCATTTGCCGACGGCTTGCTTCGGCGATGGACGGCGAAGTTGGCGTCGAGAGCACCCCCGGTAACGGCGCACGCTTTTGGTTACGGCTGACGCTGCCCGAAGCGGAAAGGATACCCGTCCAAGAGACAGAGCCCGAAATCCAGCCCAACGAGTTCGACGGGCTGCGCGTGCTGGTGGCCGAGGATGACGAGATGATCCGCCAGATCACCTGCGTAACTCTTACCCGCTATGGTGCCGAGGTTGCCGAGGCCGTTGACGGTCTGGAGGCCGTGGAACATGCCACGGCCGAGCCGTTCGACCTGATCTTGATGGACCATCGGATGCCAAACCTCAGCGGGGCCACCGCAGCCGCACGCATCCGCCGGTCAAATGGGCCGTCTGCGCAGGCGCATATCGTCTGCTTCAGCGCTCATCAGGCATCCGAAACCTCCGCGATGCTCGGTGAGCTTGCCTTCGACGCGTGGCTGCCCAAACCCCTAGACTGTACCAGCCTTGCCAAAATCCTGCACGGCGGCGACGCCGCCACAGCAGAGCGCCCCCATGCCGACACCCTGTTTGATCCCGCCATTCTGGCGGCGTTGGGCTCCCACGACGACGGCACGCTGTTACGCCGGTCGCTTGCTGGCCTTGCCGAAGAGATCACCGAAGCCGAGACGGAGCTCCCGAAACGCCTTGCCGCTGACGACGCCCGTGGCGCAGGGCGCTTTGCCCACAAACTTGCCGGCCTGTGCAATGTCTTGGGCGCGCACCCTCTGGGCGATGCGCTAGAGCGTGTCGCCCCTGATCAGATTCAGGATTCCCATGATGCTTGCTTTGTGATTCCATGCTTTTGAGGCATATA
>NZ_JAAORB010000036.1 GCF_011601345.1 Roseovarius gahaiensis
TCTTCACCGACGAGGAATGCTACAACTTCTTCAAGGCAGCAGGATACAAAACCGATTAAACGCGACACGCTCTAAGGGTGTCATCCACTTGTTCAGCGTCGAAAGCCTAACGCCCAAATCACCCGCAACTTGCCGCGGCGTCAGCCCGCTCGCCCGCACAATTCGCACCGCATCCTTGCGGAATTCTTCCGTTCTTGCTGTGCCCATAGTTCATCTCCTTTGCTGCAATAAATGCTATCAAAGGAGGGGCATCAAACCGCGACAGGTCCATGATTGGTAAAAAAGCGATGCTCGGACGGCTTTGATTCGAGTCGGTTTGTTTCCAACTTGGAGTCTTTTGCCGGACATTGCCGGGATTGATGAGCAAGCCAAAACCAAGTTGTGGGCCTGATTGCTGAATTTGATGAAAATGTGGACAGTTTCCCCATGTTTCCAATCAAGCAACAATGACCCCGTATTAACATGAGAGGTTAGCGGCAGACGCTCTGTAAAATAAGTAATTACAATAATTTATTGGGTGAGATTGGATGCGATCTGTCAACAAACGCAGACCCTGAATGCATCTTGAGGTTGTGTTTTGCCTTGCAATTTGCGCCCATTCTAAAATCGTGCCGTTTTTCGGACAAACTTCACTTTTTTTGCCGTAATTCATGCCGTATCTAAGAAACAGCCCAACTGGGGGGTATACATTGGTCGTGGGGGCGGCCGCTGAACTGTCAGTGCCTGTTTCAAGGGCGCGGGGGAGGCGTATACCGTGTGTGTCTGTATCGTCGCGCAAGGTGCTGCCGCTGAATGGTTTCGAGGGTGCGAGCGTGTCGCGTCCCAATCGGGCCATCTGAACTCTGCACATCACCCTACCTTTCTGGCATGGCTTGAAAAGTGAAAAGCGGATGCGTGGAGACCT
The DNA here is from genome assembly GCF_011601345.1 of Roseovarius gahaiensis. Classification (GTDB taxonomy): domain Bacteria; phylum Pseudomonadota; class Alphaproteobacteria; order Rhodobacterales; family Rhodobacteraceae; genus Roseovarius; species Roseovarius gahaiensis. Next base: position 905 of record NZ_JAAORB010000036.1, read on the forward strand.
GCGCGCCGCATCCAAATGCATAGACGTGACCGGGTTGTGCCCCGCGTGTTACGAGGAGTTCGAAGATGACATATTATGCCACCTATGGTTCGGTGAACCTGATCTACCTCGGGAACTTTGCCAGTACCGACCCGTATGAACACAACTACACGTCCGAGAACACATCGTTTCTGGAAGGCGTGCAGGTTGATCACACGCAGATGCAGATCGTTCAGGCCTCTTTCAAAGACGCCAACAGCAACGGTGTGATCGAAGACAATGATTTCGGCACTTACGACAAAGTGACATATGATGTCGGCGGTGGATCGGTGACCAACCAGACTGATGGCAGCCTGAATGCAAACGTCACACTCGCGTTGGCGGACGGATCAACCAAAACAGTCGATGTCGTGATGATGCAGCAGGACAATGGCGATTTGTTCATTTCCGATCTGCATAACGGCGGGACACTGGACAATCTTCAGATTTCCGGCGTCACGATCAACGAGATCACGGGAACAAACTATAGCGGATGGTACAGCAATCAGTCGGTGGATGGTAGCGCGATTGTCGCCCCGGAACCGCAGGCCGACGGCATTGTCGAAGGGACAAACGCGGGTGAAACCATTGATTTGGCCTACAGCGACGATCCCGAAGGCGACATGATTGACGCGGGCGACGCGGTGCTGCCCGGCCAGTCGGGTGATCAGGATATCGTGGATGCGCTTGGCGGAGACGACCTGATCAAGGCTGGCGCGGATGACGATATCGTCTATGCCGGATCGGGCAATGATACCGTTTTCGGCGAGGGCGGCAATGACACGATCTATGGCGATAGCAACCTTGGCAGCGCAGGCTCCGGTTCGACGGTGCGCGAAAGCTTTGAGTGGGACAAGATTGCCGATACCAACGGCGGATCGGGCGCGGTAGACCACGGCGACCCGCTGGATGGTGGCGTGACGCAGAACACCGGCAATGTCGATGTGACCTTCTCGGTCGTGAATGCGACCAGCCACGTGCGCACCGAATTTGCCGACAATCAGCAAAAAGTGCATTCGATCACCGATGATGGCAATGGCGTCGACGCTTACAGTTCGATGGCGTCCGAGTTGGACGGTGATTATGCCAAAGCGACCTATGCGTTCGATTTCTCGAAAGAGGTCGAAAATGTTTCGTTCCGCATCAATGACATCGACGGTGATGGCTTGGTCAAGGTCTATGCCTACGACGCAGAGGACAACCCGGTCGAGCTGGACATTCACGCGGGCGCGGATCTGCACGCGTCAAATCAGGATGGCGTCGGCGGCACCGAAGTGCTCGATAGCGAAGGCGGATATGAGCATGACACAAGCCCCAACCATTCCGCGCTGATCAATATCGCCGGTCCGGTGGCCCGTATCGAAGTGCAGCATAGTGAAAACGGTCCGGACAATTCGGGCATCAATATCACCGATATGTATTACGACGCGCCTGTGGGCGCGGTTGATGACGGTGTTGCTGGCGACGATTCCCTTTTGGGCGGTGACGGCGATGACGTTCTGTACGGCGAAGGCGGCAATGATACGCTGGAAGGTGGCGCCGGCAATGATCTGATGTATGGCGACAGTCCTGACGCGACGGGCACGGCGGCAACCGCGTCGATTACGATCACAGGGCAGAACGGGGATTATAATGGCGCGCTTTTGGTCGAGATCCGCGATGGTGACACAGGTGATGTCAAAGACACGCTGACGCTGACCGATGATTACGACGCCAATATCGGAGAGACTTACGATATTCCGCTTGAGGACGGCGATACATTCCGCGTCGGCATCACCAGCCCGGAAGGCACCTTTTATTCCGACACGCAGAACGCCTTGGCAACGACCACATCCCCGGACGGATCGGTCAGCCTTGCATTCGAGGATACCGCCGATCTTGGCGACGAAGATTTCGACGACGTGACCGTTGATGTCGATTTCGCGGAAACCGGGGCGACTCTCTTGACCGATGGTGGTTCGGTGACGGCATCCGCGCCAGGCGCACCAGTTGACGACGCCACGGGTGGTAATGACCTCTTGGATGGAGGTGAGGGCAACGACACGCTGTTTGGAAATGGCGGGGATGATGCACTTGATGGTGGCGCGGGCAATGACCTGATTTATGGGGACAATGGCGCGCCGGTTGGCGGACCGGACAACAACCTGATCGCCAATGGCTCGTTCGAAGACACCTCGGGCATGACCGACACTGACTATGGCTATGTCGGCACCGGGTCGATCCCCGGCTGGACAACCGATGATCCTGCGACCGAAATCGACGTGCACAATGACGAGCGCGACGGCATGGTTCAGACCGATGGGGAAAATTGGCTCGATCTTGAAGCGTCGCCGGGCAATATTCGGATTGGTCAGGATGTTCAGGGCGTCGTCGATGGTGCGGAATATCAGCTCAATTTCGATGTCAGCGACAGCAAATTCCTGACATCCGAGGGGGACGACGAAAATCTGGTCAATGTCTACTGGGGCGGCGACCTGATCACCACGATCGACCCGTCCAATGTTGATGAGTCTGATTTCGAAACGATTACGCTGACCCTGACCGGCGGGGCTGGCGACGGCTCGAACCGGTTGGAATTTGAAGGCACCGGACAAGAGGACAATCTGGGCGCGGCAATCGACAACGTAGAGCTTTTCGCTCTTGATCCAGCAGTCGGCAAATCCGGTGTTGGTGGCGATGACACGATCACCGGTGGCGAGGGCGCCGACACGATGGTCGGCGAGGGCGGCGACGACACCTTCATCATCAGCAACAGCGCCGATGCCGATGGCGATGTCGTGATCGGCGGCAACGGGCCGGACGACGCCACAGACGAGGATGTGCTTGATCTGCGCGGCACCGGGCAGGTAACGATCACGGACGAGGCTGACGCCAGCGACGATGGCGGGCGTGCGGGCACCGTCACGTTCGAGGATGGCTCGGTGCTGACGTTCAGCCAGATCGAAACCATCCTGACCGATCCGCAGAATGATGGGATCGTCGATGGCGGTGATGACGGCGAGTCGATGGAGCTTGGCTACACCGACCCGCAGGGCGATCAGATCACCACGGGTGACGATTCGATCCGTGGCAATGATGGCGACGACACGATTGATGGCGATGCTGGCAATGACACCATCGACGGCGGTTCCGGCAATGACGAGATCACCGGGGGTGTTGGAGATGACAGTGTCGATGGCGGCGACGGCGCGGATACGCTGACCGGTGGTGACGGCACCGACACGCTGAACGGCGGCGCGGGCGACGACGATATCGCCGTGGGTGGCAACGACAGCGCCGCGGGTGGCACAGGTGACGACGTGTTCACCATTGATCGGACTGATCCCGCCGCTGACATCAATGTCACCATTGACGGTGGCTCGGACGGCACCGACGGCAACCCGGACGGCCCCGAGAACGGCGACGAAGGTGATATTCTGGACCTCTCAGATCGATCTGAAAATCTGACGGTTGTTCTTGAGGATGCCGATCCGGAATCGGGTACGGTTGATGGGCTTGACGCCGACAACACCCCGGATGTGACCTTTGACGAGATCGAGAAGATCATCACGGGTTCCGGCGATGACACGATTGATGCTGACGACGCAGACGGCCCGATCAATGTCGAAACCGGCGCGGGCGATGACAGTGTCGATGGCGGCAATGGCGACGACGTGATCAGCACCGGCCCGGGCAATGATACCATCAATTCCGGCAACGGGTCGGACACGGTCGATGCCGGTGACGGCAACAACCTGATCGACACCTCCTCGGACGTGCTTGCTCCGCTGCCCGATGACGGGTTCCCCGGGTATGGCCCTGTTCCGGAACTCCCGAAGGATGACTATCCCAATGACGACCGCGATTTCGTCACCTCGGGTTCGGGTAATGATACGATCTTTACCGGTGATGACAACGACACGATCAATGCGGCGGGTGGGGACAACCTCATTGACGCGGGTATCGACGATGACGAGATCACGACAGGTGATGGTAATGACACCATCGTCGGCGGCGAGGGCAACGACACGATCACCTCCGGTGGCGGTGATGACCTGATCTATGGTGGGCTTGACCCGGCGGTTGTGCCCATCGACGGCACCGATATCCCCGATGCCCCTGACGAGGGCAGCGATGGCCCCGACCCGGACGAGGATAATGGCCGTGACTTCATCGATGCCGGTGCCGGAAACGATACGGTCTATGGTCAGGATGACGACGACACGATTTACGGCGGTGACGGCAATGACTTCCTTGATGGCGGTGTCGACGACGATCTGATCTACGGCGGTAACGGGGAGGATACGATCACTGGCGGGCAGGGGGCGGATACGCTCTTTGGCGAGGCAGGCTCGGATACCTTCATCATCGACAACCGCGAAGATGCCTTTGGCGACGTGATCGACGGTGGCACCAAGGATGGCGATGGCGATCCCACGACCGACAACGAGAACGACCAGCTTGACCTGACAGGTCTGGGCCGGTTTGAGATCGTGCAAAGCGACGGCACCACGCCGCTGGATCTGACCACGCCGAACGATCCCGATGGCAACAGCTTTAGCGGTCAGGTCAACTTCCTTGACGCCAACGACAATGTCGAAGGCACGCTGACCTTCACTGAGATCGAAGATCTGGTGCCATGCTTCACACCCGGCACGGTGATTGCCACGCCGAAAGGTGAGCGTCTGGTCGAAGATCTGCAGATCGGCGACCGGATCATCACCCGCGACAACGGCATTCAGGAAATCCGGTGGCTGGGCCGCCGCGATTTGCAGGGGCGTGAGCTGCTTCAGGCACCGCATATGAAGCCGGTTTTGATCCGCGCCGGGTCGCTTGGGCATGGCTTGCCGGAATCTGATATGGTGGTCAGCCCGAACCACAGGGTGCTGATCAACAACGACCGCACCGCGCTTTATTTTGAAGAGCGCGAGGTTCTGGCTTCGGCCAAGCACCTGACGGGGCTGGACGGTGTTGATGCGGTCGAGGCAAGCTCGGTCAGCTATATCCACTTCATGTTCGATCAGCACGAAGTTGTTCTGTCGAATGGTGCCTGGACCGAAAGCTTCCAGCCGGGTGAGCAAACGATGGACGGGATGGGCCAGTCGCAGCGCGACGAAATCTATGACCTGTTCCCAGAACTGCGCGATGCCGAAGGCTTGGGTGCCTATCAAGCCGCGCGGCGTTCGCTGAAAAAGCACGAAGCCAAGTTGTTGGTGAAATAAGCAATGCAGCCGCCGATGCGCCTCATTCAGGGCGCGTCGGTTCCTTGGAAGCGGGGAGGGGGCTGTCCTGTTTTCAAATCAAACAATCCCGGTCGTGTGCCGGGATTGTTTTGTTTTTCGAAACATTCAATCTCAGCGCCCGGTGCGGGCGCGCCAATGCGCCCAAGCCTCGGGCGTGTCCAGATCGGTGGTGGCCCGGTTGTCGGCCAAGGGCAGCGGCGCGACATCCTCCTGCCTCAGAAGATCGCGCGCACCTTGATCGCCACTCAGCCGGGCCATGGCGGGAAACAGGCGCGCGGGAAAAATCACTGGATGGCCGGGGCACCCAGTTTGATCTACCGCCCGGATCACTTGGCCGGGTTTGTCCGTGGCGGCGTGGATCATCTTTTGCAGGTCATCACGGCCCAGATCGGGAAGATCGGCGAGCACGATCATCAAGGCATCGAACTCATGCGCCTGCGCCCACGCGGCCCCTGCGCGCAATGATGCGGCGATGCCTTCGCTTGCATCGGCAATGACCTGCAGGGTCAACCTGTCCGATTGGCGCAAAACCTCGCGCCGCTTGGTCCCGGCTGTGCCGGGCGGTAGCGTGACAAGTACTTCACATCCACAGGTCAACGCCATACGGGCCTGTCGCAGCAATAGCGGCAGACCGTCCACGCGCTCCAGCAACTTGTCGCGCCCGTTCATACGGGACGAGGCTCCGGCAGCCGGAATCATGATCGCGATATTTTGCATTCGGCCTCTGTTGCTGTCAGGAGCGCTGCCCCTCTTGGCCGTGGGCCAATTCACCCCGGGATATTTTCAAACAGAAGAAGGCAAAGCGCCCGATTTCATTGTTCCCAAAATACTCCCGCCGGAGGCGTCCTGCCAGTGGAAATCAGCACGAGCCGCGAGCGATTTCGCACGCCCGTTGCCAAAGGCGGCCCGAGACGGCGGCCAAGGGCCGACGACGAGACATGCAGCGCGCGGGCGTGCCCGCGCCCCTTTGGATCAGCCCCGCATCCTTGCGCCGTCGGCATCGAACAGCGGTGTTGTGATCAGCCGTGCAGGCCGTTTTTGGCCCAGAATTTCGATCTTGGCCTCCAGCCCGTTGTGCACCATCTGCGCCGGGATAAGGGCGAGCGCGATGGATGTGCCGCTGTGGTGCGAATAGCCCCCCGAGGTGCAAAAACCTTGCACGGTGCCGTCAATCCAGACCGGCTCATAGCCGTTCACATCGCTATCGTCGGCATCGACCGTGAACACGGCCAGCTTGCGGGCGGGGCCGGTGGCGCGTTCGGCCTGGGCTGCGGCGCGGCCTATGAAGTCGGCCTCCTTGTCAAAGCGAATGAACCGATCCAGCCCGGTTTCGGCCGGGGTATAATCTGGCCCGTATTCCAAGCGCCATGCGCCAAAGAATTTATCAAGCCTGAGCGACATCATCGCGCGCATCCCAAAGGGACGCATGCCGTGGGTTTGCCCCTCGCTCCACAGCGTATCCCACAACTTCCGTTGCGCCATGGGGTCGCAGTAGATCTCGTACCCTATATCGCCGGTAAAGCTGACCCGTTCCACAAGGCAATCCACCATGCCGATTGTCATATGGCGGATATCCATGAACGTCATTTCGTGCACCGAATCGCGCGTGCACGCGGCCAGCACCTCGCGCGCCTTGGGGCCTGCAATCTGGAAGCCGGTGAGACGGTCCGAGATGTTGTCGACATGCACGCCGTCGGCTTCGTTTTGCTGGAACCAGCGCATGTGATAGGCCTGCGCGCCGTATGAGCCGGTGAGTTGAAAAGTCGTGTCATTCAGGCAGGACACGGTGAAATCCCCGATGATCCGCCCCGCATGGGACAGCATCGGCGTCAGGGATAAACGCCCCGGTTTCGGAATGAGGCCCGCCATGGTCCGATCCAGCCAAGCGCGTGCATTAGTCCCTGTGACAAGGTATTTCCCGAAATTTTGCAGCTCGTTGATGCCGACGGCCTCGCGCACCGCCTTGACCTCGCGCGCGGTGGCGTGAAACGCGTTCGAGCGGCGAAAGCTGGGTGTTTCATAGCGCGGCTCATCCCCTTCGGCAAAATAATTGGGCACCTCCAGCCCGTATTGATGCCCCCACACCGCGCCCATCTGGTCGAACACATCATACATAGGTGTCTGGCGAAAGGGGCGCGCGGCGGGCAGTTCCTCGTTCGGGTAGGCGACGGAAAACCGTTTTTGGTAGTTTTCGATCACCTTCGGGCGGGTATAGCCCGGCGTGATCCAGTCGCCGTAACGTGCCACATCCATCGCCGACACGTCGCGTTCGCATTCGCCGGTGGTCATCCATTGCGCCAGCATCAGGCCGACGCCGCCACCTTGGGAAAAGCCCGCCATCACCGCGCAGGCCGACCAGTAATTGCGCAACCCCGGCACCGGCCCGACCAGCGGGTTCCCGTCAGGGGCAAAGGTAAACGGCCCGTGGATCACCGATTTCACGCCTGCGCGTTCCAGCGCCGGAAAGCGGTTATAGGCAAAGGTGATGCTGTCTTCGATCTTGTCGAAATCATCGGGCAGAAGTTCATGCCCGAACGTCCAAGGCGTGCCGTCCACCGCCCACGGGCGGCAGGGTTGTTCATAGAATCCAATGCACAAGCCACGGCCTTCTTGCCGTAGATAGGATTCGCCTGCCGGGTCCATCACATGCGGATGCTCGCCACCCGCCGCGATGATCTGTGCGATCTCGGGCACCTCTTCGGTGACGATATACTGGTGTTCCATTGGGTGCAGCGGCAGGTAAACACCCGCCATCGCCGCCACTTCGCGCGCCCACAGGCCGGCGGTGTTGACCAGATGTTCGGCGTGGAGGGTGCCCTTGTCGGTGACCACATCCCATGTGCCGTCGGGGCGTTGGTTGGTTTCATGCACATGGCAATGGGTCTCAATCGTGGCCCCGCTCATGCGGGCCGCCTTAGCATAGGCGTGGGTGGTGCCGGACGGATCAAGGTGGCCATCAAGCGGATCGTAAAGCGCACCGATGATCCCGTCGGTATTGGTGACCGGCGCGATCTTGGCGATCTCTTCGGGGGTGACGATCTCGGTGTCCAGACCCATGTAGCGGTGCTTGGCGCGTTCTGTCAAAAGCATGTCAAAGCGCTCGCGGGTGTCGGCCAGCGTCACGCCGCCGACATGGTGCAGGCCGCAAGACAGGCCGGTGATCTCTTCAAGCTCTTTATATAGCTTGATCGTATACCCCTGCAGCGCGGCCATGTTGGTATCGCCGTTCAACGTGTGAAAGCCGCCCGCCGCGTGCCACGTGCTGCCGCTGGTCAGTTCTGAGCGTTCGATCAGCATCACATCGGACCAGCCCAGTTTCGTCAGGTGATACAAAACGCTGCATCCGACGACACCGCCGCCAATCACGGCAACACGGGTGGTGGTTTTCATGGCGGGCCTCCTGTTGGTTGTTAGGGTCAGACTGCGAAGCGTGCCGGGCCGGGGCATGTCGAATTGCGACAGGTTATGTCGGGATTGGTGCCTCTAGCCCGGGGGGTGCGGGCGGTGCTGCAAGTTGTATCACTGCGACCAAAGATGTCGGGAACCGGCAACCACCGCCGTGACAAGGGCGTCAGGTTGAGGATGAAACAGCCAGGGAACAGGACATGAAGACCCACGCACAGGCCGTCGTCATCGGGGGCGGCGTCATCGGATGCTCGATCCTTTACCACCTGACCAAACAGGGGTGGAGCGACGTGGTATTGCTGGAACGCGACGAGTTGACCAGCGGCAGCACATGGCACGCGGCGGCCAATATTCACGGGCTGCACGACAGCGCCAATATCAGCCGCCTGCAGCATTACACGATGACGCTTTACAAGCAGTTGGAGGAAGAAACCGGCCAATCTTGCGGTGTGTTCCAACCCGGCAGCCTGTATCTGGCCCAGACCGAGGCGCGCGAACATCAGTTGCGCTTGCAAGCCGCCAAGGCCCAGCTTTACGGCATGAACTTTGCCGAGATCAGCCGCGAGGAGGCCGAGGAAAAGCACCCGCTGGTTAATTTCGACGGGGTCCGCTGCATCATGTGGGAACCCGATGGCGGCAATGTGGACCCGTCGGGCGTGACCAATGCCTATGCCATGGGCGCGCGGCAGCGCGGAGCCGACATACACCGTTTCACGCCGGTGACGGCGACGGTGCAGCAACCCGACGGCACTTGGATCGTCGAGACCCCCAAGGGCCAGATCCGCACGCCGTGGGTGATCAACGCCGCCGGGCTTTGGGGGCGCGAGGTGGCGCGGCTGGCCGGTGTCGAGGTGCCGTTACAACCGACCGAGCATCAGTATTTCGTCACCGAAACCATTGCTGAAATTGCGGCGATGGACCGGCGGTTGCCCTCGGTCGCCGACCGCGACGGGGAATATTACCTGCGCCAAGAGGGCAAGGGTCTTTTGATCGGCGCTTATGAACGCGACATGCGGTTTTGGGCCGAGGATGGCACGCCGCTGGACTTCGCCCATGATCTGTTTCCCGACGATCTGGAACGCATCATGGATAACGTGATGCGCGCGATGGATCGGGTGCCGGTGGCCGCCGAGGCCGGGATCAAACGGGTGATCAACGGCCCGATGATCTGGAGCCCCGATAGCAACGTGATCCTTGGCCCGGTGCCCGAGAAGAAGGGCTATTTCATGTGTGGCGGGATTATCCCCGGTTTCAGCCAGTCGGCGGGCATGGGCCTGATGGTGGCGCAGTGGATCACCACGGGCGAGATGCAATATGACATGTTCGCGTGGGATATAGCGCGGTTTGACGAATGGGCCAATGACCGTGATTTCGTCAAAGCCAAGGTCGAGGATGTCTATGCGCATCGTTTTGCCATCCACTACCCCAACGAAGAACGCGCGGCAGGCCGCCCTCTGCGCACGCGGCCAGCGTATGAGATGCAAAAACGGATGGGGGCTGTCTTTGGCCTGAACTATGGTTGGGAACATCCGCAGTGGTTTGCCGACACGCCCGGCACGCAGGACACCAACGGGTTCACCCGGCAAAACTGGTGGGCCCCGGTGGGGGCCGAATGCCGGATGCTGCGCGAGCGGGCGGGCATCATCGACATTTCGAACTTCGCCAAATATCGCTGCAAGGGGCCGGGGGCCGAGGACTGGCTGAACGCGGTCTTTGCCAACCGGATGCCGAAAAGCGTGGGCCGGTCGTGCCTGACGCCGCTGATTTCGGTGCGCGGTGGCATCGCGGGCGATGCCACTGTGACACGGGTGGCCGAGGATGAATTTTGGGTCGTCAGCTCGGGCATGGCGGAACGCTATCACAAGCGGTTCTTCGACTTGGTGCCGCGGCCCGAAGGCACGACATTTGACAGCATGACCGAAGCGGTCTGCGGCTTTAACGTGGCCGGGCCAAAATCGCGCGACATGCTGCAAGGGCTGACGGATGCCTCGCTGGCGACCGTTGATTTCCCGTTCATGCGGTCGCAGCGTATCACGGTGGCCGGGGTCGACTGCCTTGCGCTGCGCGTCAGTTTCACCGGCGATCTGGGGTGGGAGTTGCATTGCGCCACCGAAGATCAGGCAAGGCTATACGCGGCACTTCTGCAGGCCGGGCAGGCCGTGGGCGCAGGCCCGGTGGGCGCGCGGGCGCTGATGTCGATGCGGGTGGAAAAGGGCTATGGTTCGTGGAGCCGCGAATACAGCCCCGAATATTTCCCGCATGAGGTGGGGCTGGCCGCACTGTGCAAGATGGACAAAGACTTCCTGCACAAGGGCGCGTTGGAACAGGCGCTGCACCAGCCGCCGCGCGAAGATCTGGTGCTGATCGCGGTGGACGCGGATGATGTGACCGCCTCGAATGCGGATGCCACCGGGGGCGAGCCCGTGTGCAAGGATGGCGTGCCGGTGGGGCGCGTGACCTCGGGGGCCTATGGCTATAGCGTGGGGCAAAGCCTTGCGCTTGGCTATGTCAAACATGGCACGGCTGCGCCGGGTGATGCGGTAGAGGTGATGATCCTTGGTCGACCGCACCGGGCGCGCATCCTGCACGAGCCGCCGTTTGATCCCAAGGGCGAGAAACTGCGCAGCTGACCGGGATTAAAGCGGCCCCTGAATAAGGTTGCGCCCGCCCACAAGGTTTGCGGGCGCAATGGCCGATGTCTTGAAAAGAAATCGAAACGGAAACTTTTAAAGTTTCCGATATGCTGATCGCGGTTCGGCCTTACAGCTTGCGGATTTTCAGCTTGGTGATGCGGTTGTCAGATTTCGCGGCGACCTCAAAGTGGAAGCCGTGGAAACTGAACACCTGATTGACCTCGGGAATCATCTGGGCCTCGTGGATGACCAAACCGGCAATTGTATTGGCGGCCTCGTCGGGCAGGGTCCAGTCGGTGGCGCGGTTCAGGTCGCGGATCGTCATCGCCCCGTCGACAAGAAACTGATTGTCCTCGCTGCGCCGGATCGGGTGATCTGCGTCAGGGTCGAACTCATCAGTGATTTCGCCGACAATTTCTTCAAGGATGTCTTCCAGCGTGATCAGCCCTTGTAGGGTGCCGTATTCATCCACCACCAGCGCGAAATGGCTGCGCATCCGCAAAAACTGGCGCATCTGGTCGTCCAGCGTTGTGGTTTCGGGCACGAAATAGGGTTTCATCGCCACGTCGCAAATATCGAACCCTTCCAGCGCATCGGCGCTGACCGCATCACCGCCCATCACCAGCTTGTGCATGGCGCGCAGCAGATCCTTGGCGTGGACGATGCCGATGATATTGTCGGGATCGTCGCGATACACCGGCAGGCGGGTGTGGCTTGAATGCAGGCATTGATCAAGGATCGCGCGGGGCTCGTCTTCGGCGTTGATCATCTCGATCTGGCTGCGGTGCAGCATGATTTCCTCAACCGCGCGTTCGCCAAGGTCAAGCGCACCCAGAATGCGATCGCGGTCTTCTTTTTCCACCACGCCTTCGGAATGGCCCAGATAAAGCGCGCCGGCGATTTCTTCGCGCACGGCAAGGATGTGGCTGTCGGGGTCGGTCTTCACGCCAAAGATCCGCAGCACACCTCGCACCAGCAAGCGCACCGCGCTGACCACCGGCGAGAACACACGCACCACCACGCGAATTACTGGTGCCGCGTGCGAGGCTGCGGCCTCGGCATTGGTGATGGCGTAGGTTTTCGGCAGCACCTCGGCGAAAATCAGAACCAGCAGGGTCATGACCAAAGTGGCCAGCGCGACCCCGGATTCGCCGAACAGGCGGGTGAACATTGCGGTGGCCAGCGATGTGGCAAGGATATTAACCAGGTTGTTGCCCAACAGGACCGAGCCGATCAGACGTTCGTTGTCTTCGGTGATGTCCAGCGCGTGTTGCGCGCCGCTGTCGCCCTTGTCGGCGCGGGCGCGCAGTTTGCCGCGCGAGGCAGCGGTCAGCGCGGTTTCACTGCCCGAAAACATGCCCGACAACACCAGCAACAGCAGAATTGCCGCCGAGGTGAACCAGAAAGCGGCATCAAGTGTGATTGAGGATGGTTCCATGAAGCAATCTGTCCCTTTATCCAGTTGGGGTTATGGGCACGGCGCGGGCCGCAATCAAGCAAGAAAGACGACGAATCGGCTTGATCCGGGCGCGCGCGATGGTGCGATGCCGTTATTTGGGGGTGGCGCCACCGTCGCCGCGCTGCACGGTGCAAATCCCGTCGGTGATGGCGGGACCGGAGGTGCAGGTATTGCCGCTGCGCTATGATCACGCGGCGGCATAACAGGCCATGCGCGATGCCGGGCTGACCCAAGGCTATGACAGTGCGCTGTCCTCGGGTTATTAGCCGTCGGACGACGTGCTGCCGCCCGAATTGCGACGGGCCGCCACGGCCAACGGGTGATGCTGCTGCACCAGATCGCGCAGACGCTCTTCCAGCACATGGGTATAGATTTCGGTGGTGGCCACATCGGCATGGCCCAAAAGGGTTTGGATGGCCCGCAGATCGGCACCATTGGCCAGCAGATGCGTGGCAAAGGCATGGCGCAGGGTGTGCGGCGTCACCTTGGCCGGTGCGACGCCCGCAGCAACCGCCAGTTCCTTGATCAGCATGTAAAATCGGTGCCGGGTCAGGTGACCCGCCTTGCCGGAGGAGGGGAACAGAAACGCCGACACGGCACGCCCTTTGGCGCGGGCGGCGTCTTGGGCGGTGTCGCGCAGCGTCAACCACTCGGCCAACCTGTCGCGCGCGTCGGGCGACAGCGGGACCATGCGTTCCTTGCCGCCCTTGCCTTTGATCAACAGCATTTGCGGATCGCCACGCGCCGCCGACACCGGCAAGGCCACCAATTCGCTAACGCGCATGCCGGTGGCGTATAAAAGCTCCATCAAGCAGGTGTTGCGTGCGCGGTCCGAGGCAGAGCGGCCATGCGTGCGGGCGGCTTGCAAAAGGCGATCAACTTCATTCTCACTCAGGGTTTTGGGCAGTTTTTGATCACGCCCCGGCCCTTTGATGCGCAGGGCAGGGTTGTCGCCGCGCAGCCGATCATCGAAGGCGAATCTGTAAAGCTGCTTGATCGCCGACAGGCGGCGCGCAAGGGTGGCGCGTGCCAACCCCTGTGCATCGCAATGAATCAGGTAAGCCTCGATATCGTGTTGCGTGGCCTGTGGGGTGTCACGCCCTTGATCGGCCAGCCAGTCGTCAAAATGCGACAGATCGCGCGCATAGGCCTGAAGGGTGTTCTGAGCGGCACCAAGTTCGGCGGCCTGTGCCTCAAGAAAGGCGGAAATCCAATGGCGTCCGGTGGTGGGTGCCATGGCCTAGGCCCGGCCATCAAGCAGCAAAAGCTGCAACGCCGCACGGCGGGCCGTATCCTCAAGCCCGACGGCGCGCAGGGTCGACAGGGCCGAGGTGATCTGCGCGTATCCGCGCGGCCCTGCGGTATCGAGTTGCAAGGCCGCGTTCAGAATCGCCTGACCCAGCTTGCCGGTATTCAAAAGCCCGGCATGATCCGGGCTTGGGCCGGTAGTTGCAAAAGCATCGGTAATGGCTTGTTCCATGTCGCTACGGGCCAGCTTGGCCTCGGGGGTGCCTTGCGCCAGCCCGGCCAAAAACTGGTGTGATTTGGTGGCCTTGGGCGCGGCCTGCTCATAGTCGGGCGAAAGCAGTGCGATGCGCAACGCCAGATCGGCAGCCGGGCCATCGGGTAGCCTATGGTCCAGCAACTCTTGGCCGAAAAGATCGGCAAACACGATGTGCAGCCCTTGTTCGCGCATGGCCCGCCACGCGGCGGGCAGGGTGGCCGCGATCCGTTCGGGCTGGGCGCTGCCAAGTGCCTTGTCAAAACTTTGGATTGCCTTGGCCCTGTCCCATACGCCGCCCGAGGCTGCGGGCGTCCGCTCGGTGTAAAGCCCAAGCAGGCGGTTGGGCGGCAGTGCGCCGGTTCGGGCCAGCCGCTCGGCGGCCTCGATGCGGGCCTTCCAGCCTGCGGTGGGGCGCAGATCGGCCATGGCGTAGGCGCGCGGCAGGCCACCTGTGGGCATTGGGCGGCCCATTGCTTCATACAGGCGAAAGATCAGCGGTGTCATGCCCGGTGTCGGGGGCAGCTCCGGCCCGGTGTCAATCGTTTCAGGGTCCAGAAACTGCGCCAGCAGGTCGGCTTCAACGGCACTCAATAAACCAAGCGCTTGTGCCGATTCAAAGGTCAGCGCCGCGGTTTGCCAATCGCCTGCGCGCGCCGTGCAGTAAATGCGTGCGCTATACCGATCCGTCAGCACAGGGTTCTGGGCCAAGGCCTCGCAGGGGGCATCCTCGACACCGGCCAGCAGCGCCAGATCAAGCCAGCTGTCAAACAGCGGCGCGGTGGCCGGCCCGGCCCGCTCTAGCAACGCAAGTGCCGGATCGACCGCGCCATAGGTGCGCAACGCGTTTAGCCGGGCAATCAGAAACGCGGCGTTGGCCCCGGCATCGGCGGGGGGGTCGGCCTCGGCCAGAAGAAGCGTGTAATATAGGGCCTGCGTCGCGGGCAGCGGCGTGTCAGGCAAGGCGGAAAGCTGCGCCATAAGCGTGGCCGTGGTGCTGGCCTGCCAAAGATGCGAGGGCAGGCCAGTGGTGTCTGATGGCAGTAGCCCAACCGAGTCGCTGCGCTGCGCGCCCAAAGGCATCACCGCCACATCAGGTGTGATGATTCCCTTTGATATCGGGGATTCGTCAGGCGGCACACTGCGTGGGGCCGCCACGCTGACCGAAACAGGCGCATCAAGCCAGTCGATGGCCGACAGCGGCTCTTGCGCGGTCGTGGAGACCGGCGCGGCCAAAAATACCAGTATAAGCGCCTTAGCCTGTCTCAAGTATGATGTCCTGACGAATTTCGTTCACAGGCGGGGTGAAATCCGCGCCGAAAAACGGCCCGAGATACGCATACCCCACCAGCGCTATAAATGCCAGAATGGCAAGGTAGAACAGCCATTTGATCAGTCTAAACATATCGGGCCTGCCTGTATCTGTTCGGTTTTTGTAAACTTTATAACTGGCCTTTTGAACAAGATCACGTCATTCAGTATCAAAACGCCGTGTTTTGGCAGGGGAGCGCCGAAAGTGACCGCGACAACGCAGTCGAAACTGAAGAAAACTGTTGTTCTGGTGGGTATGATGGGGGCGGGAAAAACCGCCGTGGGCAAGGCCTTGGCCGCCAGCCTTGGGGTGCCGTTTCTGGATTCAGATGCCGAAATCGAAAGCGCCGCGGCAATGAGTATCGCCGAAATTTTTGCCCGCGATGGCGAAGCATTTTTCCGCGCTCGTGAAACGCAGGTGATTGACCGCCTTCTAGATGGAGAAAGCGGCATCCTGTCCACCGGAGGGGGCGCGTTTTTGTCCGAGCAAAACCGCAAGCTGATTTCTGACAAGGGCGTGTCGGTCTGGTTGAAGGCCGATTTGCCGCTGTTGTGGAATCGCGTAAAATACAAGAATACCAGACCTTTACTGCGCACAGATAATCCATACGAAACGCTGCAAAACCTCTATGAGACGCGCGCGCCGATCTATGCCATGGCCGATATCAGTGTCCAAGCTCGGCCCGAATACTCAATCGAGACAATGGCCAGCAAGGTGCGTGACGCTTTGGCATCGCGGCCCGATGTTCTGGAGGCAAAACCATGATGGAAACCGTGCATGTGCCACTCGGCGACCGGGCCTACGATATTCACATCGGCCCAAGCCTGTTGCAGCAGTCGGGCGACTTGATCAGCCCACTATTGCATCGTCCGCGCGTGGCGATTGTCGCGGATGCGCATGTGGCAGACCTGCATTTGCAAACGCTTTGCAAGGGTCTGGAAAAAAACGGAATTTCCGTGAAAAGCATGACTTTGCCGCAGGGTGAGGCGACGAAATCTTGGCCGCATTTCGAGCGGGTTGTCGAATGGCTTTTGGCCGAAAAGATTGAACGCCGCGATATCGTGATTGCCTTTGGCGGCGGGGTCATCGGCGATCTGGTTGGCTTTGCTGCGGCGGTGCTGCGTCGCGGGGTGCGATTTGTGCAAATTCCGACCAGCCTTCTGGCGCAGGTCGATAGCTCGGTTGGCGGTAAAACCGGGATCAACGCGCCGCAGGGCAAGAACCTGATTGGTGCCTTTCATCAGCCCAGTCTTGTGCTGGCCGATACCGGCGTTCTGGATACGCTGACCAAGCGTGATTACCTGTCGGGCTATGGTGAGGTGGTCAAATACGGCCTGTTGGGGGATTCTGAGTTTTTCCAATGGCTTGAGCGCAACGCTTCATCTGCTGCGGCTGGCGATATGGCGGCCCGAATCAAGATCGTCAAACGCTCGGTCCAGATGAAAGCCGACATCGTGGTGCGCGATGAAACCGAACAGGGCGACCGGGCGCTTTTGAATTTGGGCCATACCTTTTGCCATGCATTGGAGGCGGCGACGGGTTATTCCGACCGGCTGCTGCATGGTGAAGGGGTGGCGATTGGCTGTGCCTTGGCGTTCGAGTTGTCTTCGCGCCTTGGGCTGTGCAGCCAAGAAGACCCAAGCCGCGTGCGCGCCCATCTGCGCGACATGAAGATGAAGGTGGATCTGTCTGACATAGAAGGCGATTTGCCCGATGCAGATGGCTTGCTGGAGTTGATGGCGCAGGACAAAAAAGTGGTCGATGGCACGCTCAACTTTGTTTTGGCGCGTGGGATTGGCAAGGCTTTCGTGACCGGCGACGTGCCGCGCGACACGGTTAAAGCGGTCTTGCAGGATGCCTTGGCGCAGCGCGGCTGAGACGTAGTCCATCCGTCTAAAACAGTTGCAGATTTTGCAAGGCATCCGTGCCGTGCGGTCAGTCCGGAAACCAGTGGCGGGTCCGGTTGGCGAAGCCGACCAGCGACAACATCACCGGCACCTCGACCAGAACCCCGACCACCGTCGCCAGGGCGGCACCAGATCCAAGACCGAACAGGCTGATTGCGACAGCGACGGCGAGTTCGAAAAAGTTGGAGGTGCTAATCAGGGCGCAGGGCGCGGCCACGTTGAACGGGATGCGCCAGAGCCGCGCCAGACCGTAGGCCAGTGCGAAGATGCCATAGCTTTGCAACAGCAGCGGCACGGCGATCAGGCCGATGATCAAAGGCGTTTCCAGGATCACCTGACCCTGAAATCCGAACAGCAGAACGACCGTCACCAGCAAGCCGATCACGGTGACCGGCTTGATCCAGTCGCGAAATTGATCAACCGCGGTCTCGCCGCCGCGCGTCATCAGGCGGGTCCGGGTCAGCAGACCGGCAATCAGTGGCAGCACGATATACAGCGCGACAGACAGCACCAAGGTTTCCCACGGCACGACGATATTGGTGACGCCCAGCAAAAGCGCCACGATGGGCGCAAAGGCGAAGACCATGATCACGTCGTTGAGGCTGACTTGCACCAGAGTGTAGGTGGCGTCGCCGCGCGTCAGTTGCGACCAGACGAACACCATCGCGGTGCACGGGGCCGCGCCCAGCAGGATCAGACCGGCCAGATAGGCCTGCGCATCATCTGGCGGGATCAGCCCGGCAAAGACATAGTTGAAGAACAAAACGCCAAGGGCGGCCATGGTGAAGGGCTTGATCAGCCAGTTGACGACCAGCGTCACGACAAGGCCCTTGGGGCGCTCACCTATGTCGCGCAGGGCGGTGAAATCGACGCCAACCATCATCGGATAGACCATCGCCCAGATCAACACCGCCACCGGCAGGTTGACCGAGGCGATCTCCAGCATTGCAAGGGTCTGGAACAGGCCGGGGACCAGATTGCCCAAAAGCACGCCTGCGCCGATTGCCAAGGCCACCCAAAGCGAAAGCCAACGCTCAAACGTGCCGATCACAGCGGGCATTTGCGTGGCATTTGGATCGGCCATATCGGGACTCCGCCGTGTAAATTCGATATTTTAAGAAATATCGAATTAGGCAAGCCGACACAATGCCGATATATGCCCGCCGGCCCGGTTGCGCGCAGCCGTGCAAGCTGGGCTTTACTGCACCAGTTTGATCAGCGCATGACGCTTTTTGCCTGCCGATAGCTTGATCGGCGAGGCCAGCGCGGCGGCATCAATCATCAAACCGGCATCGGTCAGCGGGGCATCATCAAGACGCGCACCGTTTTCGGCGATCAGGCGCTTGGCTTCTTTGCCGGATTTGGCGAGGCCGGATTTGACGATGACTTGAACGATCGACATCCCGCCATCGTCCAGATCGGCAAGGCTTAGTTCCAGCGTCGGCAGGTCATCGCCCGTGCCGCCTTTTTCAAACACTTCGCGCGCTGTGGCCTCGGCCGCCTGCGCCGCGTCGGCCCCGTGCAGCAGCGTGGTGACCGCGTTGGCCAGGATCACCTTGGCCTCGTTGATCTCGGAGCCTTGCAGCGCGCCAAGGCGGTCGCACTCGTCCACCGGCAATTCGGTGTAGTATTTCAGGAAACGGCCCACATCGGCATCCATGGTGTTGCGCCAGAACTGCCAGAATTCATAGGGCGACAGCATGTCGGCGTTCAGCCAGATCGCCCCGCCTGCCGATTTGCCCATCTTGCGGCCATCGGCGGTGGTCAACAGCGGCGAGGTCAGGCCAAACACCTCGGTGCCCGCCACACGGCGTGTCAGGTCGATGCCGTTGACGATATTGCCCCATTGATCCGACCCGCCCATTTGCAGGGTGCAGCCATAGCGGCGGTTCAGTTCAAGAAAATCATAGGCCTGAAGGATCATGTAGTTGAATTCAAGGAAGGACAGGGATTGTTCCCGGTCCAGCCGCGATTTCACCGACTCAAAGCTCAGCATCCGGTTGACCGAGAAATAGCGCCCGATGTCGCGCAGGAATTCGATGTATTTCAACTGATCCAGCCATTCGGCGTTGTTCAGCATCATCGCGCCGGTGCTGTCGTCGTAGGACAGATAGCGCTGAAAGACTTGCTGCATGCCGTCGATATTTTCGCCGATCTGCGCCTCGTCCAGCAGCGGGCGTTCGTCCGATCGGAAAGAAGGATCACCCACCTTGGTGGTGCCGCCCCCCATCAAGGTGATCGGGCGGTGGCCGGTCTTTTGCAGCCAACGCAGCATCATGATGTTCAGCAAATGGCCCACATGCAGCGATTTGGCGGTGGCGTCATAGCCGATATAGGCCGTCACCGGACCTGCCATCAGGCTGTCGTCCAGCGCTTGCAGATCGGTGCAGTCGGCCAGAAAGCCGCGCTCGATCATCACGCGCAGAAAGTCGGACTTGGGGTGGTAGGTCATATTGCTTGTCCCGGTCTTGATTGCGCGGCATGTATAGGCACGGAACACGCGAAGGGAAAGGCCATGTTGAACGCAAAGCCGATGCGCGCGCTTGGCGCGATGTCGGGCACCTCGCTGGATGGGGTGGATGCCGCCGTGGTCGAAACCGATGGCGAACGTATCTATGGCTTTGGCGATAGCCTGTATCGGCCTTATTCCGCGCAAGAACAAACGGTGCTGAGCGCCGCGCTTGGCCGTTGGCCGGGCGAGGATGTGGACGAGGCGTTGCGCGTGGTGCAAACCGCGCATATCGAGGCGTTGGCGGGATTTCATGGCGTTGATCTGGTAGGCTTTCACGGCCAGACCCTTGCGCATGAGCCGCAGGGCCGCGGCACGCATCAAATGGGCGATGGCGACGCACTGGCGCAGGCATTGGGCGTGCCGGTGGTGTGGGATTTCCGCAGCGCCGATATCCGGTTCGGCGGCGAAGGCGCGCCGCTAGCCCCGTTTTACCATTTCGCCTGTGCGCAGTGGATTGGCGCGGAGGCACCGCTGGCGTTTTTGAACCTTGGCGGGGTTGGCAACCTGACATGGGTTGATCCGCGCAAGGCCACACCGGATGAGGCGGGCGCATTGCTGGCCTTTGACACCGGCCCGGCCAATGCCCCGATCAACGATGTCATGCTGGAGCGGCGCGGCGAACCGTTTGACCGTGATGGGGCACTGGCGCGCAAAGGCACGGTGGCGCAAGGCGCGCTAGAGCTGTTTCTGGACGAGCCGTATTTTTTGAAAATGCCGCCCAAATCGCTGGATCGTGACGCCTTCAAGGACATGATCGGGTTGGTGGGCGAGCTGGACCATGCCGACGCGGTGGCGACCCTGACCGGCATGAGTGCGGCGGCCGTGCTGCGCGGGATGGAGCATTGCCCCGAACCGCCCGCGCGTTTGCTGGTTACCGGTGGTGGGCGGAAGAACCCCGTTTTGATGGAAATGCTGCGCGTGGCGCTGGAGTGCCCAGTTGAGCCGGTCGAGGCCGTGGGGCTGGACGGGGACATGCTGGAAGCGCAGGCTTTTGCCCATCTGGCGGTGCGCGTGGCGCGGGGCTTGCCCACCTCGTGCCCCGGTACGACGGGCGTGCGCGCGGGCGTCTCGGGTGGCACGATCAGCCGACCGGATCAGGAAACGCCAGCAAGCGGAGGGCGGGCATGATTCCCTTTGAACTGGATGATGGCGCGGGGCAGGGCCGCCGCCTTGGGGTGATTGTGCTGAGCACCGACACCTCGTTGGAGCATGAGGCCGGAGGCACCATGGCGGGCCGCCCGGTGAACCTTCTGCATGCGCGTATCCCCGCCAACGCCCATGTCACGCCAGACGATCTGTCCACCATGGAAGCACAGATGACGGCCACCGCCGCGCGTTTTCCGCAAGGTTTGGCGGCTTTGGGTTATGGCTGCACCTCGGGGGCGACGGTGATCGGCAGTGACCGCGTGGCCAATCTGGTGAACGCAGCGCATCCGGCTGTGCCGGTGACCGATCCGGCGCGCGCCGCTGCGGCGGCGCTGCATCATCTGGGGGTGCAGCGAATCGCCTTGGTGTCGCCCTATGTGCCATCGGTCACCGGGCCCTTGGTGGCCTTGTTCGCCCAAAACGGAATCGAGGTGCTGGCCGAGGCCAGTTTCGGCCAAAGCGAAGATTGGACCGTGGGCCGCATCACTGAGGCCAGCACCGCCGCCGCGATGCTGGATCTGGGCCGTCGCCCGGGGGTTCAGGCGGTGTTCAGCAGTTGCACCAACTTGCGCAGTTTCGGAATCATCGACACGGTCGAAGCCGAATTGGGCCTGCCCGTCATCAGTTCGAACCTTGCGCTGCTTTGGCATATGCTGCGCCTGTCGGGGGTGGCGGATTACCACTGCTGGGGGCCGGGACGTTTATTTCAGATCGGAGGGACCGCATGAGCGACGACAACCTGAAACCCGCAACCATTGCCGCACGTGCGGCGGGGGCGATGAATATGGGCGACGGTGGTGTGGTGCCGGGCATTGCGGTGGCCAGCACCTATGCGCGGCATTCGGATAACGCCCTAATGCGGGCCGATAACCTGTATGCCCGCGACGAAAACGACACGGTGCGCCAGACCGAAGAGGTGATTCGCCAGCTTGAAGGCGCCGCCGACAGCTTGCTGTTTCCATCGGGCATGGCGGCGATTGCCGCGCTGTTTCGCGCGCTGCCCTCTGGGGCCCGGGTCATCATGCAATCCGGCATCTATTGGGGGGCCACGGTTTGGGTGCGGGACTATTGCGCCCGCCACGCCGTAACGCTTGAGGAGGTGGACAGCAGCGATATCACGGCGCTTGAAGCGGCCTGCGCCACGCCCGCCGATCTGGTTTGGATCGAGGTGCCGTCGAATCCTTGGCTGAAGATCACCGATATCACCCGCGCCGCAGATCTGGCGCATGCGGCTGGCGCGCTGTTGGCGGTGGACGGCACGGCGGCTTCACCTGTGCTGAGCCGGGTGTTGGACATGGGCGCGGATATCTCGATGCATTCGGCCACCAAGTCGATGAACGGGCATAGCGATGTTGTGGCCGGTGTTTTGTCGTGCCGCGATGCGGATGCCCCCGTCTGGCGCGCTATTGCGCAGGCCCGCCACGATGGCGGCGCCATTCTTGGGCCGTTCGAGGCCTGGCTGTTGATGCGCGGATTGCGCACGCTGCCGCTGCGGATGGAGCGGATGTGCGCCAACGCGCTGCGCGTGGCCAAGGCCATGGCCGCGCATGACGGGATCGACGCGGTGTGGTATCCGGGCCTGACCGATCATCCGGGCCACGCGGTGGCCACACAGCAGATGTGCGGCGGCTATGGCTGTTTGCTGTCCGTTCTGGTGCGGGGCGATGCGGCGCGCGCAATCGAAGTGGCTGGACGCTTGCAGCTGTTTCACCGCGCGACCTCCCTCGGCGGGGTTGAAAGCCTGATCGAACACCGCGCCACGATCGAGCCCGATACCGGCATTCCCGTCAACCTGTTGCGGCTGTCCATCGGAATCGAAGACGCGGATGACCTGATTGCCGACCTGACACAGGCGCTTGACGGGGGGCAATGACCCCCCGATCTCTTGCGCATCGGTCAAGGGGTTGCTATCTGCCCTGCAACAATATCCGATCAAATTGATCGGAAAGACATGAGGCCGACGTGCAGCCAGCAACTCCGAGACTTGAGATTCGCAATCTTGTGCGGCGCTACGATGGGCAGCGTGTGGTCGATGACGTGTCTCTGCGGGTGATGCCGGGGCAGGTGACCTGCCTGCTTGGCCCCTCAGGCTGCGGCAAATCGACCACGCTTAGGATGATTGCTGGCGTTGAAATGCAGGACGAAGGCGAGATCTGGGTCGATGGTCATCTGGTCTGCGATACGACCTTCCGCATCCCCCCGGAACGGCGCCATATCGGCTTGATGTTTCAGGATTTTGCCTTGTTTCCGCATTTGACGGTCGGGGCGAATGTGTCTTTCGGCCTCTCCGGCGACAAGGCCGAGATGGGCCGCCGTGTGGATGAATTGCTCCAGCGGGTCGGGCTGGGTGATTACGGCAAGAAATATCCGCATGAATTGTCGGGGGGCGAACAGCAGCGGGTGGCCTTGGCCCGCGCCTTGGCCCCGCGCCCGTCGATCATGCTGATGGATGAACCGTTTTCGGGCCTCGACAACCGCTTGCGCGACGGGATTCGCGATGAAACGCTGGACATTCTGCGCGAACAGGATACCGCTGTTCTCCTGGTCACGCATGAGCCGGAAGAGGCCATGCGCATGGCCGATGAGATTGCCCTGATGCGCGCAGGCCGGATTGTGCAGCAAGGCGCACCATACAATATTTATAACGCGCCAGTGGATCGCGATGCGGTAGCTTTCTTCAGTGATATCAACGTCCTGCGCGGTAAAGTTCAGGGATCTTTGGTGCAAACGCCGTTTGGCCAGTTTCTGGCTCCGGGTGTGCATGAAGGCAGTGAAGTGGATATTGTCATCCGCCCGCAGCACATCAAGATCGACTTTGACCGCAACGGGCGTGGCCCCGAGCCGACGATTGAAATGGGCACAGCGGCGCGCGGTGTCGTGCGGCGGGCGCGGTTCATGGGCAGCGAAAGCCTTGTCGAGTTTCGCATGGATCACGATGGCTCGATCATGCGGGCGACGGTGCCGAACGTGTTCTTGCCCAGTCCCGGTAAGCCATTGTGGCTGATGATCCGGCGCGACAAGTGTTTTACGTTTCCGGTCAAGACTTGATCGGGGGCAAATAGGGGGCGCTGCCCCCGTCGCCGCAAGCCGCGACTCCCCCGGAGTATTTTGGGAACAATGAAACAGCTTTAAGGCGACGTAGGTCGCTTGCGATGGCCCATCGGATCGGTTTACCTGCGTCCACAAGCGGTAATTTGCGGATTTATCGGGTGTGAAGCGCTATTGGTTCTTCCAACCGGCGCGCTGAGGGCTTAGATACGGTTGACGAAAATGTCGGGGCGGCGCACAAACGACCCCCGACAATGGGAGAGAAATTATGCTGAACAATATTGGCCTTCCGGGCCTTCTTCTGATTGCCGTGGTGGTGCTGGTTCTATTCGGCCGTGGCAAGATATCTTCGTTGATGGGCGAGGTGGGCAAAGGCATCACATCGTTCAAGAAAGGCGTTGCCGATGGCAACAAAGAGATCGAGGACGCTGGCGACGAGACCGAGACCGGGGCAGCAGACACGGCCAAGAACGTGACGCCCGAAGACGACAAAGACAAGGTCTGAGCGTCAGATGTTCGACCTGGGCTGGACCGAGCTGCTGGTGATCGGCATTGTCGCGCTGATCGTCGTCGGCCCCAAGGATCTGCCGGGCATGTTCCGGGCCGTCGGTAATTTCGTGGGCAAAGCCAAGCGCATGGCCCGCGATTTCAGCCAGGCGATGAACGACGCGGCGGATGAAAGCGGCGTCAAGGACGTGTCGGACAGCTTGCGAAAAGCATCGAACCCGATGGGCAGCGCGATGGACGAGGTCAAGAAAGCCTCGTCAAGCTTCACGCAGGATACCATGTCGGGCCCCAAGAAAAAGGCCGAGCCCAAATCAGAGTTGAGCGAAGAGCGCCGGGAAAAAGCCGACAAAATCCGCCAAAAATCAGCGGAAGCCGCAACCAAGCGGTTGGCTGAAGAAGAGGCCGCGCGCGCCGAGGCCGAAGCGGCCGAAACCGCACCACCCGATGATGCGGCCGACGCGCCCCCCGAGGACAGCAAGGCATGAGCCCTACAGACGAGATCGAAGAAAGCTCGGCCCCTCTGATTGAGCATCTGGCAGAATTGCGCACGCGGCTGATCAAGGCGGTCGTGGCCTTTCTGATCGGCATGATCATCTGTTTCACAGTGGCGACGCCGATCTTTAATTTCCTGACCGATCCGCTGTGTCAGGTGCTGGCCAATCGTGGACAGGATTGCGACCTGATCTTCATCTCGCCGCAAGAAGGATTTTTCGTCGCGATCAAGGTATCGCTTCTGGGGGGGTTCATGCTTTCGTTCCCCTTCATCGCCAACCAGATGTGGCGGTTTGTGGCCCCGGGGCTGTACAAATCTGAAAAGGGTGCGTTCCTACCGTTTCTCGTGGCCTCGCCCTTCATGTTCTTGCTGGGGGCGGCATTCGCGTTTTATGTGGTCACGCCCTTGGCCTATGATTTCTTTCTTGGCTTCCAGCAGTTCGGCACCGGGGGCGAAGCCCTGCCGTCAGGCGATCCGCAAGCGGCCGCCCCGCTGAGCGTGGTGTTCCAAGGCTCGGCCCAAGAATATCTCAATCTGACGATCAAGTTCATCGTCGCCTTTGGCCTGTGTTTCCAGTTGCCTGTGCTTTTGACGCTGATGGGCAAGGCTGGGCTTGTCAGTGCCGAAGGCCTTGGCAATGTGCGCAAATACGCGATGGTTGGCATTTTGGTGCTGGCCGCGTTGGTGACGCCGCCAGACGTGATCACCCAAGGCATCCTGTTTGTCGTGGTCTATGGGCTTTATGAGGTGTCGATTTGGCTGGTGCGCCGGGTCGAAGCCAAGCGTGAAGCGCAGTTGCGCGCCGAAGGGCTGTGGTTCGATGACGATGAGGACGAGCCGGAGGATACGCAGGACACGGATGAACCGAACCCTGAGACACCTGATGCCGCCGAAGATCCGTATGGCGAATCAGAATTTGACGACCCCTTGCTCGACGAATTCGGCGACGACGAGGACGACGATAAGGACAAGCCCAAGTGACTGACGCGTTAGATCGCATTGCCGCGGCGCTGGAGCGGATGTCTCCGGCGCCGTTGACCGTGCCGGATTTCGATGCGGCTGATGCGTTTGTCTGGCATGTGGAGCCGGACCGGCTTGATCCAGTGCCAGAGGTTAGCCGTGTGGACATGTCTTTGTTGGTCGGCATCGACCGATCACGCGACACATTGCTTGAAAACACCCGCCAGTTCGCCCGCGGGCTACCGGCCAACAATGCGCTTTTGTGGGGGGCGCGGGGCATGGGAAAATCCAGCCTTGTCAAAGCGGTGCATGCCGCCGTGCGGGCCGAAGGGACGCCGCTCAAGATTGTTGAGCTTCAGCGCGAAGACCTCTCTAGCGTGTCGCGCTTGCTGCATCACCTGCGCGCAAGCGACGCCCGGTTCATCCTGTTTTGCGACGACCTGTCGTTCAGCCATGATGACCAGCACTATAAATCGCTTAAGGCTGTTCTGGATGGCGGGATCGAAGGCCGTCCGGATAATGTGGTGTTTTACGCCACATCGAACCGGCGTCACTTGATGCCGCGCGACATGATTGAAAACGAACGCGCCAGTGCGATCAATCCCGGTGAGGCGGCCGAAGAGAAGGTCTCGCTCAGTGACCGGTTTGGCCTGTGGCTGGGCTTTCATCCTTGCGACCAAGATCAATATCTGTCGATGATCGACGGCTATTGCGCGGCGTATTCCCTAGAGATCGACGATGCGACCCTTCGCGCCGAGGCGATAGAATGGCAGGCCACGCGCGGCGGTCGGTCGGGCCGGGTGGCATGGCAGTATTTCACGGATCTGGCTGGGCGGCGCGGCGTCACGCTCTGAGCGTGCCATTTACAGGCTTTCTTCTGTTTAGAAATATCCCGGGGGTTTGGGGGCAGCGCCCCCAATCAATACATCTGTGCGCGCGGCACGCGCGCCCCTTTTGAAAAGGCTTTGGCTAGAGCGTGTCGCCCCTGATCAGATTCAGGATTCCCATGATGCTTGCTTTGTAATTCCATGCTTTTGAGGCATATATGGGGGTCAGTTATGGGCAAGCCACATCCTGTTGAGTTGCGTGATCGCGCCGTG
>NZ_JAAORB010000037.1 GCF_011601345.1 Roseovarius gahaiensis
CGCCTGACCGTGGGCTGGCGATCCGACCTGCGAGATGCAGAGCTTTATGCCTGCCTAGTCATTGCTTCAGTCAGGCCGCGCACCAAGCCCCGCCAAATCGCCAGACCGCGGGACGGTCAGGCGATGCTCGGCGGCCTTCGGCCTTGATTCCGAGTGGGGCATCGAAGGATCAGAAGCAAAGTCCGCACAGCGGACATTGACCATTTCGTCAAAGAACGAGTTTAGGGCGACCAGACCGCCCCCTCAGCCGCGCCGAATGTCAGCGCCGAGATCGGCCATCAGCGGCTCGAACACCGGGAAGGATGTGGCGATTGGGCCGCCGTCATCCACATGCACCGGCGATTGCGTGGCAAGCCCCATCACCAGAAACGACATGGCGATGCGGTGATCAAGGTGGCTGGCGCAGGTGGCCCCGCCCCGCACGTTGCCCATGCCGCGGCCCGTCACGATCCACCAGTCCGGGCCGTCCTCGACCGCGACGCCATTGGCGCGCAGGCCGGTGGTCATGGCCTCGATCCGGTCGGATTCCTTGACGCGCAACTCTTTAACGCCGCGCATCACCGTGTCGCCCTTTGCAAAAGCCGCGACCACGGACAGAACAGGATATTCGTCGATCATCGACGCGGCGCGTTCGGGCGGCACCTCGACCCCGGTCATATCGGGCGAAAAACGTGCGCGCAGATCGGCCACCGGCTCTCCGCCTTCCTCGCGTTGGTTTTCATAACTCAGATCTGCGCCCATCTCGCGCAGCGTGGTGAACAGACCCGCGCGGGTGGGGTTCAGGCCGATATTCGGCACCAGCACATCCGAGCCTTCGGTGATCAGCGCAGCACAAACCGGAAACGCCGCCGAACTTGGATCGCGCGGCACGACAATGGTTTGCGGGCTCAATTCAGGCTGTCCGGTCAAGATGATGACCCGGCCCTCATCCGTGTCTTCGGTGGTGATCTGCGCGCCAAAGCCCGCCAGCATCCGCTCAGTATGGTCGCGGGTGGCCTCTTGTTCGATCACGACGGTTTGTCCCGGCGCGTTCAGCCCCGCCAACAACACCGCCGATTTCACCTGCGCCGAGGGCACCGGCACGGTGTAGCGCACTGGTAAGGGATCATCTGCCCCGACAATCGTCATCGGCAACCGCCCACCAGACCGCCCGACCGCTTGTGCCCCGAACAGGGCCAACGGATCGGTGACACGCGCCATCGGACGTTTGTTCAGGCTCGCATCACCGGTGAATGTTGCGGTGATCGGACAGGTCGCCATCGCGCCCATGATCAGCCGCACCCCGGTGCCGGAATTGCCGCAATCGATCACCTGACCGGGTTCGGCAAACCCACCCACACCGACACCATGCACCCGCCATGTGCCATGTTCGTCGCGCGTGATATCCGCCCCCATGGCCTGCATCGCCTTGGCTGTGTCCAGCACATCCTGCCCCTCCAGCAAGCCGGTGATCACGGTTTCACCCACCGACAACGCCCCAAGGATCAACGCACGATGCGAGATCGACTTGTCGCCGGGCACATCGGCTGTGCCTGAAAGGCCCGTAGACCGGTGCGAGGACATTGGGATAGGGGTGCCGTGGCCGGACATGGGCGTGCCTTTCATCGTGGTGTCAGGGGCCTGATAGCGCAAGCATCGCGCGGCGTCCATTGACCAAACGCATGTGCAATACGGCAGATGGCGGGCCGCCTTCGGCGAGAGTATTTTTGGAACAATGAAGGAGAAGGGGCCGCCCACATTCCGGCGGCCCGCTTTTGGGGTCAGCCTTGCGCGGCGGTCACCAGAAATTCGACCTTGTAGTCGGGGGTGGCCAGCTTGGCCTCGCCGCAGGCGCGGGCGGGCGCGTGGCCGTCGGGCACCCATGCATCCCATACCGCGTTCATCTCGGCGAAATCGGCCATATCAGCCAGCCAGATCGTACATTGCAAAATGCGTGTGGGATCCGATCCGGCCTCGGCCAGCAGGGTGTCCACCTTTTCGATGCAGGTTTTGGTTTGCTCGGCCACGCTGTCGCCGGGGTTGCCGACCTGTCCGGCCAGATAGACCGTGCCATTATGGGTGACGATCTGGCTCATGCGTTGGCCCACATGGGCGCGGGTGATATCGGTCATTTTGTGACGTCCTTTTTGAGGTGTTGAAATCGATCAGGCGATAGCGCCGAAAGCGTGGCCGCGTCCAGTGCCGGTTCGGTGCCTGTGACCACAGCGGCGGCCAAGCGCGACAAGGCCGGGGCGGTTTGCACCCCATAGCCGCCCTGCCCGGCCAGCCAGAAAAACCCTTTGGCCTCGGCGTCAAATCCGACCACCGGCGAGCGGTCGGGGGCAAAGCTGCGCAGTCCTGCCCAACTGTGTTCGACGCGCGTGACTTGAATTGTCACGGCCTGTTCGAACCTGTGCAGACCTTCGGCCAGAACCATGTCATCGACCCATGCATCATGCGGATCGACCGGATCTTCATCGGCGGGCGACACCATCAGCTTGCCCGCGTCGGGTTTCGCATACCACGATTCCGAGGCCGAAACGACAACCGGCCAGTGATCCACGTCATGGTCTTGGGGCGCGGGGATGATCGCAGCCGAGCGGCGAAACGGTTGAATTACGGCAGGCGCGACGCCTGCCAGAGCGGCCACCTGATCGGCCCACGCCCCGGCGGCGTTGATCACGATAGGCGCGGTCAGCGTCCGGTCGCCGAAAGACATCTGCCAATCGTCACCTTGACGGGTGATCGACGTCACCGGCTGGCCGGTGATGACCTTACCCCCCCGAGATTTGAACAAGCGCGCATAGCCCTGCAACATGCGGTCCACGTCGATGTTCTGCGCGTCATGTTCGATGGCGGCGGCGGCAATCCGGTCAGGGCGCAGTATCGGCACCATATCCACGGCCTGCGAAGGGGTGACCCGTTCAATGCCACTGGCCCCGGCGCAATAGACCTCAAGCGCGTCCAGTTCGTCTTCGGTGGCGATCATCAATTCGCCCCGCGGTGACAGAAGCGAGTGATCGGACACACCCTCGGGGTGGTCCAACAGCGGCGCAGAAACCGCATTGAGCGCACGCAGAGTGGCGTTGCCATAGTTGCGAATGAACACCGCCGCCGATCGGCCCGTGGCATGATAGCCAAGCTGCGGCTCACCTTCCAAAAGGACAACACGGGCGAAAGCGGCCAGTTCAGCCGCGGCGCTGACCCCGGCGATACCGCCACCGATCACGATGATGTCGGGATGTGTCATGCCGCCTGAAACCCGGTCAGCACGGCGGTCAGGTTTTCGCCCAGTTTATCGCACAGGTATCCGCCTTCCTGAACGAACAGGGTCGGCAGACCAAGCCCGGCAATCGCCGCGCCGATCTGGCCGAACCCCGGGGTCGTCACCGCAAAGCCTTGGAACGGGTCGCCTTCATAGGCATCAAGGCCCAATGCCACCACAACCACATCGGCCCCAAAGGCGGAAACCCTCTCAAGCGCGGTATCAAGCGTTTTAAGATAGGCCGCATCATCGGTGCCGCGTGGCAGTGGCAGGTTCAGGTTATAGCCCATCCCGCGCCCGGTGCCGCGTTCATCCGCGTGGCCCCAGAAAAACGGATAAAACCGGATCGGATCCGCATGAACCGACACGGTCAGCACATCGTCGCGGTCATAGAAAATACCCTGCGTGCCGTTTCCGTGATGCACGTCCACATCCAGAATGGCCGGTCGCAAGCCCTTGGCGCGCAGCCGCTCTGCGGCAATGCCCGCGTTGTTCAAAAAGCAAAAGCCACCTGCCAGATCGCCAAAGGCATGATGCCCCGGCGGGCGCGACAGGGCATAGGCGGCGCGTTCTCCGGCCATCAACAGATCGGCCCCGGTCACGGCCACTTGCGCCGACCAATAGGCAGCCTCCCATGTGCCTTCGCCAATCGGGCAGGCGGTATCGGCCTGATGATAGCCCGCCTGCCCAACTGCGGATTTGGGGTAGCTATCACTGCGGTTGGCAGGGTGAATGTTGGGGATCACCTCATCCCCCGCATCAGGGATACGCTGCCAGCGCGTGTAGATATTTTGCAAAAACGTAACGTATTCGGGCGAATGCAGCGCGGCAATCGGCCCAAGGCCCGCGTCGCCGCAGCCTTGCATCGTACAGCCAGCGGCGCGTGCGCCCTCGGTCAGTTTTTCGATCCGGGCGGGTTGTTCGGGGCTTGGCAAAAGTTTGCCGTTGGCCATGAAATTCTTGGGGTCGTGACGCCATTGCCGGTCATCGAATATCGCTTTCATCCTGCATCCCTTATCAATCGGCCAAGGCCATCCGGCCCCAGTTTCATAACCGTTGCGGCGGTGTCGGGCGCGAACCCAAGACGCTGGTAGAACCGGCGCGAGGCGTCCGAGCTATGATAGACGGCCAAAGACATCCAATCGGCGTGCCACAGATGCCCGGCGCGGTCTGCCGCAGCCGCCAAAAGCCTGCGGCCCAGCCCCTTGCCACGTGCCTCATCCGACACCCAAAGGTCGGAAACGTAAAGCCCCGCCGCCCCGCGCACCGTGGAAAAAACCGGGCTGAACAGAACCGCACCGCGCAGGGCCTCATCCTCCAGCGCCAGAATGGCATGGGCAGAGGGAAACGCACCACCCAAAGCCGCGTTCAACGCATCCTGCCCGGCCACATGCACATCCCCCAAATCATCGCTGAGATGGCGCAGGGCGGTGTCGAGCAAATCAACATCATGGTCGTTTTGAACGGTGCGAAATTGCATCATCACCAAGACCTCAAATCGCGGTTTTGTCGCGCCCCTTGAGGCCCAGCATCGCGCGCGCCTCGTCCGGGGTCACAACGGTGCGTCCCAAATCCTCGACAATGCGACGGATTTTGGTGACCTGTTGGGCGTTGGTTTCGGCAAGCGTTCCGCGCGCGATCATCAGGCTATCCTCAAGCCCGACGCGCACATGCCCGCCCATGGCCGCCGCCATGGTGATCAAGGGCATCTGGTGGCGGCCCGCTGCCAGCACCGAAAACATGTAATCATCGCCGAACAGCTTATCGGCGATGCGCACCATATGGGTCAGGTTTTCCGGGTCGGGCCCCATGCCGCCCAAGACGCCAAAAACGAATTGGATGAACAAGGGCGCGCGCACCAACCCGCGATCCACGAAATGTTTGAGCATATAGATATGGGACAGATCGTAGCATTCAAATTCGAACCGCGCGCCACGATCGGTGCCAAGTTCGGTCAGGATGCGCGCGATATCGCGCGGCGTGTTCTTAAACACCAGATCATCCGAGCCTTCCAAGAACGGTTTTTCCCAGTCATGCTGCCAGTCGGTTATGCGCTCTGCGGCAGGATAAAGGGCAAAGTTCATGCTCCCCATGTTCAACGAGGCCATTTCTGGCGCCGCCCGCTTTGGGGCTGCCAGCCGTTCATCAAGGCTCATGATCGCGCTACCGCCGGTGGACAGGTTCAGCACCGCATCGCAGCCAGCATGAATGCGCGGCAGAAAGGCCATGAAGTGATCTGCGCTGGCCGAGGGCCGTCCGGTTTCAGGATCGCGCGCGTGCAAATGCAGGATCGAAGCCCCGGCCTGCGCGGCGCCAATCGACTGTTGCGTGATCTGATCCGCCGTAATCGGCAGATACGGCGACATCGACGGCGTATGAATTGAACCCGTGACAGCACAGGTGATGATGATGCCTGACATGGGCCTATCCTTATGCGATTTTGTCCAGCTCGGGGCGGATTTCATCAGTGAATTGCGCCAGCGAGGTATCTAGCATCTGGGTGATTTCATCCAGATGCCCCTCGGTCACGATCATCGGCGGGGCCACGATGATATGATCCCCCTCGACCCCGTTGCGGGTGCGCCGCGAATAGACAATCAGGCCGTTGTCGTAGGCTATGTTCACGAACCGGTCGAACGCTTTCAAATGCGCGGGCAAGGGCGCTTTGGTCTTGCGGTCGGCCATAAACTCGAACGCCGTCAACAGGCCCATGCCGCGCACATCACCAATGATCGGATAACGCTGCATCAGGCCCTCCAGCCGGTCCATCAGTTTCGCGCCCATGGTGGCGGAGTTCTGCACCAATCCCTGCCGTTCGATTTCTTCGATCACCGCGACGCCCGCCGCGCAGGCCAGAGGGTTTCCGGCATAGGTATAGCCATGCAGGAAACCGCCCGCATCCAACACGGCCTCGACCAGCCGTTCATGAGCGGCCATCGCCCCCAAGGGGACATAGCCTGCGGCAAACCCCTTGGACATCACGATGATATCGGGCTGCAAATCCCAATGTTCACAGGCCAGAAACTTGCCAGTGCGGCCTGCGCCGGTCATCACTTCGTCAAGGATCAGCAACACGTCGTATTTGCGGCAAATCTCTTGGACACGTTCCATATAGCCCTTGGGCGGCGGCAAAGCCCCGGTTGAGGCCCCGCCGACCGGCTCGACGATAAAGGCCAGCACGGTGTCCGGCCCTTCGGCCAATATCTGTGCCTCTAGCATGTCGGCGTAATGATGGCCTGTCGCCTCGTCCTCGGGGTCCAGCCCATCCAGATAGGCGCGCGGTGCCGGAATTTTCGGCATCGCCTGCATCATCGGCTCAAACGGTTTGGTCAGCGGATCATACGACGTGATCGCCAAGGCCCCCAACGTGCAGCCATGATAGCTGGGCGCGCGGGAAATGATCTTCCACCGGCTGTCTTTCCCCACGGCAATGGCATATTGCCGTGCCAATTTCATCGCGCTTTCCACCGCTTCAGAGCCGCCCGAAACAAAAAACACCCGGTTCAACCCCTCGGGGCACAAGGCGGCAGTTTTGGCGGCCAGTTTTTCCGAAGCTTCCGTTTCGAAATGCAGACGATAGCCAAAGGTGGATTTCTCCATCTGGCGACGCATCGCCTCAAGCACGTTTTCATTCGAATGGCCGATGTTGCACACCATCGCCCCGCTTGACCCGTCCAGATACCGCTTACCATCCACATCCCACATATAGACGCCACGCGCCTGATCCAGCACCGGGCGGCGCTGACGTCCTTGATAGAACAAATGGCTTGGTCTTTGGTTCATCTTATTCCCCCGGCAATGCGGCACAATCCTGTGGCCGCAAATGCAAATTGATTTGGCTGCCCTCGGCAAACGGGTGGCCATCTATCATGTTGATCGCTTGCAATTGGGTCTCGCCCGCCCGCACGAAATAGCGCACGGCCTGACCTTGGTAATCCACCGTTTCCACGGTGGCCGGAACCGATACCACGCCCTCAGCGGCTTTTTCTTTCGACAAAAGCAGCTTTTCGGCACGAACAACAAGCTTGGCGGGGCCTGCACCCTCGACCCTTGGAGCTTTGGCCGCAGGCACGGTCATCTGTCCGAAAATCGGAGCCTCCAGCGTGACGTCACCATCCGCCCGCGTGCCGGTGCACTTGGCCTCAAGAATATTGGACGCCCCAAGGAAATTCGCCACAAACTCGCTTGCGGGTGTGTTGTAGACATCTTCAGGCGCGCCCACCTGTTCGACCCGACCGGCAGACATCACGACGATCTGGTCCGACATCGCCAGCGCCTCGGATTGGTCATGGGTCACAAACACCGTCGTCACGCCGATACGGGCCTGAATGCGTTTCAATTCAACACGCATGTCTTCGCGCAGGTTGGCATCGAGGGCCGACAGCGGCTCGTCCAACAGCAAAACATCGGGTTCGATCACGATGGCGCGGGCCAATGCGATGCGCTGCTGCTGACCACCCGACAGTTCCTTGGGATAACGGTGGCCGACATCCGGCAATTGCACCAAGTCCAATGCAGCCTCAACCTTGGCCGGGATATCCGATTTGGCGACATCGCGATATTTCAGACCAAAGGCCACGTTTTCGGCCACGGTCTTATGCGGAAACAAAGCATAGTTTTGAAACACCAGCCCCAGATTGCGCTTGTGGATCGGCACATCGTTCACACGCTTGCCACCGATCAGGATTTCACCTTCGGTCGGATCCAGAAGCCCGGCAATCATCCGTAGGTTTGTGGTTTTGCCACAACCCGACGGGCCCAACAAAGTCACAAACGCCCCTTCGGCAATGTCCAGTGACGAGCGGTGCACGGCAGTGAAATTGCCAAAACGCTTGACGATATTGTTCAAGGTGACGGAACTCATCACGTTCTCCTGCAAGGGGGCGAAACGGCCTGCCCCGGTGCGATGCCGGGACAGGCCAAGCGGTTAATACCCGCGCTGCACGCGGCTGAAGGTTTCCGACCATTCGGCCTCGTTGCCATTCCAATAGGTCGGATCGGCAAAGGTCAGCGACTCCAGCGTGCCGGTTGGGTCATAGGCGGGCAAAGTGGGAATCTTGTCGCCCAGATCCACCTTGGTGCCGTCCAGCGCCGGCGGATAGTTCTGACCTTCTGCCACCGCAATCGAGGTTTCCGGCGCCAGCATGAAGTTCAGCAATTCTTCGCAAGCCTCAACCGGGCTGCCCTTCAGGACATGCAGGCATTCCTGCCATGCAAAGCTGCCCGGCGGGTCGAAATAGCCGATATCGTGGCCTTCTTGTTGCAGGGCGGCGATACGGCCTGACCAACCTTCGGTCACGTAGATTTCTTCTTCGGCCAGCAGGCTCATCAGTTCGGCCCCCGAGGACCAATATTTCAGCGCCAGATCGCGGTGACTGCGGATGGCGTCCCAGACGGCCTCCATATCCTGAATGTTGTTGGGGTCTTGGCCGGTCTGCAACGCGCCATACCAAATGCGTGTGCGCCACTCGCCCCAACCGCCGATCTTACCCTTGTAGGCCTCGTCGATCAGGATGCTGGCGCCTTTCTCTTTCATCTCTTCGTCCGAGATATACTTGCGGTTATAGGCCAGGCCCGTTGTGCCGTAGTCATAGGGCACAGCCGATAGGTAATCGGGCGTGACACCACGGAACGCGTCTGTCAGCGCGTCCATGACCAGCGACATGTTCGGGATGTTGTCGGTATTCAACTCGACTGTCAGGCCAAAGTTCACGTAACGCGCATAATCAAACACACCCGACAGGTGCGCGATGTTGTATTCGCCCTCTTGGCTGGATCGAACCTGCGCCAGATACTCATCGCTACCGGCAAAGGTGCCATCGACCACGGTGATACCCGTCGCCTCGGTGTAGGGATCAAACGCGTGTTCGCGGAACGCCTCGGAAACAACGCCGCCCCACCCGTCAAAGCGCACCTGCTTGACGTCCTGTGCGTGGGCAAACTTGGCAAACGGTGTTTGCACGCCATAGGCAAGACCCGCCGCACCGATCAGGCCCAGAAAATTCCGCCGGTCCAGATCACCGTTGCGATAGCGGTCCAGCAGTCGTTCGTATCTTTTGGTATTATCCATTTCATCTCTCCTTGTTGAGGGGGTCGCGGTTCTTAGGTGCCGCTTTTCATTGCAAGTTTCCGGGCCACCGCCGCCCCCAGCAGCGGCAAACCGACGGTCATGATGATCATCACCGTGCCAAGTGCGTTGATTTCCGGACTGATCGAGTTGCGCAGCATCGAAAAGATCTGCGTCGGAACAGTCTCGACACCGCCGGGCTTCCAGAACAGCGTGCCGGTGATGTCGTCAAAACTGATGGTAAAGGCAAACAGCGCCCCCGCCGCCACGGCGGGCAGCATCAGGGGCAACGTGACCGAGAAAAAGGTTTGCACCGGGTTGGCTCCAAGGCTTAACGCGGCCTCTTCCACATCGCGCTTGATACTGACCAAGCGGGCCTGCACCACCAAGATCACGAACGGAAGTGTAAAGATCACATGCCCGGCCAGCAACAGGGCAAAGCTTTTGCCAATCCCCAGCCAGTTCAGAAACAGCAGCAACGCCACGGCCAGCACAACCTCGGGCACCAGAATAGGGGCGATCAACAACGTGGTGATCGTGTTGCGCCCCGGCACGTTGTACCGCACCAAGGCAAGGCTGGCCAAAATACCCAAGGTGGTCGAGATCACCGCCGTCATCAGCCCCAACACGATCGAGGTGCGAAAGGCGCGCATCACGGCGTCGTTGTGCCACAACTCTTCGAACCATCGCAGGGAAACGCCGCTCATCGGGAAGCTGCCGAATTGGTTGGCGTTGAACGACAAAAGCACAACCACAGCCACCGGCAAAAACATGAAACCGTAAACCAAGACGGTCCAGATCCGGATTGCATTCCATCCCATCAGCCCAACCCCTTGGCCAGTTGCGACATGCCCAGATAACGATTGTAGATGGCCACAAGCACCCCCAGAACCATCAGCAGCAGCAACGAAAGCGCCGAGCCAAGCGGCCAGTTCAGCTGTGTGATGATCGCCTCGAACACAAGATTGGCGAACATGGCATCACGCGGGCCGCCCAGAATGACAGGGGTGATATAGGTGCCCGCGCCCAGAACAAAGCACAACAGCCCGCCAGCCGCCAAGCCCGGCAGCGACAGAGGCAAAGTTACCTGTAAAAACGCCTGCCACCGCGTCGCCCCAAGCGAGGTTGCGGCGTCCTCCAGATTGGTATCGATCCCTTCAAGGCTGACATAGACGTTCAACACCATGAACGGCAGCAAGAAGTGGACAAGGCCAAGAATGACGGTGGCTTCGTTATACAGCATCTGCACAGGCTCAGAGATCACACCAACCGAAACCAGCAAGGTGTTCAGCGCCCCGGATGTGCCCAGAATGTTGATCCAACTCATCGTGCGAATGATGTAGCTGATCCAGAACGGCAACATCAAAAGCAACAAAAGAACCATCTTGCTGCCCTTTGAACGGGCAATGAAATACGCCGCAGGATACCCCATCAAGGCGCAAATAAACGTGGTGACCGCCGCGATCTTTAGGGTATTGAGAAGAATGTCACGATAAAATCGGTCGGTCAGAACCTTTTGCCAATTGTCCAGATAAAACCCGACCTGATCGCCGCCAATGGCCGAGCGCAGCCAGAACGAATAAACGATGATGAAAATCAAAGGGACAAGCAAAAGAAACGTTACCGCGCCAAGCGCAGGCGACAGCAAAATCCAAGGTTGTCGTGCCTCACGGGCTTCGACCGACATACATCTCCCCTCACGTAAACACCCAATTTGACAGGGCTTGCGTTAACGATGCAAAGCCGCCAATCATTTATCAAATAGATAATTAGAATTGTGGGTATTGATGAAATCAATGCATAGCTCCAAATCCACCCCGGACCGCGCCGATCGCATGATGCGCGAACTGGATTGGAACCTGCTGCGCAGCTTTGTGGTGCTGGCGCAGTCACGCTCGGTGACCGAGGCCGCGCATAAGCTGCGACTGACCCAGCCGTCACTATCTACCGCATTGAAAAAACTAGAAGATCGCGTAGGCCGGCGTCTGATTGACCGCAAACCGGGGTATTTCGAACTGACCAAGGCCGGGGAGGTTTTATATCGCGAGGCCGTCGATATTCAGGGCTCGATCCTGCGCTTGTCGACCCTCATGCGCGAAATGACCGATGAGGTCACAGGCCATGTGCGCATCGCCTTGGCCAGTCATGTCGTGTGCCCATTATTTGATCAGGTGCTGGCAGAATTCCATGCCGAACATCCCGGCGCGACCCTGTCGATTGATGTGCTCTCGTCGTCCGAAGCCGTCAGCAGCGTTTCGGGGCGCTTTTCTTCGTTTGCCGTCTGCCTTGTGCATACACGCAACCCCAAGCTTGAATATCTACGCCTTTACCGCGAGTTTTTTGGCTTGTTCTGCGGCCCCCCGCATCCACTGTTCCAGCAGACGGGACTGACACGCGCCGATCTGGAGGGACACTCGGCCGTCAGCTTTGAAACCGACCGGCTGCAAGACGCGCTGAAACCCGTGGCCCTTATGCGCGCCGAAGCGAATATGGGCGAACTGGTCGTGGGCACATCCAGCCACCTTGAAGAAGTGCGCCGGATGATCATCGCAGGGCTTGGGATTGGCCCCCTGCCCCTGCATGTCGCCCAACGCGATGTGGCAGACGGCATGATGTGGCAAGTGCCCCCGTACGAAGCCCCGCCCGCGATTGACGTGCATGTCGTCTGGAACCCAAAGGCAACTTTGAACCGAGCCGAGCAATCGCTGCTGACACGGCTGCAAAACCAAATTGACTCGACGCCCATGGCAGACAGAACCTACCGCTAGGCCAAAAGGCCTGCACCAAGAAAATCCATCCGTAATCTGCTGAATACGGTCGAACAAACCGTTTGTTGGCACGCACCTTCGAAAGGTAAAAAAATACCCATCTCACCCACAGCCATGACCCAAACTGGATGCGCCAAGCGCATCGACCACATAATGAGCACCAGCCGACCACGACGACCCGACCATCAGAGATTGGATATGAGATGGGTCAGTGCTTGGCTACTTTGCGGATGGCGTCAAGCTCACTGGTGCTGATGCCGGTATGCTTGGCGATCCGCTCTTGTGATTGGCCGGTGCTCGCCATGTTAATAGCCAGTTCAATCATGCTGGTGCTGACCAGCCATTCAAAGTCGCGCTTCATCTCGGCCATGCTGTCGGACAGTTCGGTGAGTATGGTCGCATCCTGGGCCGAATCCCCTGTTTCGGCGGCGGACTGAACGGCGGTCTTGGCCGCTGTTTGGGCGATGCCGTCAATGTCGGTTTGCAAAATTTTGGCGGCCTGCCGGTTCAGCGACACCAGTTCGTGCGCAATGCGGCGCAGAAACAGCAGCGCAATGGGCAGCAGCAGCAAGCAGATCGTTGTCAGGCCAATCAGAGCGATTTCGATATGAGACATGAGTGAGGAAGCCCTTGGATTAGCGCATCAGCGCGTTGTAATCTTGGAAAATGCTGTCCGTGATGCGCTGGGAATCCACCGGATAGCGGCCTTCGGACAGGGCCTGTTTGATACGGGTGACGTTTTCCGCGTCAAAGGGCGGACCGTTTTCGGCAAGCGTCTTGATCATCTGCACCGAGGCCTGATCGCTCAGCCGGGCATTGTCGACAGCCTTGACGTTGCCGGAGGAGGCAGTTGTATCCTGGCCAACAGTGGTCCCACCCGTCTGGACGGACTGAAGGCGCAGTTTTGCACCGTTGGTTGAATTGACTGAATCGACCATTGCAACTCTCCGTTTCCGAGGCTGTAGCATGCCCCGCGTTTTTTAGTGAACGGCACAGCGTTAACGAATATTAGGGCGGACCCTCGTTTTATTCGGTCCTGTGACCGTGACGTGGATTGTGCGGCCGCTGCGGGCGTTGGACACCCGGATCGCCTCGCCAAGCTGACCAGATTGCAGCGCCACGCCGCCGGTTTCGATGATGATCGGCCCGGTCTTGATCTCGATCGTGACCGGAACGCCTTCGCGGACCATCCAGTCGTGGTCCAGATGCCGCGCCAGAACAGCCTGCCTAGCCCCCAAATTGGCCTTCAGGCGACGACCGATAGCAGCGCTCATGTCGGTGATCCGCCCGTCGCGTCCGGCGCCGGGAATGTCGCGGGTCTCAAGATGGTCGCGGGTCAGAACCGTGCCCTTGGACAGACTTTCAGTCAGCACGATGGCACGGGTCGAGGTGGGCCTGTCCGGCGCAGTGCGCGCCGCGCGCGCCATCGGTTGCCCTCCCGCGATGCGGACCCGGCGCGTCCAACCCTGCGGGTCAGGACAGGTGATTTCAACAACACTCCAGCCCGCTTTCGAAACAGTGACGGCGGGGTCAGCCG
This sequence comes from Roseovarius gahaiensis, assembly GCF_011601345.1. Lineage (GTDB taxonomy): Bacteria > Pseudomonadota > Alphaproteobacteria > Rhodobacterales > Rhodobacteraceae > Roseovarius > Roseovarius gahaiensis. The sequence goes on from NZ_JAAORB010000037.1 coordinate 13,617, forward strand.
CACAGGGCGGAAAGCCCCTGTGCGGTGACAGGACCGGGCGACCGCCCTGCCCTGCGGCGTCCAGCGCCTGGTGCACAAGGTCGATCACCTGTTGACCAGAGATCGGGTCTGCACGCACCGGGCCGCTCAGCAGGGCCAGCAGCACTAGGCAAAGGCGGATCACGCGAAGATGCATCAAAGACCAACCTCAACGAAATAGACCCGCTTGCCGTCAAAACTCGCGGCGCTGCGGGTCGGGTCAAGCAGCCGCAAGCGGACCTCGTCCCGGCGCAGCGTTTCCACCTCAAGGATGCCGAACCCATCACTGCGGTTTTCGACAAAGGCCAGCGCGCTGCGGGTCAACCCGTGGCGGGTGCCGAAAGGCGCGCGCAGCGTGCCGGCCGAAAGCGCCAGCCGCGCCTGCACCTGCTGGCAGGCCAGTTTGTCCAGCAGCGCGTCCACCGCGCCGATCATGTCGGCGCGCAGGGCGGATTCGACCTTGTGCCGCGACGGCGTGGTCAGCAGGCCGCTCAGCCCGCCCTTGGGCACCACCGCATCCTGTTGCAATTCTCGGCGCAGCACGGTGCCGTCCTGCGCCTGCAGGGTTAGGAAAAGCGTCAGTTCAAGCCTGTTGCCAACCCGGTTCACAGCGATCTTCTGGTCCATCCGGTGATCGCCAGCGGCCGGGGCCGAGGTGCCCCGGGTCAGGTTGGTATAGTCAAAACTGTCCGAGACCGGCACGCTGCGGACCGGTGCGATGCGGTCGAGATCGACCGCGCGGTGGCGGCGCAGGGTCTCGACCAGCTCCAGCGCGAGGGTCCGGGCCATCGCTCCCGACCAAGGCGGGGCATTCGGTGCAACGGTGATCCCCGGCGGGGTGGCGCTGACCGTCAGGCGACGTTGGCCGGAACAGAGGGCTGCCTGCGCTGGACCGACCATAGCCAAGATGCGCAGGGTCCAAGTGTCGCCCTGGAGCTTGGCTGATTGCAGCTTGTAGGACAGAACCCGGCCCACCGGGCGCAGGATCGACAGGTCGGCGGTGATCCGCCCCCGGTCGAGCACGGTATGGCCCTGCAGCGTGGCGCCGCCGGAAAAGGCCGCAGAAACCAGCGCTTCGCTAAGCGCGCGGGTGCGGGCGCTGTCGCGGTCGGCGGCGTTCGCTACGAAAGCCTGTCCGACGGCCTCCACCTGTAGCGCGGTCTCTTTGGCCTGAGCCGGGGCCATGACGGCAAGCAGCATCAGGGCCGCACGGCACAGGGCGCCGGTCAGGCTTCGGGGCCGTTCTGCGGTCATGACCGCCCCACCGCACGCATGATATAGCGCACCACATCCGGCGACAGGGCCAGCACGACCTCGAAGGAATCGTCGTCTTTCGGGGTGATCCGCAAGGTGCGCGCGCCACGGATCTCGCCCTCAACGATGCCGCGGACATGATCGCTGCGCAGGACCTTGTCACGCAAGGTGGTGTCCGAAGTCAGGCGAATACCGTGTATCTGTTCGGTCAGATCACGCAGCGCCTCCATGCGGGCGGCACGGATTGCCATCAGGCGCTTTTGGTTCTGCGATGCGCCCGGCTGGGTCGAGACCTGCGACAAACCAAGCCCGGTGAACTGCGTTGCCTCGGGCCGGTGCGGCACGGTCCGGGCCGCACGTGGCGCCGTGCCAGATGTCAGGTCGTCCCGGACCTCGGCCAGTGCCCGGGTCGCCGGTTCGGCAGCGGGTGGCAGCGCATCGACGGCGCGGGATGGCGCCATGCAGGCGGTCAGCGACACAGCCAGGCTGGCGCTGATGGCAAGGCGAAACAGAGTTAAAAACATGGGCGAGTCCTTGTCCGGCTGAACAGCGATTGTCATGTGTGGATGGCTCCTGCATAGCAAGACATTTTTGATGAGCTTTGTGCGTTTGTCAGAAGCAGTCATGTGTCCGGCCTGTTTGAGCGGTTTTGACCGCTGGCCCTGATGGGTTCCGCAAACCAGGTCCCTTACAGCTTAGCGGGCTATGACGCCCGGGACATTCGGCGGGGTGTCCTGGTTTTGGCGGCTGACTTATGCACCATCACATCGCAGGTCTTGCTAACTCTTTGTTCCTTCTATCGTTATGCTGTGCGCGGGTTGTAGGGTTCGTTGCGGGTGAGTACCGCCCAGACGATCCGGGCCGTCTTGTTTGCCATGGCCACGGTGGCAACGCGAGCTGGTTTGCGATCAAGCAATGACGTCAACCATTTGCTGGCCCGCTCGGGATGGGATCGTGTTTGTCGGACCAGTGATGTCATGCCGACGACAAGCAGTGATCGCAAATACTGGTCACCCATCTTTGTGATCCGCCCCAGCTTCTCCTTGCCGCCGCTGGATTTATTTGCGGGGGTCAGACCCAGCCAGGCAGCAAATTCCCTGCCGTTCCGGAACTGATGCCCGTCACCAATGCTGGCAATGATCGCGGAAGCCGTTACCGCGCCGACACCCGGTATCGTGCGCAACAAACGAACACGCGCATCTTCTTTGGCGACCTGCTTCAAGCGTTCCTCATACCAGCGAACCCGTCGGTGCAGAGCCATGAGCTGTTCGGCCAGGTTACGGATCACCTCGTTGGCGATGTCCGGCAGGTCGAGCACTTCACCAAGGGTGATGTCTTCTGCAAACGCAATTACCCGGGCCACTCCTCTTGGGATGTAGATGCCAAACTCGGCAACCAGTCCTCGCAAACCGTTGATCAACTGCGTTCTTTGACGAACCAAAAGGTCGCGCGCCCGATGCAGCGACAGCAGGGCTTGTTGCTCAACCGTTTTGATCGCCACAAAGCGCATGGTTGGGCGTGTCACCGCTTCGCAAATTGCCTCCGCATCAATGGCATCTGATTTCCCGCGTTTGACATAGGGCTTCACATACATCGGCGGGATCAGCCGAACCTCGTGACCCAATGCGGTGAGTTCACGGGCCCAATGATGCGCGCTACTGCAGGATTCCATGCCGATCAGGCAGGGCTCCAGCTTCGCAAAAAACGGCAGAAACTGCGCCCGACGCAGCGGTTTGTTGAACACCACTTCTTCGCGGGTTGTAATCCCGTGAACTTGGAAAACGTTCTTGGCCAGATCAACGCCGATTGTGGTAACTTGCATGGGGTGGCTCCTCTCAAAAGCAGATTTTGACACCTGCATTATGGCGCATTGCGACGCCGGTTGAAGCAGGAGCCATCCACCCCATCAGCTTGCGTGCAAGGGCTGTGCCAGCCTGCGCCGCTGTGACGGATCGGGCCTGAACTGGGTCAGGGCCCGTCAGTCAAAGGTGCCGTGGATTGGCATGAAGATTGCAGCTGGGACGGGGACACGAGGCAAGGAAAGACCCCCTGATGGCTGCTTTGGTGCGAGCTGCAAACAAACCCCAACTCGGAGCAAGCCTTTTGCCAGTGGGCATTCTGGCCGTGGTCGCCATGATGGTGCTGCCGCTGCCATTGGTGCTGCTGGATGTCTTCTTCGTCTTCAACATCCTACTGTCGCTGCTGGTGCTGATGGTGGCGCTCTACAGCTACCGGCCGCTGGATTTCTCGTCCTTTCCGTCTGTCCTGCTGATCGCCACCGTGCTGCGGCTGGCGCTGAACGTGGCCTCGACCCGGATCGTGTTGACCGATGGGCATACCGGCAGCGGCGCGGCGGGGCGGGTGATCGAGGCCTTCGGCAATTTCGTCATCGCGGGCAATTTCGCGGTGGGTATCGTGGTTTTCCTGATTCTGGTCATCATCAACCTCGTCGTCATCACCAAGGGCGCAGGCCGGGTATCGGAAGTATCGGCACGTTTTACTCTGGATGCGATGCCGGGCAAGCAGATGGCGATCGACGCCGATCTAAATGCGGGGCTGATGACGCCAGAACAGGCACGGGCGCGCCGGGCCGAAGTGGGCGAAGAGGCCGATTTCTACGGTGCGATGGACGGTGCGTCGAAATTCGTCAAGGGCGACGCGATTGCCGGAATCCTGATCCTGCTGGCCAATATCTTGGGTGGCATCATCATCGGCACGTCGCAGCACGGGCTGTCCTTCGGAAGCGCGGCGGAAACCTATGTGCTGCTATCCATTGGCGACGGACTGGTGGCGCAGATCCCGTCCCTGTTGCTGTCGATCGCCACCGCGATCATCGTGACCCGCGTGGCCTCGACCCAGGACATGGCGGGCCATATCGGCGCGCAGATCGGGCTGCACCGGGCCTGGGTGCCGGTAGCGGCGGTGATGGGTATCATGGGGATGATCCCCGGCATGCCCAACGGCCTGTTCCTGCTCTTTGCGCTGGCGGCCGCCGTGGTGGCATGGATCACGCGCGACAAGGGCGAGACTGGGGCAACCGCGAAACCGGCCGGCGGTCCGGCGGTGCGCCCCAACGCCCTGCCCGCGCCAGGCGCGGCGTCCGGCGGCGCGTCCGACACGCGCTCTGATGCCGACGACTCGAACGCGATTACCGCCGAAGACGTCACCGATTACGCGCCGATCACCATCCAGATCGGCTTTGGCCTGATCCCGCTGATCGAGGAAAGCGCGGGCGGGGCGCTGGTGCCGCGGATCACCTCGATCCGGCGCGAAGTGTCCAAGGCGATGGGCTTTGTCATTCCCGGCGTGCGCATCCGCGACGACATGGGCCTGCCCACCAACACCTACCGTATCCGTATCCGCCAAGCCGTGGTGGCCGAGGATGCGGCTTACCCGGATCGCAAGCTGGCGCTGCCGGGCGGCAGCACCATCCGCAAGCTGCGCGGGATCGAGGTGAAAGACCCATCCTTCGGGCTGGACGCGGTCTGGATCCAACCGCATCAGCAGACCGAGGCCGAGGCGGATGACTATGTCGTGGTCGAACCCGCCTCGGTGATCGCCACCCACCTGAGCCAGATGCTGTATGCCCATGCCGCCGACCTGATCGGCGCGGATGACGTGCAGGGCCTGCTCGACAATCTTGAACGGGTGGCCCCGACGCTGGTGGAATCGGTGGTGCCAAAACTGGTGCCGCTGCACGTTCTGACGGCGGTGTTGCGTGGCCTCTTGATCGAACGCATGCCGATTGCCGACCTGCCGCGCATTCTCGAGGATCTGGCCGGTATGTCGGGCCGGGTATCCGACCCGCAGGACATGGCCGAAACGCTGCGCCGCGCACTGGCGCCGCAACTCTTGCAGCAGATCGCACCGCTAAAAGAGAGCCTGCACCTGATCACGCTGTCCTCGGCGCTGGAAGAGTTGCTGGTGCGCTCGGTGCACGGATCCGCCGGGCTGATCGTGGATGACGGGCTGACGCGGCAGATCCTGACGCAGCTCAACGCCGCCGAAGAATCCGTAATCGCCAAGGGCAGCCAGCCTGTGGTGGTCGTGTCGGCGCAGCTGCGCCGCCCCTTCGCCGCCTTCCTGCGCGCCCATGGTGTGACCTCAATCGTTTTGGCGGTGTCGGAACTGCCGGACAACCGCAAGGTCGAGATCGCCGCCAGCATCGGTGCTCAGCTTCCCCCTGCCCCTGACGACAGAGAGTCCGGCCAATGAGTACGATGACGTTTTACGCCCGCGACAATGCGACGGCGTTTGAGCTTGTTGAACGCCGCTTCGGGTCCGACGCGCTGATCCTGTCCACCGTCTACGTGGACGGTCGGGTCGAGATCACCGCCACGGACGAGGCCCCGCCTCCGACGACAACTTCCGCCAGCGTGCAGGGGCCAAAACCCGGATCGCGGATCGACATGATGATCGATGCGCCCTTGTCGCCCGACCCTGTTGCGCCACCGGCCTCTGGCGCTGGCGCGCCCGCGCCGGGCCTGCCCCGGTTTCTCGATCGCTCGGCCCCGCGCCCGTTCCCCGAGGTGTTGCAAGAGGCCCAGTCAACTCTCGGGTCATCGGCCCCTGGGGCTTCGGCTCCTGACCGGAACCCTCAACCGCTACAGCCACCGGACGAGACAGCGCCGCGCCGCGACCCGGCGCTGTTGCGAGCCGATCTTCTGGCGGCGTCGCGGGTCGTTCTGGTAGGTCCGTGTGGCGCGGGCAAGACGCAGGTGGCGCTTCAACTGGCGCTGCTGCGCCGGACGCAACATCCGCACAGCCTTGCAACATTTGTTTTTTGTGGCACCGGTTCCAAGGCGGACGGCGCGGTTTTGGCACAGAAATCGCATCTACTGGGTATGAAGACCGTTTTCAGAACACCCACCGATCTGACCACCCCGCTGGGCCATGGCACCGAGATCGTTCTTGTGTCCGGGCGGGCCAAGGCGGCACAGGGCGCCGCCCGAAACCTGTTGGACACACCGGGAGCCAAGGCGCTGCTTGTGTTGCCTGACGGGCTGCGGTCGGACCGGATGACACGGCTTGGCAGCCGTTGGCAAGAGATCACGTCCAGCGCGGCCATCGGCTATGTCGAACCGGCAGACATCGCCGATGTCGATTTGGCCCCTGTTAAGGCGGCCGGGCTTGACCTGCTGTGGTTCTCGGCCGCGGACACGCTGGTGGACGGGCTGCACCCGACCCCGTCCGGGGACGGGTCCGCAGCGCCGCCCACCCCGGAAGCCGAGATAGCGGATACCCCGGCGGAGCCTTCCCCACAGATTGTTTTTCGCCGTCACAAGACGAAGTCGGAGGCACGGCCATGATTGCCCCTTTACGCTATGCGGAACAGCAACCCTCTCCGACCAACCTGGTCGAGGGGCATTTGTCGCTGGTTCAGCGGCTGGCATGGCATTTCTACGGGCGGGTCAGCCGTTATGTCGAAATCGACGACCTGTTGCAGGCGGGCTATGTCGGGCTGGTCGGGGCGGCGCAACGCTATACCGCCTGCGACGGGGTCAGCTTTTCTGCTTATGCCGCGATCCGGGTCCGGGGCGCGATCATCGATCACCTGCGCAGCAATTCAAACCTATGCCGCAATACGATTTCCATGCGCAAGAAGGTCGAACAGGCCCGGCGCGACCTGTCCCAAGAACTGGGGCGCGAGCCGGAAACGCTCGAACTGGCCGAAAAGCTGAAGATGCCACCCGAAGACCTGCTGGATTGGGAAAACCGGTTCCAAGTCAACCAGGTGCAATCGCTCGACGAGATCTACACTGATCATTCGATCCTGTTCAGCGACACCCAGGGCACGGCCGAGGATGATCTTGAGCGCACACAGCTCAAGGTGATCCTCAAGGAATCGATCGGCGAATTGCCCGAACGCAGCGCGCTGGTTCTACAACTCTACTATGTCGAGGAACTGAACGTGTATGAAATCGCGGCCATTCTCGAAGTCTCGACCGGGCGCGTGTCGCAGATCAAGAAAGCCGCAGTCGAGCAGCTGCGCGACATCATCCAGGCGCGTCTGGCCAACTGAGCCAAGGCGCGCCCGGAGAATCAGACAGGGGCGCGCGGCGTCAGTTGTCGGAATTCCATCCGTCGATGAGATTGGTCAGGTAATCCCCGGTCGAGTTCAACTGGGTGATGATCCGCTCCATCTCGGTGAAGCGGGACAAGTAGCGCGCGCGCAGGTCTTCGCTGCGCGTGTCCAGAGCTTCGAGCGCGCTGGACTCGTCGGCGATTGTCTCTTTTAACGTGGTTTCGCGCTGTTCCAGCAATGTGCCGTTGTCGATGGTGTCCGACAGGTAGGATTGCAGGCTGCTAAGCATGCTGGGACGGAACGCGATCTCGGCTGCGGTGGTGTCGGCGGCGGCCGTCAAGGTGATGCCGCGCATCGGTCCCGAATTGACCGAATAGAGCCAGGTGCCGTCGTCCTGCGCCTGCCCGATCAGCGCAACACCATCAAGGCTGGCCGCGCCGGTCGCCGGGTCGCGGGTCAGCGTGACCGCCCCCGTCTCCGGCGATCCAGCCGGGGCGCCGCCCACCTGCACACTGGGGGCAGAGGCCGTCAGGTCATCGCGGATCAGCGGGTTAAGCAGCAGCGGGTTTTCAGTCAGGGCCTCGGTGAACTTGGCCGCGTTAAGCGACAGGCTGCCATCGCGCTCGGTCATCACGCCGATGTCGGCCAGATGTGTGTTGGTGCTGCCAAAGCCGCGTGCAAGAACGGTCTCGATCCCAAGCATCACGCTTTCGGTCAGGATGTCCCCGGCCAAGTCCCCGGCGGTGTCGGCTTCGCCAAAGCCACGCTCGGTCAAATCGCTGAAGAGCGACCGGGTGGCATTGATCATGTCGACGAAGCCCTGCATCACTTCGAGTGAGCCCTCGGTATCGGGGGTCGCGGTGATGCTGGCGGGTGTGGTGGTCGGTGCGGTGAGCGAGATATCCACGCCGGGCAGAAGATCTGACACCTCGTTCGAGCTGCGCGTCACGGGGATACCGTTGAGGCTCAGCTCGGCATTGCCGGCGGCCTGAACCTGCACCGCTGCCGGGTCGGCGGCGAAATCCAGCGTGGCAAGACCGGGATCGCTGCCAGCATCGGTGGAAAACCGCAGCGCGTTGGCGGCCCCGGTCTGCGAGATGACACCCAACGAGAACGTGCCGTTGCCGCTGTCGATGACCCGCGCCGAGACACCGTCAAGCAGGCTCAGCTCTTCGGCGACATCAGCCAGGGTGCTGCCGGGGGCAAAGGTGATGGTCTGCGCGGTGGCGGTGCCCGGGGTGAAGACGGGCGGCGTGTCCTCGGACCAGTTGCCCATAGCCACCGTCAAGCTGCCTTGCCCGACCTCGGCATCGGCCGAGGCGTAGCCTGCAAAGTTCAGCACCTGCGACGTGGCCAGCCGATCGACGGCAATTTGCGCCGATTTCAGGTCGAGCGCGTCGGGATCGGTAACCGAAACCTGCACCCCGGAGGTGTCGCTGCGCACCGCCAGCGGTGACGCTTGCCGCATCACGTCCAGCATTTCATTAAGCGTTTCAGTCTGCCCGCGCACGCGTTCATAGCCGGACAGGCGCAGCTCTGCGGTGTCGATGCGCTGGGTGATCAAGGACTTGCGCGGCTCGATCTCGGCCTTGGTCAAGGTCTCCGTCAATTCGGAGATATTCAGCCCGGACCCGCCGGTGTTCAGGGAACTCAGAATATCCATCAGTACGCTCAGCCTCTTCTTGGTGATACCTTGTTAACGGTCGAACGGCTTCAGTAGTTAATCTCAATTTCAATTCGGCGATTTTTTTCGCGCCCATCGGCCGTTGCATTACTGCTCACGGGGGCAGATTCCCCCCGGCTGGTGGCGGTCAAACGCTCGGGGTCGATCAGGCCCGCCCCCGAAAGTTCACGCACCACCGAGGAGGCGCGCGCGGCTGCCAGCCCCCAGTTGTCGCGGTAGGGCGAGGTCGGTGACAGTGGCACTGTATCGGTGTGCCCGGTCACGATGATGCTACTGGCATCGCTCATCGCCGAGAAGGCAAGCCGGGTCATGATCTCGCGCGCTTCGGCGGTCAGGTCGGCATCGCCCGAGGGAAACGCCCCGCCCGCGCCGACAGTCACGACGACCTTGTCCTTGCGCTGTTCGATCGACACCAGCCCTTGCGACACCTGCCGTTGCAACGCGACACGCAGCTCGGCCTCGGCCAGCGCGGCGCTGCGTTCGGCCTGACCCTCGCGGTTGCGCATCTCGGCGGTGTCTTTTTGCTCTTGCACGGCGTCGGCGATCTGCGCCAGCGCATCGCCCAGCCCATCCATCATCACCTCCGAAGTGGCGTCTTGCATGCTGTCCTTGGCAGATTCGAGCGCCTCCGCTGCCGCACCAAGCTGCTCGGCAAGGGTTTCTTCGGTGGGGGCTTGGAACGACAGGACAACCTCTCCGTCCCGTGTTTCGGCGCGCACCTGTCCTTGTTCGAGGGCGTCCTGAATGGCCTCGGCCAGCGCTTCGGCGGCGTCCTGTTTCTCGCGGTCGGCCTCGGAGGCGTCCTGACCCGTGTCGCCATCCTCGCCCGGCCCCTTGTCCTCGGTCTCGGGGCGGGTGATCTCGGGGGCTTCGGTCTCCGTCGTGTCCTGCTTCAACTCCTCGGTGATCGCCACCTCGGGTGAGGGGCTGAACTCAAGGTCCAGCACTGTCGTGCCCTTGGGCTGTTCGAAGACGGGGATTTCGCGCTGGACGCCAAAAGATTGCTTGAGCGATCCGGCGACCATCTTGAACTTGGGCTTGTTGAACTCGGCGAAGGACAGGATCAGCACGAAAAACGCCATCAGAAGCGTGGCGATGTCTGCGAAGGTCGCCATCCAGGCCGGTGCCCCGGTCGGTGGGCACTTGGGGCAATCGTCCTCTTCGGCCTCTTCGAACGGCATCGGGAGCGGAATGGGAGCACGCGCCATTGATCTATCCTTAGGCTGCCATCAGTTTGCTTTGCACCTTGGGCGGCAGAACGGCGACCATCTGTTCCTGCACGTTCCGTCCCGATTCTCCGCGGGCGATGTTGCGCAACCCAGCCACGACCATGTCGCGATACTGCACCTCGACCGCAGAGTAGCCTTCAAGCTTGGCAAGGATCGGTCCGAAGATCACGTTGGCCAGGAAGGCGCCATACAGCGTTGTCAGAAGCGCCACCGCCATTGCCGGGCCGATTGCCTTGGGATCGGCCATGTTGCCCAGCATCTGCACCAACCCGATCAGGGTGCCGATCATGCCCATCGCGGGGGCGATATCGATCCAGCCGCGGATCGCGTCGTGGATCTCCCCGTGGCGGGTCTTCATCGCCTTGATCTCCTGATTGAGCTGCTTGACCAGCTTGGCCTCGTCGGCCCCGTCCACGAGCAATTGCAACCCCTTGGAAAAGAACGGGTCCGGCACATCCTGATTTTCCAACGCCATCAGCCCTTTCTTACGGGCGAGGTCCGACAGTTCGACCATCCGGGTGATCAGCCCTTCGCTGTTCGGCGCCTTGGGCATGAAGACCTTTTTCATTGCACCGAAGCTGCGCAGGAAGATGGGCATCGTGCATTTGTACATCACGGCAAAGAAGGTTCCGCCGACCACGATCAGCAAGGACGCCGTATCCACGAAAGGTCCGAGACCCCCCGCCGCGATCATGGCCCCGATCACCATTCCGACCGCGCCCACCAAACCGATGATCGAAGCTAAATCCATATCCGGGTCCTTCTAACCTGGAACCACATTGAAGGCGGGTGCAGCCCGCCCCGTTATTCAAGCAAGAACCGTACCAAGGTCGGATATGAAATTTATGAATGTATTTTAGGTAGTTAGTGTGAAGCGCGCAGTTTTTACTAAACAAATTCGGGGCAAGTCGTTTCCTTGATCAAGCGCTGGTCGGCGTCAATCAAGCACTGGCCAGCGTCAGAAAACACTCAGGAGACTGAAACCATGACCACCATCAACACCAATATCGGCGCGATCACGGCTCAGGCGAACATGACCCGCGTCAACGAGGACATGAATGCGGCGATGGGTCGTCTGTCCACCGGCCTTCGTATCAACGCGGCGAAAGACGACGCGGCAGGCATGGCCATCGCCGAGAAGATGACATCGCAGATTACCGGCCTGAACCAGGCGGTGCGCAACGCGACCGATGGCAAGAATCTGCTGGACACCACGGAAGGTGCACATGTCGAAGTTTCAAACATGCTGCAGCGTCTTCGCGAACTGTCGGTGCAGTCTGCCAACGACACCAATACGGCATCTGACCGGAACAACCTCGGCGCGGAAGCCAAGCAACTGGTGACCGAGATCAACCGCGTTGCCAAGGACACGACGTTCAACGGCATGAATGTTCTCGACGGCAGCTTCGAGGGCAAGCAGTTCCAGATCGGTGCGGACTCGGGCCAGGTCCTAAATATTGATGTCGACAGCGCGGCGGCGACCGACATCGGCGCGAACACTGTGCAAAGTGCGGTCAGCGTGACCGACGGCACCGACAGCGCCGTTGCCGCAGGCACCACGCTGACCCTCACAGGTTTCGCGGGTAGCGACACGATCACCACAACCGCGGGCCAGTCTGCCAGCGACCTTGCTGCAGAAGTGAACAAGATCTCTGCCGGGACCGGGATTGAAGCCAAGGCCGAGACCAAGGCGCAGTTGTCCGGGTTTACTCAGGACGACAGTATCAGCTTCGATATTGGCACCACTGCGGGCGAGACTGTCAACATCGGTACGGTCAGCATCACCGACGCGACTGACGTGCGCGGTCTGCGTGACGCGATCAACGCGGTGTCTGGCCAGACCGGCATCACCGCGAAGATGGCCGAGAACGACAATAGCGCGATCGTCCTGAACGACGCGAATGGCGATGACATCATCCTCGAGAACGCCACAGCAAGCACGACCGACTTTACAGTCACGGCCTTGAAAGGCGATGGCACTGCAAACGGCACCCTTGCCGTGGGCCAGGCCACAGCCAACGCGGCCGTGACCGGTGAAGTCGAGATGACCTCGACCAAGGCGTTCACGGTTTCTACGGATGCCGCTGCCGCGACCGAACACTTTACCACCGCTGCAAACGGCTCCAAGCTTGAAAGCGTTGCGGCCATCGACCTCTCCACCGTGGAGGGGGCCGCAGACGCGCTGAAGGTGATCGACGTGGCTCTGCAGAAGATCAGCCAGTCGCGCTCGGATCTCGGTGCCGTATCCAATCGCTTGGACAGCACGATCTCGAACCTGACCAACATCACCGTGAACGTCGAAGCGGCGCGCTCGGGGGTGATGGATGCTGATTTTGCGAAAGAATCGTCCGAGATGGCACGGGCAAAGATTCTCCAGCAGGCCGGCACCGCGATGCTTGCACAGGCCAACCAGTCGTCGGAAAACGTGCTCAGCCTGCTGCGCTGATGTCGAAAACCCGACGCTATCTTAAGAACCCCGGCGCTATCGTCGGGGTTTTTTATTTTGTGCCATAGGCTTGGAGGTGTCGGTTTGCGCTACCGATTTTCGACACCGGATCTGTCAAATTGATTGCATTTATTCCAACGGCACGCCGGTGCAGGATTTAAGGCAAGTCGGAAAAAATATGGTCGGGAAAGATTATGAATATGCAATTGATACATCGTCAGATGCAGGGGCAGTCGCTTGTGATGACCAGTGTCATGCAACAGGCGATCTCGCTGCTTCAATTGTCCAACATGGATCTGCAGCGCTATATCGAAAAGGAAGCCGAGGAAAATCCTTTCATCGGTGTAAACCAGCGTCACCGCGCGGTGCCGTCCCTGCCCTACTCGGACGGCGGCCAGGCCAATCAGGACGACCCGATCGCCCGGATCGAAAGCCAGCCCTTGTCACTCTATGGGCATGTCTCGGCCCAGCTCGACATCCTGTTCCCGGATCCGACCGATCGGGCGATGGCGGACCGGTTTCTCGAAGCCCTGGAAACCAATGGCTGGCTAGCCGATCCGCTGGATGAGATCGCGGCCGATTGCGGGCTCGATGACAAGGCCGCGGAAGAAATGCTGTACGCGATCCAGCAGGTCGAACCCGCCGGACTGTTCGCCCGCTCCCTTGCAGAATGCCTGGCGCTTCAGGCCGAAGACCAAGGGCTCATGACACCGCTTTTCCGCAAGGTGCTCGACAACCTGCCGCGCCTCGCTGCGGCGGACTTGGCCGGGCTGGCGCGGGCCTGTGGCTGTGGGCTGGATGATCTACGCGCGCCGCTCAAGCAACTGCGCAGCCTGAACCCGAAACCCGGTGCAGATTTCGTCGTCAACGATGTGTCGGAACGCGAACCCGACCTGATCGTCATCCGGGGCGAGACCGGCTGGGTGGTGGAATTGAACCGCTCGACCCTGCCAGCGGTGGAGGTCGACGAAACCCTGCTGCAGTGAAGGACCACCGGCTGACGCCGGAGGCATCACTTGGAGGAATGTAATTCCAGGTACTGCCGGATGACGTCGTC
>NZ_JAAORB010000038.1 GCF_011601345.1 Roseovarius gahaiensis
CGGGGAGGAAGATCACAACAGATTCGCTGAAGCGGACCGGCTGGAAGCCGGTGGCTTCGATCCATTAGGTGGAAAGTAAAAGGATTCATTGAGCAAGGCCTGTATTTTCACGCCCCCATGGTTCGCTGGGCGCTTGAAAACGAAGGCGCGTGCTCATGGCGGTTCTTGTCTGAATTGGAGGCCGCCAATCGTCTGAGCGAAAAAGAAAAAAAAGTAATCACGTTCAACCGAGCACAAGGCGTGTTTGCGGGCTATTCGATCAGTTTCAAATCCGTAGTGCCGCGCAGCAAAGGCGCGATAGCGCTGACGGCGCGCGACGGGTTGGATCAGGCACGGGTCGATCAGATCTGGAATGATCACGGCGAACAGACCCTTGCGATCAACAACATCGTTCACCTGCGCATATTGACCCTGCCCCACGACCGGCTTGGTCGATGTTTGACAAAACGCCAACGCGAGGTGTTGGACTGGGTTGGAGACGGCAAAACCACGCAAGATATTGCCGTTCTACTAGGCCTCACACCGGCCACAGTGGAAAAACATTTGCGCCTCGCCCGTCAGGCGCTTGGCGTGGAAACAACAGCCCAAGCCGTGCTAAAAGCCGCTCTGCAAAATCAAATGTTCGTTGTTGGAAGTTAACATTTTATAATAACGTCAGATACTTACGTCGAAGAAATAACGTAGTTGTCCAAAGCCACAGAGCAGCGCACACTTCCCGCTGTTCCGTGAGTGGTGGCTTTTTTAAGCTTGGAAATAAAAAACCCATACCTCCGGACAATCGAGACACGGCCAGAATGCAAAACGGCGACATCCCTCGGGATATCGCCGCCTTTTTACTTTAGAAAATCAGACTTTTAGCCTTGAACGGCCTTGGCCACCTCGGCGGCAAAGTCTTCTTCTTTTTTCTCGATGCCTTCGCCCACTTCCAAGCGGACATAGCCGGTGATCTCGGCACCGGCTTCTTTGGCGGCGGCCTCGACGGTCAGATCGGGGTTGATGACAAACGCCTGCCCCAACAAGGTGACTTCCGACATGTACTTTTTCATGCGGCCTTCGATCATTTTCTCGATCACGTTGTCGGGCTTGCCGGATTCGCGGGCGATGTCGATCTGGATCTGACGTTCTTTTTCAACAACGGCCGGGTCCAACTCTGCCTCGTTCAGCGCGGCGGGATTGGTTGCCGCGATGTGCATGGCAACCTGACGGGCAAATGCCTCGTCACCGCCAGTTGTGGCAACCAGAACACCGATCTTGCCCATGCCGTCGGTCATCGCGTTGTGGACGTAGGACACAACGGTATCGCCTTCGACACTGTCCATGCGGCGCAGCGACATGTTTTCACCGATGGTGGCGATCTTGTCGGTGATCGTGTCGGCCACCGATTTGCCCCCAAGGTCAGCCGCGTTCAGCGCGTCGACATCGGCTGCGCCCAAGGCGGCGCCAGCGATATCGCCGACCATCGCCTGAAATTCGGCGTTCTTGGCGACAAAATCGGTTTCTGCGTTCACTTCAACGGCAACGCCTCTGCCGCCATCAACCTTGACGGCGACCAAGCCTTCGGCGGCGGTGCGGCCCGATTTCTTGGCGGCCTTGGCCAAGCCTTTGGTGCGCAGCCAATCAATGGCGGCTTCCATGTCCCCGTCGTTTTCGGTCAACGCTTTTTTCGCGTCCATCATGCCTGCGCCGGACGTGTCGCGCAGTTCTTTAACCATTGCAGCTGTGATCGCCATCTCGGCTCTCCTTCGGAATCATCAGGGATGTCAGAGGCGGGAATGCCCGCCTCTTTTGTCAGTTTTGTGAAAGCGGCTCAGCTTTGTGCTGGCGCATCCTCGGCAGGGGCTGCTTCGGCTGTTGCTTCTTCAACCGGGGCCTCGGCCATCGCGCCAATGTCAACACCCGCGGCGTTCATCTGAGCGGCGGTGCCATCAAGGGCGGCGCGGCTGACCAGATCGCAATACAGCGAAATTGCGCGGGCCGCGTCATCGTTGCCGGGGATGATGTAATCTACGCCGTCGGGCGAACAGTTGGTATCAACCACGGCCACAACCGGGATGCCAAGCTTGTTGGCTTCGGCCACGGCAAGCGCTTCTTTCTTGACGTCGATGACGAACAACATGTCCGGCAGGCCACCCATTTCACGGATGCCACCAAGGCTGGCTTGCAGCTTGTCTTGATCGCGCTCAAGGCCCAGACGTTCTTTCTTGGTCAGGCCTTCACCGCCTGCGCCCAGAATTTCGTCGATGTCTTGCAGGCGCTTGATGGATTTCGAAACGGTCTGCCAGTTGGTCAGCGTGCCGCCCAACCAACGGTGGTTCATGTAATATTGTGCGCAACGCTCGGCGGCATCGGCCACCGGGCCGCTGGCCTGACGCTTGGTGCCGACAAACAGCAGACGGCCGCCCTTGGCTGAGGTTTCGCGCACAGCGTTCAGCGCCGCGTCCAGCATGGGAACGGTTTGCGTCAGGTCCATGATGTGGATGCCGTTGCGCGCGCCATAGATGAACTCGCCCATACGGGGGTTCCAGCGTTGGGTCTGGTGACCAAAGTGAACGCCAGCTTCCAGCAACTGGCGCATTGAGAACTCAGGAAGAGCCATAGTCTATATCCTTTCCGGTTTTCGCCTCGGTACGGGATGAGAAGCGTGTGCTTCAACCGGTGGACTGTCGGGGATGTCTCCCCCGATCGGCCCGCCCATACCTGCGGTGTAAGTCCCGCGCGTATACGGCCATGTTCTGTCAGACGCAACCCCTGCCCTCGTAGATCGCGAACATAGACTGAAGGTGCGGAACCAAAAGACGCTGACAGCGCGATCACGTTTGGCAAAGACCCGATGGTAAAGTCATAGCTGCCAAGCGCGATGGTGCTCAGGCGTCAGTCGATCCCAAGCCCGCTGTCAGGCGAGCCCTCGCCGCCGATCAGACTAAGCGCCGCAATCACTAATCCGCCAAAAGGTGCCAATTTCTGACCCAAGGCCGGGAATATGCCCAAACATGACAGACACGCCGTAAACCAATCCAGCGAAAGACACGCCAATCGCCCAATATGAATTGGTCCTTGTCATGCAACAACGCCCATTGATTTACCCCAGTGACGAACCGATCATACGATCCAAGATTGACCAAGATGAGACCCCACCCGCCAGTGATGACTGTTTTACAATCAACGCAACGCGCACCATATGGCCAATGTCTCAAAGCCATTGTGACGAACACGCAAACCCCGTAGATAGCAAACAGTGTTCAGCAACCCCATTGAGTCCACCCAATGACCACGCCCTTTGACGACCTGCCCGAACCCACGCGCAAACCCGGTCCTTTCGCCGGGCTACGCGCCAGTTTCCTAACGGGTATCGTTGTTATCGCGCCGGTCAGCCTGACCATCTGGTTGATCTGGTCGCTGATGGGCTGGGTCGACAGTGTCGTGTTGCCATTGATCCCGTCCAACCTGCGGCCCGAACATTACATCGGCATCAACCTGCGCGGCATCGGCGTGATCATCTTTTTGATCTTCACCATCCTTGTCGGTTGGATCGCCAAGGGTCTGATTGGCAAATCGCTGATCCGCTTCGCGGAATCGCTGGTCAATCGAATGCCGGTGGTCCGCTCGATCTATTCCGGCGTCAAACAGATTGCCGAAACCGTCTTTGCCCAATCCGAGCGTAGCTTTGAAAAGGCCTGCCTGATCCAGTATCCGCGCAAGGATATATGGGCCATCGGCTTTATCTCGACCGCCGCCAAAGGCGAGGTGAACGCCAAGGCGCAGACCGGCTCGGATTTGCTGAGCGTGTTCGTTCCCACAACGCCAAATCCGACCAGCGGCTTTTTACTGTTCTTCCCGCGCGAGGACGTGATCGAACTCGACATGAGCGTCGAAGACGCCGCCAAACTGGTGATCTCGGCTGGCCTTGTCTATCCCGGCCAAGTCGACCCGGAAGACCCCCGCCTCAAACGCGGCTGACGCGCCCCGTATTGGCCGGGCCGCGCGCGTCTACCGCCACTCCAGAAAGTTGACTTTGCGCTAGATCAATGCGGCGCGGGCATGAATCATATTCAGATTTCAGAATATTGATTTTTCAACGTCCGGAGTGCGCGTATGATTCGCCTCTTGCCACCTGTTTTTGTAACCGTGCTTGTCGTCGCAAGCTCAGCACTTGCCCAACAAAGCGATGCCCCAGCTCTGCCCGGCAGTGGCAGCACGGCGGATCACTCGAAATTCGAAATTCTGCAAAAAGACTTCACATCGGGCCCCGAAGTGACCGAAGCCTGCATGTCTTGCCACACCGAGGCCGATGATCAGGTGATGCATTCGATCCACTTCCAATGGGAGTTTGAGCACCCCGAGACCGGCCAGAAGCTGGGCAAGCGCAACGTGATAAACTCTTTCTGCGGCGCGGTCGCGGGCAACGAGCCGCGCTGCACCTCGTGCCACGCGGGCTATGGCTGGGACGACATGCAGGAAAGCCCGGCCGAGGCGCAGGCCACGCCGGATTGCCTTGTCTGTCATGACCGATCCGGCCAATACACCAAAACGGCAACCGGCGCAGGTCACCCGCCGCTTGCCCCTGTGCCAGAGGGGTCCAAAACGATCACCGGCGCAAAATCTTGGGCCGTCGATCTGGGCAAGGCCGCGCGCAGCGTCGGCCAGCCCGGGCGCGACACGTGCGGCAACTGCCATTTCTATGGCGGCGGTGGCGATAACGTAAAACACGGTGATCTGTCTTCGGCGCTTTACCAACCCTCGCTGGCGACCGATGTGCATATGTCACCTGACGGGCAGAACTTCACCTGCTCCACCTGCCATGTCGCCGACCAGCACGAGTGGGCCGGGTCGCGCTATCTGATGCAGGCCACCGACCCGCACGGCACCGGCAAACCCGGCGAGGCGCGCGGCGCCGCCACCTGCGAAAGCTGCCATGGCAACACCCCGCACCCGGTGGGGCTGCAGGGCACCAAACTGAACGACCATACCGATACGCTGGCCTGCCAATCCTGCCACATCCCCGCATTCGCACGCGGTGGCGTGGCCACCAAAACCGTCTGGGATTGGTCCACTGCAGGCGAACTTGATGAAGAGGGCCGCGCGCTGTCGATCTCAGACTATCTGGAATCCGACGGCGATCATCGCCACACCTACCTGTCCACCAAGGGCGATTTCGAATGGGGCGAAGATGTCGTGCCCTATTACGCATGGTTCAACGGTGTCGTCGAATACACCACCGGCGATCTCAAGATTGACCCGTCCCAAACCGTCGAGATCAACCCGATTCACGGCACCCCGGACGCCCCCGGCAACCGCATCTGGCCCTTTAAACGCATGGAAGGCCGTCAGCCCTACGACAGCGTGAAAAATGAGCTGGTCTATACCCATGTCTGGGGCCCCGAGACCGACACCGCGCTTTGGACGAATTTCGATTGGGCCAAGGCGATTGACGCAGGCATGACAGCCGCGGGCGAGGACTACTCGGGCGAGTTTGGCTTTGTCGACACGCATATGTATTGGCCAATCACCCACATGGTCGCCCCCGCCGAAGACGCGGTGACCTGCGAAAGCTGCCACGCCAAGGATGGGCGCATGGCCGGCATAACCGGCGTCAACATGCCCGGCACAACGCCGTTCAACACCGCCGGCATCCTTGGGCTGGCGATGCTGCTGGCCGCCTTGGGCGGCGTCTTGATCCACGCCGCCATCCGCATCTTGCGCCCCTCGAAAAACGGAGCCTCCCATGACTGAGCGTTACGTCAAGGTCTACCCCCGCTTTGAACGCTTCTGGCACTGGTCGCAAATGGCGCTGATCATGGTGCTTTTGGCCACCGGGCTGGCGCTGAACGGTCTGCATACGCTGATCCCGTTCGGCCCGGCGACCATGCTGCATATCGTGGCGGCGTTGGCGCTGATCGTGCTGTGGGTCTTTGCAATTTTCTGGCACCTGACCACCGGCACATGGAAGCATTACGTGCCCACCCGCGACGGTCTGCTGAGGGTCGCCCAGTTCTACGTCTGGGGGATTTTCAAGGGCGAGCCGCACCCCTACCGCAAAGCCTATTGGCGCAAACACAACCCGCTTCAGGCGATTACCTATCTGGCGCTCAAGATCATCCTGTTTCCGGCGATCTGGATCAGCGGGCTGCTGGCGCTTGGCTGGAACCTCTGGGAAGACATTCCAAATGCAGCTCAATTGGGCGGCCTGGTGTCCAACATCCACCTGCTGGCGGCCTATGCCATCGCGGCCTTTGTGGTGGCGCATGTCTATCTGCTGACCGTCGGCCATTCGTTCCGCGAACACGTCAAGCCGATGATCACCGGCTTTGACAAGGTCAACCTCACCCCCGAGGAAGAGGCCTATCTCGAAGCCGATGAGCCGGGCCGGATCAAACCACGCGCCTGATCCCGCGCCGCGCCCCTCAGTTGAACATCGCCGCCATGTCCACCGAACTGCGCGCGTTCAGCGCCGTGCGATGCGTGCTCAGAAACATCTCTGCGGCGGCATGGCCCGCATCGAACAGCTTGTGCAACAGGTAAGGCGTGGGCATCATTTTGCTGGCAACCGACAAGTCCCCCATCAACGCATCATCGGCGATCATATGAACATGCACCTGTTTCATCGTGCCCGGGCTCAGGCTGCCATCGGCCAACAGGCGCTGCACGAAATGAATGGCCCGCAATTCGCGCAGCAGTGATGAGTTAA
The DNA here is from genome assembly GCF_011601345.1 of Roseovarius gahaiensis. Taxonomy (GTDB): domain Bacteria; phylum Pseudomonadota; class Alphaproteobacteria; order Rhodobacterales; family Rhodobacteraceae; genus Roseovarius; species Roseovarius gahaiensis. The sequence goes on from NZ_JAAORB010000038.1 coordinate 6,686, forward strand.
AGCTGATCTCGTTGATCCGGTTTTGGATGTCCTGCGTGCTTTTGGGCACCTCGGCGCGCTCCAACGGGTTGATGTTCACCACCACGATGTCTTCGGGCAGATCAGGCTCGAACAGCGGAAACAACGCCGGGTTGCCGGTATACCCGCCATCCCAATAATGCGCGCCCTCAATCTCGACCGCCTGAAACAGGGTCGGCAAACAGGCCGAGGCCAGAATGCTGTCTGTCGAAATCTCGTCCCCGGAAAACACCCGGATTTTGCCGTTGTGCACATTGGTGGCCCCCACGAACAACTTGGGGCCACTCTCGGCACAGACCGTATCATAGTGAAACTGCCGCACGATCCGCTCCAGCGGATTTTGGTAGAACGGCCCATAGGCATAGGGCGAAACGACCCGGCTCAACGCATCCGCGGCCAGAAACGGGGCCGAGGCTTGCAACGCCGCGCTCATCATACCCGGCGCAGGAAAACCCGCCGCCATCCAGTCCGGCATCCGCATGTCCTGAACGGCCCCCATCTGTGACCACAGCCAATCCAGATTGGCGCGCGCCCCGTCGCGCCCACCCTCAAGCAACCCTGATTTCAGTGCCGCACCGTTCAACGCCCCGGCCGACGTGCCGGATATCCCGGCGATCTCGATATCGTCATCGGTCAGCAGCCGGTCCAGCACCCCCCAAGTGAACGCGCCATGCGCACCACCGCCCTGCAACGCCAAATTGATCCGCTTTTTCTGAGTCACAATCGCCCCGCTTCATTGTTCCAAAAATACTCCGGGGAGCGCGAGGGGCAGCGCCCCTCGCCCCGGTCGGATCGCGCCAGCGATCCGATCCAAAAGTCACAAATCGGATCGCACCAGCGATCCGATCCAAACTCACAACGCGGTCCAGCCGCCATCGACGCTGATCGTCGTGCCGGTCACCTGCGCGGCCGCATCCGAACACAGATACAGCGCCGTGCCGCCCAATTGTTCGACCGTGGCAAATTCTTTCGACGGCTGGCGCTGCAACATGACGTTCTTGATCACATCCTCGCGCGACATGTCGTATTCCTTCATCGTGTCAGGAATTTGCGCCTCAACCAACGGGGTCAGAACATAGCCGGGGCAGATCGCGTTGGCGGTGATCGGCTCTTGCGCGGTTTCCAGCGCGGTCACCTTGGTCAGCCCCACAACTCCGTGCTTGGCGGCGACATAGGCTGATTTATAGGGGCTTGCGGTCAATCCATGGGCGCTGGCCACATTGATGACGCGGCCCCACCCCGCCTTGCGCATCATCGGCAGCGCCGCGGCTGTTGTATGAAACGCCGAACACAGGTTGATCGCGATAATCGCATCCCATTTCTCGGTTGGGAATTCCTCGATCCCGGCGACATGTTGAATGCCCGCGTTATTGACCAGAATATCGCAGGCTCCCGCTTGGTCGATCAACGCGCGGCAGTCCTCGGCTTTCGACATATCCGCCTTGATGTAGCGCGCCGCTACACCATGATCTTTGCCGATTCGGGCAGCGAGGGCATGATCTTCGTCCGAATCGGTAAAGGAATTCAGTACGACGTTCACCCCGGCCTTCGCCATTTCCTCGGCAATGCCAAGGCCGATCCCCGAGGTCGATCCGGTAATGATCGCCGTCTTTCCCGCAACACTCATATCTATGCCCTCCATGTATTATGCGTGCGCAGCATAAGTGCGGCGCCGGCAAACGCCACAGGAAAACACGAGCTGTTGAAACGATCCTGCTCCGATTTGAGACAAAAAAAACGCCGGCACGAAGCCGGCGTTAAGTTATTGAGGCAGGTTTCATACAGGCAAGAAACCTATCGAGCAGTGACCCCTTTATATGCAATCTGGCGCCTTGATCCAAGCTAAAAGTTTGAAAACCCATGAATCCCCCACTACGGTCGCGGCTCAAGCAAACAAGGCTGAGCGGGGATTGTTGCCAGAATGACACCGGTTTTTTTCCAATACAAACGGGCGCTCGGCGCGGCACTTTCGGCTTTGGTCTTGTGTCAAGGGGCATCGGCCGAGCCCAGCCATGGCATAGCTATGTATGGTGCCCCTGCTCTGCCACCTGATTTTGTGTCTCTGCCCTACGCCAACCCCGATGCCCCCAAAGGCGGGCGCGTGGTCACTGGCAATGTCGGCAGCTTTGATTCGCTCAACCCGTTCACCCTCAAAGGCAGCAGCCCATGGCAGTTGCGCCACCTTACGCATGAATCGCTGATGGGCCGGTCTTGGGACGAGCCATTCACGCTTTATGGTCTTTTGGCCGAATCGATTGAAACCGGACCCGATCGCAAATGGGTCGAATTCACCCTCCGCCCAGAGGCCCGATTCTCGGATGGTAGCCCCGTCACCGCCGAAGATGTGATCTGGTCCTATGAAACGCTCGGCACCAAGGGCCACCCGCGGTATCGCGGCTTTTGGGATCAGGTCGCGCGCATCGAACAGACCGGCCCGCGCCGCGTGCGGCTGACCTTCACCACCGCAGACCGTGAACTGGCGCTGATTGCCGGGCTGCGCCCGATCTTGCAAAAGGCCCAATGGGACGGGCGCGATTTTGCCGATGCCGCGCTGCGCGACATTCCAATCGGATCAGCGCCTTATGTGGTGGCCGATTACGAGGTGGGCCGCCACGTCACCCTGCACCGCAACCCCGACTACTGGGGCCGTGAGTTGCCCTTGCGGCGCGGCACCAGTAATTTCGACGAAATTCGCATCGAATTCTACGGCGACAACACCGTGCTAAAAGAAGCGTTCAAGGCGCAGGCCCTGTCTTGGATTCGTGAATTCAACGCGGATCGTTGGGAAACCCAATACGATTTCCCGGCGGTCCAGTCTGGCCAGATCGTCAAATCGGAAATCCCGCATTCCAAACCCTCGGGCATGACCGGCTTTGCCATGAACACCCGCCGCGCGCCGCTGGATGACTGGCGCGTGCGCGATGCCCTGATCCACGCCTTTAATTTTGAATATATCAACGACACCTTGACCGGCGGGCGGCAACCGCGCATCACCTCGTATTTTTCAAACTCGGACCTGGCGATGCAGCCCGGCCCGGCCACGGGTGCCGTGCGCGATTTGCTGGCCCCCTTTGCCGATACCCTGCCCCCCGGCACGCTTGACGGCTATAGCCTCCCCGCTGCTGATGGTTCGGCCCGCAACCGCCGTAATTTACGCAGGGCCGTGGCGCTGTTGGCGCAAGCGGGTTGGACGGTGCAGGATGGCATTTTGAAAAACGCGCAGGGCCAACCGCTTGAGCTGACCGTTTTGTTGCAACAAGATGCGCTTATCCAGCAGGCCAGCGCCATCATGGATATCTATGCCCGCGCGCTAGAGCGTCTTGGCATTCGCCTGAACGTGCAATCCATCGACAAGGCCCAATATGCCGAACGTGAGCGCAATTTCGATTTCGACCTGACGTTCATGCGCCGGTCGCTGTCGCTCAGCCCCGGCAATGAACAACGCTTTTATTGGGGATCCGCCGCCGCCGATCAGCCGGGCAGCCGCAATCTGATGGGCATCCGCTCACCGGCTGCCGACGCCATGATCGACGCCATGCTGACCGCCCAAAGCCGTGACGGATTCGTCGCGGCCACCCGCGCGCTGGATCGTGTTCTGACCGCAGGCCGCTACGTGATACCGATTCATCAATACGCCGTGGGCCGAATTGCCCATATCAGCGAATTGCAGTATCCTAAGGACAATCTGCCAATCTACGGGGATGGCATCGGCTTTCTTCCTGAGGTGTGGTGGTACGAGGACAAAAATGAGCAGTAGAGACCCAAAAAGAGGCAAATCCATGCGTATCCTGATCGCTCTGGTCGTGTTTTCGGCGCTGTCGGCCTGCGCCACCGTCGATGGTGTGGGCCGTGACATCTCGGGCGCCGCGCGCGGCGTGCAAAGCTTGTTCTGACGACAGATCGCCCGGTCTTATCCGAGCGGCTGGCGAAACAAACGGCGGGGGCGGCCCGTGCCGTGGCAAACCGCTCTTGGCCCGCCCCGGCCTTCCGCGCTATAGAGGCGCAACCCTATAACGCAGGAGCGCCCGACAATGGCCGAGCCCGAGCAGCCACAGATTTACCTTATCACCCCGCCAGAGATTGAACTGTCCAGCTTTCCCGATCAACTGGCACAGGTGTTGGATGCCCAACCTGTGGCCTGTGTCCGGCTGGCCTTGGCGACCCATGATGAAGACCGCCTGTCGCGCGCCGCCGATGCCTGCCGCGACGTGGCGCATGCGCGCGACGTGGCGCTTGTCATAGACAAACACCTGATGATGGTCGAACGCCTTGGGCTGGACGGTGTGCATCTGACCGATGGCGCGCGCGCCGTCCGTGCCGCGCGCAAAGAGCTTGGGGCCGACGCCATCGTCGGGGCCTTCTGCGGCAGCTCGCGCCACGAAGGCATGAACGCCGGTGAGGCCGGGGCCGATTACGTCGGCTTTGGCCCGGTCGGCGAAACCGATCTTGGCGATGGGTCAGTCGCCGACCATGACCTGTTTGAGTGGTGGTCAAAGATGATCGAACTGCCGGTCGTGGCCGAAGGTGCGCTTGATACCGATCTGATCCGGTCCTTGGCCCCGGTCACCGATTTTTTCGGCATCGGCGATGAGATCTGGAACACAGATTCTCCGACCGTGGCTTTGGCTGATCTGGTGGCCGCTATGGGGTGACGTGCGTCAGGTCTTTTGCCGCTCGGGCGGCATGCCTGCGCGAACGACCTGTGCCAGATGACCCGCCAAAGCCTTGCGATTTGGAAAATCATCCACTTTGACAGGGGGATGGTAGATGATCGTGATCTCCCCCTGCGGAGCTTGCGCCAAGACTTTGAGCACATGCGGCGCAAACTCCATATCGCCCCACCACCCATAAAACCGCGCATCTTCGCCGTGCGGGGCGGTATAGACCAGCGAGACGGCTTGAATATACATTTCCGAGCGCAGTGTTTGACTAAAGAACGCCTCGAAAAGCGTTGATTTAAAGGGCAAAACCCGCATTCCGTCCGTCGAGGTGCCTTCTGGAAAAAAGAGCAATTTATGCCCCTCTAACAGCCGCGATTCAAAGATCTGTGTTTGCTGCTGTGCTTGTCTGGGATCGCGCGTGATAAAAACTGTGCCGGTAATTTTCGCCAGAGTCCCAATGCCCGGCCAGCCCGCCACTTCGGATTTCGACACGAAGTAAATTCGTTTGCGCACATTCAGTGCAAAAATATCAAGCCAAGACAAATGGTTGGAAACCACTGCTCCGGCATTTTTCATAGGGGTGCCTTGGGTTCTCAACCTGATCCCAAGGATCCACAAGGTCAATCGACACACCCATTGGGTCACATACGGTGTCCATGGCCGCCCCAACCCAAACACGATGCGTTCTGGTCCACGCAGCAATAGCGTTGCCAAAACCCCGGCGATCAAAACCAATATCCAGCATATGCCCCGCAGCACGACACGTATCCAGCCGACCAAGGTGATTTGAACCTTGGGAGGCATATCATCCGGTCGCCACGTGAACATCAGCGCGTATCACTCTTATAATAAATGGCTTTTTGCGCGTCGTTGATATTCTTGGTGTCGACCACAAGGCACACATCAATCGTGTTGAAATCCCGATCGACAAAGGCGCCTTCCCCAATATATCCACCTAGCCGCAAATAGGCTTTGATCAGGGGCGGCATTTGAACCATCGCGGCGCGCCGGTCCACAGCGTCTTTTGAAAGAATATCAAGCGGTTGATACCCGCACTCTCGTGCTTTGACCCGTAACGGTTCTGGCGCCAGATGCCGGTGATGTAAAAGCGACAAAGGCTGCGCCAATATCTGCGGATCGGTGCCGTGGAAACTGGCCACACCAAACAGGATCTCGACGTGATGATCGTGGATATATCGCGCCAAGCCGCTCCAGAGGCAATACAGGCCCGCGCCGCCGCGATAATCGCGGTGGAGGCAGGATCGTCCAAGCTCCATTACTTTGCGATTACAATGCTTTAGTCGGTAAAGATCATATTCGTCTTCGGAATAGAACTGTCCGGCGCGCGCGGCCTGATCATCGCGTAACAGCCGATAGACGCCCACCACAGTTCCATTAGCGGCATCATCGATCAAAAGCAGATGGTCGAAAAAAGGGTCGAACCGATCTTGCTCCAACCGCGCCGCATGATCCACCATCGCGCCATCCCCGCCCAACTCATCGACGAACACGTCATAGCGCAGTCGTTGTGCTGCACGCAGCTCTGGAAGGGTCTCCGCCAGCTTGGTGCGAAACTTGGGTGCATGGTCAAGGGGCATGAATGGCAGGGTGTCCTTACGTGCAATACCAAGGTTCTAAAAAGCCGCGGCCTGATTGGCAACGATGGACCATATCGTGGCACACAACCCTATGATGTGTTAACGATTTGGCAACGTTGTTCATGGTTCAATAACCATCACCAAATGAACCCGGGAGCCATCTATCACAACCTTACCAACCTCTTGAAAATTTATAGTTATCCGGTTTCCGATATTTGACTGCACCTGACCAGTTCCCCAATCCGGTTGATCCGGATGACGCACCAGAACACCGGGCTCGAGCAACGAATTCATATCCGACATCTGCTTACCGCCTTCTTGGAGTTTACCATGCCGCATCATACCGACAAGATTGCCGCGCTGATAGGGTCTCGCATCTGTCATGACCTGATCAGCCCGGTCGGTGCAATCGGCAATGGGCTTGAGCTATTGGCCTTGGCTGGCGACACCGATGGGCCCGAGATGCAATTGCTGCAAGACAGCGCGCGGGGCGCAACCGCCAAAATCCGCCAGTTTCGTTTGGCCTTCGGTCAGGCCGCCGATCCGCAAACCATTGGCAAAGCTGAATTTTCGACCTTGTTGTCTGATTTATACGCACAGGGCCGGATCGCGCTGACGCATGCGTTAACTGACGATATACCCCGAACGCGCGCCAAAGCGATCATGCTGGCCGTCATGTGCGCCGAACAGGCGTTGCCCTTCGGTGGGCAACTTGCCGTGACAGTTGCGCCGGATCGCTGCGAGGTCTGCGCCGAAAGCGAACGCTTGGCAGCCGATCCGACCCTATGGAACATGCTTCAGTTGTCCAAACCGTCGGCCGATACGGGCCCCGACGCGATCGAGTTTTTGATTCTGCTGCACCACGTGGCCGACATGAACATGAGCTTGAACATACAGGTCACTAATAACAAAATTATAATTACGTTTTAACTTCGTGTCGCGCCGTCCCCGTCGACCAGATACTTAAAGCTGGTCAATTGCGCCGCACCTACCGGGCCACGCGCATGCAGCTTGCCTGTTGCGATCCCGATTTCAGCCCCCATGCCGAACTCTCCACCGTCGGCAAACTGGGTCGATGCATTGCGCATCAAAATCGCACTGTCCAACCGTTTGAAGAACGCATCCGCCGCCGCATCGTCTTCGGTCAGGATACAATCCGTATGCTGCGATCCGTAAGTCCGGATATGTGTGATCGCATTCTCCAGATCATCCACAACCCGCGCCGCGATAATGCTATCAAGGTATTCCCGGCCCCAGTCCGCCTCGGTTGCGGCCTGCGTGCCGGCAATGGCCTGCAATGTCGCATCGGCCCGCACCTCAACACCGGCGTCCAGCAAGGATCGCACCACCCCTTGGCCAATCGTATCCACGACATCGCGATGGATCAGCAGGCACTCGGCCGCCCCGCAAATGCCGGTGCGCCGGGTCTTGGCGTTCATCACAACTTTCAGCGCTTTTTCGGGATCGGCCTCGCGGTCAATATAGATGTGCACAATCCCTTCCAGATGGGCGAACACCGGCACACGTGCCTCTTTCTGGACCAAGCTGACCAAGCCTTTGCCGCCGCGCGGCACGATCACGTCGATGGTATCCACCATGGTCAACATTTCCTGCACCGCCGCGCGATCCCGCGTTGGCACCAGTTGCACCGCGTCTTCGGGCAGGCCCGCGGCTTGCAAGCCGTCTACCAGACAATCATGAATCGCCGTCGAGGAATGAAAGCTTTCGGACCCGCCGCGCAAAATGACGGCATTGCCGGATTTCAAGCACAGCGCGCCCGCATCGGCCGTCACATTCGGGCGGCTTTCATAAATCACGCCGATCACGCCAAGCGGCGTGCGCACGCGGCGGATATGCAGGCCGCTGTCCATATCCCATTCGGCCAGCACTTCACCCACCGGGTCATCTTGCGCGGCCACGGCACGCAAACCGCCCACGATGCCTTTGATCCGCTCTTCGGTCAAAAGCAACCGGTCCAGCATCGCGTCCCACAGGCCCTTGTCGCGCGCAAAGGCAAGATCGTGCTGATTGGCCTCGATGATATCGGCCCGCCGCGCCCATACGGCATCGGCTGCGGCCTCTAGCGCCTGTGCCTTGGCCTGCGAGGTGGCAACCGCCAATTGCGCGGCGGCGGCCTTGGCGCGCGCGCCGATATCCGCCATCAAATCAGGGATGCTGTCGTGCTCACTCATCTGGGTTTTCCTTTGCAACTGGGTGTGGGTCTTAACATCCGCTTGGCCTAAAACGCCATGTCATCGCGGTGGATCAGCGGCCCCCGCGCCGGATAGCCCAAGACCGGTTCGATCTGCGACGAGCGCAGGCCCTTTATCAGCGCGGCGTCACTGGCATCATAGCGCGTCAGCCCCTGACCCAAAACATGCCCGTCGCCATCCACGACGGCCAATGGATCGCCGCGGCCAAACCGACCCTCTGTGGCAGTCACCCCGGCGGGCAAAAGGCTGCTGCCGCTGCGCAGCGCCTTGGCGGCCCCGGCATCAACGGTCACGGTGCCGCGCGGCTTCATCGCGGCGATCCACGCCTTGCGCTTTTGCTGTGGGTCACCTTGGGCCAGAAACCATGTCGCGGGCGCACCTTGCGCCAAGGCCTGAACCGGGTTCAACACCGAGCCTTCGGTGATCGCCATATCACAGCCCGCCGCCGTGGCGGTTTTTGCGGCCATGAGTTTGGTTTTCATGCCCCCCTTTGACAATCCCGAGCCTGCATCGCCTGCCATGGCTTCGATCTGGGGGGTGATCGTCTCGATCACATCAAAGCGATAGGCAGAGGCGTCTTGTGATGGATTGGCCGAGTAAAACCCATCGACATCCGACAACAAAATCAACTGATCGGCCCCGGCCGTGACGGCGACTTGGGCTGCCATACGGTCGTTATCGCCATAGCGGATTTCATCCGTGGCGACGGTATCGTTTTCGTTGACGATTGGCACCGCACCAAGCGTCAAAAGCTGCTCCAGCGTCGCGCGGGAATTCAAATAGCGCCGCCGGTCGGCGCTATCTTCCAGCGTGACCAAAACCTGAGCGGCCTGCAAATCATGTTCGGCCAACGCCTCGGCATAGGCGCGGGCCAGCTGAATTTGCCCAACCGCCGCCGCCGCCTGAGATTGCTCAAGCGTCAGTTCGCTCATCGGCAGACCAAGCGCGCCGCGACCAAGGGCAATCGAACCTGACGAAACAAGGATTACATCCTTGCCCTGCCCGCGCAGCCACGCGACATCTTGCGCCAAGCCCCGCAGCCAGTCGGCGCGCAATTGGCCGCTGTCGCGGTCCACCAACAAGGCGGACCCGATTTTAATCACCAGACGTTTTGCATCGCTCAGGGTTGCCACGGCTCGGGCTCTTCATCTTGGGCGGTGCGGCGCAGGCGGTCATCGTCGATCTGGGCGCGCAAGGCGCGCAGCACCTCGGTTGTGCCTTGGCGGGCCACGCCGGACATTTCCATGACCGGCCCACCGCTGGCCTCTTCCAGCTCAGACCGGGCGGCGGCGCGCTCTTCTGCATCCAAAGCGTCGATCTTGTTCAAAACCGTCACCCGTGGTTTGGCCGCCAGATTGCCGCCATAGGCCTCAAGCTCGTGAATGATGGTGCGGTAATCCTCGGCAATCGTTTGGGACGTGCCATCGACAAGGTGCAGCAAGACCGCACAGCGTTCGACATGGCCCAAGAACAGATCACCAAGCCCCCGGCCCTCGCTTGCGCCGCCGATCAAGCCGGGAATATCGGCCACGACGAATTCGACCTCATCGACACCGACAACACCCAGATTGGGATGCAGCGTGGTGAAGGGGTAATCGGCGATCTTGGGCCGCGCGTTCGACGTGGCCGCCAGAAACGTGGACTTGCCCGCGTTCGGCAATCCTAGAAGGCCGACATCGGCAATCAGCTTCAGCCGCAGCCAAAGCGTGCGTTCAACACCGGGCTGGCCGGGGTTGGCGCGGCGCGGCGCCTGATTGGTCGAGCTTTTGAAATGCAGGTTACCCCACCCGCCATTGCCGCCCTTGGCCAGCAAAACGCGCTGTCCGACTTCGGTCATGTCGGCAAGGACGGTTTCCTGATCTTCGTCCAGAATTTCAGTGCCCACGGGCACGCGCAGCACGATGTCATCGCCATCCTTGCCGGTGCGCTGTTTGCCCATGCCGGGCTGGCCGTTCTTGGCAAAGAAATGCTGCTGATAGCGAAAATCAATCAAGGTGTTCAGACCGTCGACAGCCTCGGCCCAGACCGTGCCGCCGGTTCCGCCGTCGCCGCCATCAGGCCCGCCATATTCGATATACTTTTCGCGCCGGAAGCTGATACAGCCCCCGCCGCCGCTGCCAGAGCGGATGTAGACCTTTGCCAGATCGAGAAATTTCATGTCGTCTCCTTAAGCAAAGGCCGAACCGGCCTCAATCCATTTTACGGCTGTAGGTCCATGTCGCGACCTTGGCGTTGCGGGCCACATTGAAGGTTTCGGCATCACCAAGATATTGAAACCCGCTATTGGTCAAGACCCGGGCCGAGGCCGCATTGTCCTGAAACACGGTCGCGAACAAGGTGCGGCATTTCAGCGGGTTGGACGCGATCAATGTCGACACAGCCGCCGAAGCGACGCCCGAGTTCCAATAAGCAGGCGCCACCCAATAACTGATCTCGCATTGCCCGATATCGATTTGGTCAAGGCTGATCACGCCCATCACTTCTGGTCCGCCGGTCTTGGTTCCGTCCATTACCCAGACAAATTCGCTCCGTCCGGCCTGTTGCGCCCGATTGATAAACGCTTCGGTCGCACCGGGTGGCAAGGGATGCGGAATCGAGGTGGTCGCGCGCGCCACACGGTCGTCACTTGTGTAAAACTCTATCAATCCCGCGTCCGAAGTGCGGACAGGTCGCAAATCGAACCTGTCGGCTGGCATCTCTGGTTGATCAAGTGTCGGGTCGTGTAACATGCGCAGTCTCCTCGGGGCGGCGCGAAAGGGCGATGTAAGCTGGGGACGGCTTGTCTCCTCTTCAAGCGTGGCCCCGCACTCGTGAACCGATGTGCTTGATTGCCCAAACAAAGAAAAAGGGACCGGCGGTCTCGCCGATCCCCTTGGATTTTCAAACCCTTTACCGGTCGGCTTACTCAGCGGCCTCCGCCAGTGGCAGGACCGAAATAAAGGTGCGCCCTTTCAGGCCCTTGTGAAACTTCACGTCGCCTTCGACGGTTGCAAACAGCGTGTGGTCTTTACCCTGACCAACGCCGGCCCCCGGCCAAAACTTGTTGCCGCGCTGACGCACGATGATGTTCCCCGGGTTGACGGCCTGACCGCCATATTTCTTAACGCCAAGGCGGCGACCCGCAGAGTCGCGACCGTTACGGGAGGAACCGCCTGCTTTTTTATGTGCCATCTCGTGTCTCTCCTTTAACCCTTGGCCAGTTCTTTGGCCTGTTCGACCCAGCCTTCACGCTCGATCCGGCCTTTGAACGACAATTTCTCATCCATATCAGCGATGTCCGCTTCCGTCCATGCTGCGATCTGCGCGAAGGTGGTCACGCCAGCCTCGTGCAGTTTTTTCTCAAGCGCGGGGCCAACACCTGACAATTGCTTCAGATCATCGCCAGCGGTCTCAGCTTTGGCTGCTTTCTTGGGCGCGGCCTTCGCGGCCTTTTTCGGGGCGGCTTTTTTGGCATCGGTTGCTGCGACGGCAACAGCCGCGACAGACCCGGCACCAACAGCGGCCTTCACGCCCGACGCGTCACCACCTTTTTCCAGAATTTCCGTCACGCGCAGCAACGTCAATTTCTGGCGGTGGCCGACCGTCCGCTTCGATCCGTGCTTACGGCGGCGCTTGACGAACTTGACGACCTTGTCGCCTTTGACTTGATCAACGACCTCGGCCTGCACGGCCGCGCCTTCGATGAAGGGCGCGCCAACGACGGTCTTGTCACCGCCGAGCATCAGAACGTCATTGAATTGAACTTTTTCACCAGCATCGGCTGCCAGTTTCTCAACGCGCAGAACATCGCCTGACTGCACCTTGTACTGCTTGCCACCGGTCTTGAGAACCGCGAACATATGCATTTCCTTTTCCATTGCCGCGCTCTGTGGTCCCCGCCCTGCGGGTGTTGACGGCCAGTGGCCACCTCGAGCTGCGCGCCCTCGTGCGAGCGATAATTTGATGACCCGCGCAGGGATTCCCGCCGGGATGGGCGCTTATCGAAAAGATCGCGCTTAAAGTCAAGAGGTGCGGGCGGCTTTCGCGGCTAAAGCTTTTCGCTTTGCATATGGCGCGCCAAAGCCCGGCCAAGAATATAAGACAATTCCTCATACATCGTATCGAAAGCCTCAAACATGGCCCGGTTCAAGACTTGCCCTTCGGGGGTCTGGTAAAACGCGACATAGGCCTGCAATTCGGCATTGTCCAAAGGCTCGTAGGCCATAAGCAGAAAGGCGTTCAACCAATCGCGCGCCTCGTCCCGCACGGTTTCCTCTTGCGACCAGACATCGGCCACAATGTCGGCTTGCGACATCTCAAGCGCGCCGCCGTCGACCAGACCGTTGTAGAACACAAGGTTTGAATTCAGCGCCCCCATGACATTTCGTTCGATCAAGTCACTGTCGCGGATCAACTGATCAATCGCGGCCAACACCGGGGCCTTGTCATCGCGGCGCTGTTCAAGCTGGTCTCGCGCGGCCTGTTCAATGCCGGGGTCCAGAAACGCGCGGCGCGCGGCAATTTCCAGATCGACAATCTCCTGACCATCAGCGCTTTGCAGGTAGTCCAGGATGTCGGTCAGATCGTGGTTTTGCAATGCCTCGGCAAAGCGGTTTTCAACGCTGCTACGCATCCAGTCTTTATCATGGATGCGTTCAACCACTCTCTGCCAGCTGCCGCTGTCGGCCTCTGGCAGCATGTCCTGTCCGATCTCACGGCCGTATTCGACGCCCTCGTCATGCATCACGTCGATCGTTGCCTCGATATGCAGAGCCTCGAATAAATCCTGTAACTGCGCCGGGTCCGCGGCGCGGGCGGGGCCTGCAAACAACAAGGCCAATAGCGGCAGGATCAATCCTAAGGGTCGCACCACGCCACGTATCACAAATCTTGCCCCCGCCCAATCTCGGCCATGCGCCCTGCCAGAACCTCGAACCGGCTGGCCATAATCTCGTATTGCACTGCATTCATCAGCTCATAAACGCGCTGCATCTTAGGGTCTTGTAGCGCATCCAGATAGGCGCGCAGATCTTCCTCGGGGATATCACGATAGGTGTAGGCCGCCGCGATCACGGCAGATTCGCGCAGGGACTCTCGCAACTCGTCTTCGGACCCACGCAGGATGGCGCGCAGGTTGCCCTCGTCCAACTCGGTCTCCAGAACACCGGCGGACGACGCTGCCATCAAGAATCGCACTTGGATTTCCTGAACCGCACGCACTGATACGTCATCGCTGTTGACCGCGCGTGTCAGCTTGCGCAGCACCTTCAGGCGGGGGTCAGACTCCTGCGCCATGCGAGTGACAAGTTTTTCACCGATCTGCGCTTTTTCATCGTCCTCGGCCATATGGGCGGCGTTTTCAACCTCAACCAACCTTTGGCCAAGGTCTGACGCGTAAAACCCCGCCGCATGTGCCAGTAGATCCGATTCAAGGGTTTGCGACAGGATATCCAGAGCGGTATCGCGCATTTTCTGTGTCTCAAACACCTCGGCGGCAGTCGCGCTCCATTCGTCGCCGAAATCGCTGCTGTCCATCCCCAGCATCAGCGGCGCGTCCTTGGCTGACAGGGCGATACTGTCAAGCGCCACATCAAACCCCGTCACTTCAAGAAAGGCCTGTAAACGATCCCGCTCCGCCGCCTGAGCATACCCTGCGCTCGCAAGCAGCAGCGCGCTCATTGCCATGATCCTGAGTGCGGAAAGGAGACCAACCATTTGCCAAGGCCTATTTTGCATGAGGGTTCTCTTGCTGATGACGATCAATGACCAACCTAAGGATAAACTATGTGGAAACAATGCCAAAACCCCTCTTGTCATCTTCCAGAAAGGAAACTAAACGCATCCCCCAGACCCCCGCGGAGAGGTGCCGGAGTGGTCGAACGGGGCGGTCTCGAAAACCGTTGATCCTTCACGGGATCCCAGGGTTCGAATCCCTGTCTCTCCGCCATTTTTATGGCCCAAACACCATAAAATTGCCATGCTTTCGGTCCAGGGTGGCTGTGGTTCTACCTCAATGATATGTCAAAAGGTTTGGCTGTTCTTGGGTGAAAAGGGGATCGCATGCCTGACTCGACGCACCTACGCCGGCTTGACCGTTTCAGTCGTCTTTTCGAACTGATCCGGCAAAGTGACGTGGCGCTGGCTGTGCAGCAAAGAGTGCGCGCCGGAAATAAAACCCCGTCATTCCCCCGTGACGAACAACAGGCTTTTATCGCCGATGCGGTGGGCTCGTTAAAGCGCTCAAAAAGCCAAAATGCGATCTTCTGACGATGATCAACAGCGTGGCATCAGCCGCGAAACCCCGTGGCCACGACAAATTTTTCCGAACTGTCGGGGCGCGATGCGGGGGGTTTGACGTTGGCCACCTTTTCAAATCGCTGCTTGAGCAGTTTTTGCAACTCGCCCTCGGCCCCGCCGGCCAGAACTTTTGAAACAAATGTGCCGCCTTCTTCCAGAACATCGAACGCCAGATAGGCCGCCGCTTCGCATAGGGCGATGATCCGCAAATGGTCGGTTTGCTTGTGCCCCGAACTGGCGGCAGCCATATCGCTCATCACGACATCGGCCTTGCCGCCCAGCCAGTCTTTGACCTTATCGTCGGCGTCATCTTCCATGAAATCCAGTTGATACAGTTCGCAGCCCGCAATCGGTTCCACCTCTTGAAGGTCGATCCCCAAAATCCGCCCCTGCGCCTTGCCTTGTTTGTCGCCAAGCGCGTTGACCCGCGGCACGGCAACCTGACACCAGCCACCGGGGGCGCAGCCAAGGTCAACCACGCGCGCGCCGGGCACCAGAAACCGGAACTTGTCGTCTACTTCCATAATCTTGAACGCCGCGCGCCCACGGTAACCTTCCGCCTGCGCACGCTTGACATAGGGGTCGTTCAACTGCCGTTGCAGCCAGCGTGTTGACGACGATTTGCGCCCACGGGCCGTTTTGACCTTGACGGTCAGGTCGCGCTGACCGCGCCCCGAGGTATTCTTGCCATCAGGTTGTTTCGCCATCAGTCCAATCCATTCTTGAAAACGCCGTCACATGACATGAGCGCGTATAGCATACCCTCGCGCAGGCCCCGATCCGCAACCGACAGCCGATCGGTCGGCCAGCACCGGAGCAGCGCCTGTAAAATCGCGGCCCCCGACATGATCAATGCCTGCCGGTCAAGGCCAATCCGGGGATCGCGCCGCCGACCCGCCGGGCCAAGCGCCAGATATTTGCGAATGACCAAATCAATCTCGTCGCTGGTCATACACAAACCATCCACCTTGTTACGATCATAGCGGCGCAGGCCCAAATGGCTGGCCGCAACGGTCGTTACCGTGCCCGATGTGCCGATAATCTGAAACCCGTCACGCGACTGTTCGTTCTTGTAGGGCGCGAACTCGGCCAAATTCTCTTCGAAAAACCAGCTCATCAAGGCAAAGCGCGCGCTGTCATCTTCCACATCGCGGAATTGGTCGCGCAGGGTGGCCACCCCAAGCGGCACGCTGATCCAGTCAACCACCCGCGGGCCGGGCGCGTTGCCGTCGCGGCAGTGAAACCCATTGTGCATCCGCATGATCGCCCGCGACCGGTCGCGCGGGGCGACATCGCGCAGGTCGATCCAGACCAGTTCGGTCGAGCCACCGCCGATATCCACGACAAGCAATTGTTCAGTGCCCGGATTGACCAGCGGTGCGCAAGATACGACGGCCAGTTGCGCCTCTTCTTGCGGCTTGATGATATCCAGCCGCAGCCCGGTTTCTTGTTGCACGCGGGCCAAAAAGGATTTGCCGTTGCTCGCCCGGCGGCAGGCTTCGGTGGCCACCAATTGCATGCGTTCGACGTTATGTCGTTTCAGCTTTTGTTGGCATACCCGCAAGGCCTGTAAGGTCCGGTGAATGGCCGACCGCGACAAGCGCCCGGATTTCTCCAACCCTGCGCCCAACTGCACGGATTTTGAAAAGCTGTCCACGACTTTGAACTGGGCGCCCTCGGGTCGGGCGATCAGCATACGACAACTATTTGTTCCCAAATCCAACGCAGCATATAGTTGCGCCGAACCGGGGGAGCTGAGTGCGGGGCTCTCTACCTGTTTCGGGATAGCGCCCGCACTGTCGGGACGCCTGGGCGCCATTAGCACGCCCTCCATTTCGAGTTGTCTTTAAAGTAGTCTGTCGCGACCCTTGGCGCAAGCGCTGCCGTGGCCCCATATCAGTTTCATGATCATCATGAATGGTTTTCCGGCGGCGGGCTGTGGCAGCTTTGGCTGCGTGACCGTATTCTAAAAACGTCGCATGACGCGCGCGTTCTGTCGAAAAACGTCAGCGCGTATCGCTAAGCCTGCTTTAGACAGGGGCCACAGAGGAAGAGGAATCAGCAATGGTTGACGTCACAGTCGTATATTGGCGGGACATCCCCGCGCAGGTGATCGTCGGCAAGGGCCGTCGGGGGGCGAAAAAGCCATTGCCCGAGCGGTTCGAGCAGGCCATCGATCGCGCCGCCATGAAAATCGGCGCCGCTGACACCGACGCGTATCTGGCCGAATGGCGCAAAGCCGCGCCCTATTCGGTTGAAGGCGACGCCTCCGAGGTGGCCGGGGCCGAAGCGGCCCGGTTGGACGCCGAATACGATCAGGAGCGTATCAAAGCCCTGATCGCGAATGATGGTTGGGCATGAAACCCGGATCGCTATGGGAGGCCGCAATGGCTTTGTTGAACTTTAAAAAGCGTGATGCAGGTGCTGGTGCCCCTGCCCCCGTGAACCCACAGGTTGAGGCCTTTTTGAAAGGCTATTCGATCGAGGTGATGCCGCGCACCGCCGAAAAGGTCGAAAACTTCCGCGATCTTCTGCCCGAAGGCACGCGCGTCTACATCGCCCATATCGAGGGCACGCCGATTGACGACATGGTGCAAACCGCTGCGCGACTGGCGAAAGACGGCTACCCGGTGATGCCGCATTTCCCGGCCCGCATCATCAAGGACAAGGCAACATTGGCGGATTGGATTGCCCGCTATCAAGGCGAAGCCGGTGTAGATCAGGCCTTGCTCCTGGCCGGTGGCGTGGCCAAGCCGCACGGTGAGTTTGAATCTTCCATGCAATTGCTGGAGACCGGTGAATTTGACAAAGCCGGGTTCAAACGCCTGCATGTCGCGGGCCATCCCGAGGGCAACAAGGACATTGACCCTGACGGCAGCATGAAAAACGTCGTGGAAGCCCTTCAGTGGAAACAAAAATTCTCGGAGCGCACAGATGCCGATATGGCACTGGCCACGCAATTCGCCTTTGACGCGAAACCGATCATCGCATGGGCGAACAGCCTGAGTGCGGCAGGTATCACCCTGCCGGTGCATATCGGCATCGCTGGCCCTGCCAAGTTGCAAACGCTGATCAAATTCGCCATCGCCTGTGGTGTTGGCCCGTCTTTGAAAGTTCTGCAAAAACGGGCTATGGACGTGACCAAGCTTTTGTTGCCCTACGAGCCGACAGACGTGCTGACCGAATTGGCCGCCCACAAAGCCGCCAACCCCGATTTCAATATCGAAGCGGTCCATTTCTTCCCGTTGGGCGGCATCAAAACCAATGCCAATTGGGCGATTGAAAACGGCGGATCCTCTGCTGTGCCCGCAAACGCCTCCTGAACCAAGGACTGATACCAAACATGACCCGCACCGTCGTCGAAAGCAAAACCAAAACCGCCATCATCGGGTTCGACCAGCCCTTTTGCGTGATCGGCGAACGCATCAACCCCACGGGACGCAAGAAACTGGCGGCTGAACTTGAGGCGGGCGATTTTTCGACCGTGGAAAAAGACGCCCTCGCGCAGGTCGCGGCCGGGGCGACGGTTTTGGATGTCAATGCGGGGGTGGTCTACAATTCCAACCCCAACCCGAACGAAACCGAACCGCCCCTGATGACCAAGATAATCGAACTGGTGCAGGGCTTGGTCGACGTGCCGTTGTGTATCGACAGCTCGGTCCCCGCTGCACTTGAGGCGGGGCTCGCCGCCTGCGAGGGTCGGCCGCTGTTGAACTCGGTTACTGGCGAAGAAGACCGGCTTGAGGCCATCTTGCCTTTGGTCAAGAAATACAACGTGCCCGTCGTGGCCATTTCCAACGATGATACGGGTATTTCCGAAGACCCCGAAGTGCGGTTTGCCGTCGCCAAGAAAATCGTGGAACACGCGGCCGATTACGGCATCCCGGCGCATGACATCGTGGTCGACCCGCTGGTCATGCCGATCGGGGCCATGGGCACCGCTGGCCTACAGGTGTTCACCCTTGTCCGCCGCCTGCGCGAAGAACTGGGTGTGAATACCACCTGCGGCGCGTCGAACATCTCGTTCGGGCTGCCCAACCGGCATGGCATCAACAATGCTTTTTTGCCCATGGCCATGGGCGCGGGCATGACATCGGCCATCATGAATCCGATCGCGCTGCCGGTCAAACAATCCGAGATCGAGGCGAAAAAGGCCGAGGTCGCGGCATCGGGCATCGTTTTGCCCGCCGATATGGATGATGAAACGTTCTGCCAGTTGTTTGGTCTGGGTTCGACCATGCCGCGCGCCGGCAAAGAGATGGAGGCCATCCGCGCCGCCAACTTCCTGACCAACAACGACCCGCATGGCGGTGAGTGGATCAAGTTCAACAAAGCCCCGGCGAAACCCGGTGAAGAGGCTGCAGGCGGTCGTGGCGGGCGTGCTGCATCACGCCGCCGCCGCCGCGCCTGATCAAAGGTTTGCGTAGACAAAAGCCCCGCGCCAATAAGGTGCGGGGTTTTCTTTTGCGCGGCCGTGCCAAACCGGCCATGCACATCGGCGGCTTAGAGCGTGTCGCCCCTGATCAGATTCAGGATTCCCATGATGCTTGCTTTGTGATTCCATGCTTTTGAGGCATAT
>NZ_JAAORB010000039.1 GCF_011601345.1 Roseovarius gahaiensis
GTTGAACTGATCGCACCGATCGCCATGGAAGACGGTCTGCGTTTCGCCATCCGCGAAGGCGGCCGCACCGTCGGCGCTGGCGTCGTGTCGAAAATCATCGAATAATCCTAAATGCTCCGGGCTTCGGTCCGGGGCAAGGGTTCGACGAGGGGGGCCAGAATGATCTGGCCCTCCTCCTATCAACTCCAACGCCGTGAAAGGCCAGACTGATGCAAAGTCAAAATATTCGCATTCGGCTGAAGGCTTTCGATTACCGTGTTCTGGATGCCAGCACACAGGAAATCGTGAACACCGCCAAGCGGACAGGTGCCGCTGTGCGGGGCCCGATCCCTCTGCCGAACAAGATTGAGAAATTCACCGTTCTGCGTGGTCCCCACGTGAACAAGAAATCGCGCGACCAGTTCGAGATCCGCACGCATAAGCGTCTGCTCGATATCGTTGATCCGACGCCGCAGACCGTGGACGCGCTGATGAAGCTCGACCTCGCCGCTGGCGTCGACGTGCAGATTTCAGTTTAAGGAGGGCAAGAAAATGTTGCGCTCTGGCGTTATTGCAAAAAAAGTCGGCATGACCCGGCTGTTCATGGAAGATGGTCGTCAGGTTCCTGTCACCGTGCTTCAACTGGACAAGCTGCAGGTTGTCTCACAACGTACACCCGAACTGCATGGCTATGCGGCGGTTCAGCTTGGGGCCGGTTCGGCCAAGGCCAAGCGGGTCTCTCAGGCGATGCGCGGGCATTTCTCGGCCGCCAAG
This sequence comes from Roseovarius gahaiensis, assembly GCF_011601345.1. Lineage (GTDB taxonomy): Bacteria > Pseudomonadota > Alphaproteobacteria > Rhodobacterales > Rhodobacteraceae > Roseovarius > Roseovarius gahaiensis. The sequence continues at coordinate 754 of NZ_JAAORB010000039.1, forward strand.
GTTGAGCCCAAGCGCAAAGTTGCGGAATTCCGTGTTGCGCCCGAAAACATGATCGCCGTGGGCGAGGAAATCACCGCTGACCATTACTTTGAGGGTCAGTTTGTGGATGTCTCGGGCACCTCGATCGGTAAAGGCTTTGCCGGTGCCATGAAACGTCACAACTTTGGCGGCTTGCGGGCCAGCCACGGTGTGTCGATCAGCCACCGCTCGCACGGCTCGACCGGTCAGTGTCAGGATCCGGGCAAGGTTTTCAAAGGCAAGAAAATGGCCGGCCACATGGGCGCCGCTCGCGTGACCACGCAGAACCTGCAGGTCGTGCGCACCGATGCCGATCGTGGTCTGATCATGATCAAAGGCGCCGTTCCCGGCTCTAAAGGTGGTTGGGTCACGATCAAGGACGCGGTGAAGAAACCCTTCCCCGAGAACGCGATCCTGCCCGCCGGGCTGAAATCCGCAGCGGATGAAGCCGCCAAAGCCGCCGAGGAAGCCGCCGCACAGGCCGCCGCCGAGGAAGCCGCAGCAGCAGAAGCCGCCGCCGCCGAGCAAGCCGCCGAAGAGGCCGCTGCCGAGGCAGAGGCCGAGAAGAAGGACAGCGACGCATGAAACTCGACGTGATCAAACTGGACGGTGGTAAGGCCGGCTCGGTCGATCTGGGCGAAGAGATCTTTGGCCTGGAACCGCGCGCTGACCTTTTGCACCGTGTTGTCCGCTGGCAGCGTAACAAGGCGCAGCAGGGCACGCACAAGGTCAAAACCCGGTCGGAAACCAGCTACTCCACCAAGAAGATTTACCGCCAAAAGGGCACCGGTGGCGCACGCCACGGCGACCGCAACGCGCCGATCTTCCGCAAGGGTGGTATCTACAAGGGGCCGACCCCGCGCAGCCATGCCCACGACCTGCCGAAAAAGGTCCGCCAACTTGGCCTCAAGCACGCGTTGAGTGCTAAGGTCAAAGCTGGTGAACTGGTCGTGATCGACACGGCGGCTGGCGATGGCAAAACCAAGACGTTGGCCAAGCAAATCAAGGATCTGGGCTGGAAACGCGCCCTGATCATTGATGGTGCGCAGGTGGATGCCGATTTCGCCAAGGCCGCAGCCAATATCGATGGGCTCGATGTCCTGCCGTCGATGGGCGCAAATGTCTATGACATCCTCAAGCGTGATACGCTGGTGATCACCAAAGCGGGTGTCGAAGCACTGGAGGCTCGTCTGAAATGAGCGCGAAACCCGAACACTATGACGTGATCCGCAAGCCGGTTATCACCGAAAAGGCCACGATGGCGTCTGAAAACGGCGCGGTTGTCTTTGAAGTGTCGATCGACAGCAACAAACCCCAAATCAAAGAGGCTGTTGAGGCGCTCTTTGGTGTCAAGGTCAAGGCGGTCAACACCACGATCACCAAAGGCAAGCAAAAGCGCTTCCGTGGCCAGCTTGGCCGCCGGAATGACGTGAAAAAAGCCTATGTGACCCTTGAAGAGGGTAACACGATCGACGTCAGCACCGGTCTTTGATCGGTCCTGCGGGATGTCCCGCATGACAAATTTGACCCCCGGCAATCAATCGGTTGCCGGGGGTTTTTCTTTGGCCATCGCGGGCCGTCCATCGGCCCCCTTCATCCAAATAAAAAGGGCGCCCCTGCAGGACGCCCCAAAATACTGTTTATCTGTTGATGGGATCAGACTGCGAGGTTCGGGATGATCTGCTTCTTGCGGCTCATGACGCCGGGCAGGACGATTGTATCGCCGTCAACCGAAGCCCCAAACGACTTTTCAGCCACCGTTTTCACCAGCTCGTTCGGCACCAACAGCGTGGCTTCTTCGTTGAGGATATCGACCACGAACAGCAGAACCTGATCAACACCGTCTTCCTTGGCAACAGACACCATGCTGTCCATCAGGCTGGTCTTGCGATCCAGCACCATGCCCGGTGCGGTGGTTTCCAGAACGCTGACGCGGAATTTCGTGTCGCCGACGCCATATTCTTTCGAATCCATGCGGATCAATTCGGCATCGGAAAACGCGCTGACATCGGATTTGGCGGCAAACATCTCGGCGGCGTAATCGGGGATGCTCACATTCAGATCGGCGGCCAGTTGCTGCGCGACCTCGCGGTCATGCTCGGTGGTGGTGGGGCTGCGGAATTCCAGCGTGTCGGACAGGATGCAGGTCAGGGCCGCGCCTTTGATGGCCTCGGGCATTTTGGCAGCATCGTCGCCCATCAGATCAACCATGATCGTCGCGGTGCAGGCCAGCGGGCGCACGGTGATGTCGATGGGCCCTTTGGTTTCCAGACCGCCGACCAGTTTGTGATGGTCGATAATCGCGCGCACGTCAGCCGCGTTGATGCTGTCGGGCAATTCGGCGGGGTTGTTGGTGTCGACGATCACGCAGGGCTGATCGGCCTCGACGTCGGCGATAATGCGCGGCTTGGGCAGGTTCCACTTTTCAAGCATAAAGGCGGCTTCGGTGTTGGGTTCGCCCAACAGCACCGGTTCGGCCTTGGTGCCCTGCACGTCGGTCATGTACCACGCCCAGATGATCGGTGAGCCGGTCGAGTCCGTGTCGGGGGATTTGTGGCCGAAAACGAGATGCGTCATTGTTACTGTCCTTGTGAATTTGGAACGGATTTGCGCGTCTTATAGGGCGATGCGTCTGCATTGTCACCCATGCATGCCGCGCTGCGGCGACGGGGCGGCAGGCGTTGCATCAGCGCCTCAGGTCACGGCGGATACGGCCTGTGCGATCAGCACAACGCCAATTCCAACCAGCGTATAGCCTGCAAGCATCAGCACCCCGTCGCGGACAAACAGGGCCACCGCAAACACCGCCATCGCCGAGGCGAGAATCGAGGTCAGGAACGGCACGAATTCAATCGCGGGCATAAAGAAAGACACCGCGCAGAAGACGCAAAGCGCGGGCAGGTTGCCGGGCCAATCGGTGAACATGACCAGCCTTTTGCGCAGAACGTGGTCGACCCGGCGCAGCACCGGGCGCAATCGTTCGACCATGGCCGATACCCGATCGGCATGCAGGGAGCGCTGCAACAGAAACCGCGGCAGCCATAGCCGTTTTTGCCCGACCAAAAGTTGCACCGCGACCAGCACAACGATGGCCGACAAGACCGATGGCACACCGGGCACCGCCGATAGGGGCGAGACCATCGCCAGACAGGGCAGCAAAAGCAGCGGAATCAAACTGCGCGGGCCCAGCAGGTTGATCACATCCCCGACCGAGATATGACCGTCGCCTGTTTCCGCGTCGATGAAATCCAGAAGCTCCAATAGTCCGGCATCGTGGCTTAGTTTTGGTTTGGCATCCGCCATGGATCAGAACGGCAAAGGCTTGATGTCAAAGCCCTCGGTTTCCAGCAGGTGCAGAACCCCGGTTTTGTCCGGTAAATGCGCGGCGCCCACGGCCACGAATAGATGATCCTCGGGTGCGCTCAGCAGGACATCCAGCCATGCGGTATTGCGGTCGGTCAGCAGCAAGTGTTCGAACTGGTCGAAATCCTGCTCGGCGCTGTCGCCGCCATAGGTCAAAGACACCGCGCGCGAATAGCGCCAGATCAAGGCGACCTCTTGGCTAAGATATCGCTGGCGCAGGGTGTAGGCCATGTCGTCAGGGTCGCCGGGCCATGCAAAGAACAGCCGGATCATGTCCAGTTGGTCCTCTATCGGGAAGCTGTCCAGCATACCCAACACTGTGCGGAAATCTTCAAGCGATCGGGTTGGTGTCTCAAGGCGTGTCGCGTGTTCGCCGATCAGCTTGTCGATCCCGTCGCCTTGCATCGCGCCATTGCGCGCTTCGCAGGGGCCGATTCCCAGCATCATGGCCGCCCAGACCGGCTTGAATTTGGCGGCGAAAAACGCCGGAATGGACCGGGCGCGCATTGCCTCGGCAAAGCGCCGCCAATCGTCCTCGCCCAGTAGGTCGGGCAGGGTTTGGCCTTCGGTGATGAACATCAAGGATGGATCCTCTGCCACCGCCTGTTCCATTCGGGCCTGATCGTCGTTCGACACTTCCAGATAAACGGCATCGGCCAGTTCGATCAGAGGGCTGAGGCGAGCCAGATGGTCGGCGGTTTGCGGGTGCGGGAAATGATAGGTGCCGAACAGGGTGATCTGCGTGTCGTCGCGCGTTGCATGCCACAACAGCCCTTGGGCATAGGGCATTTGCGCGGCTTCATCCATTAACGCCGCCCGCTCGGCGGTAGGCATGGCGGCGATCAGGTCGGTGCCCGCGCAGCGCGCCAGCGCGCCGATGGGTTGTAGGCAAGCCAACACTATGAGCAGAACACGAAACATCGACACCTCCGGTTGCATATATGGCCAAGCTACCCCGGCCCATCCAGCCCGGCAATCCAACGCCGCAAGGACCGATGCAAAAAATATGAGAGGACTTGTTGACAGCCCCCCTCCACGTCCTTAGCTATGCTTCGTTAGCACTCGAATGATATGAGTGATAACGGGTTCCGATCCGGAGCCCAGTAGGGAGAAACTTTGAGCCAAGGAGCCAAAGACATGGCATTCAAACCGCTACATGACCGCGTGCTCGTACGCCGCGTTGAAAGCGAAGAAAAAACCTCGGGTGGTCTGATTATCCCCGAAAGCGCCAAGGAAAAGCCCCAGCAGGGCGAAATCGTGGCCGTGGGCGATGGCGCACGCAAGGACAATGGCGAACTGATCGATATGGCCGTCAAGGCGGGTGATACCGTTCTGTTCGGCAAGTGGTCCGGCACCGAAATCACCCTTGACGGTGAAGAGCTGCTGATCATGAAAGAAAGCGACATTCTGGGCGTTATGGGCTGATCTTAACGATCCCTAACGCACATCACTGAACTGAATAGTCAGGAGAGACGCATATGTCTGCAAAAGACGTGAAATTCGATACCGATGCCCGCAACAAAATGCTGCGCGGCGTCAACATCTTGGCCGATGCGGTCAAGGTAACCCTTGGCCCCAAAGGCCGTAACGTGGTTCTGGACAAATCCTTTGGCGCACCGCGCATCACCAAAGACGGTGTTTCGGTTGCCAAGGAAATCGAACTGGAAGACAAGTTCGAGAACATGGGCGCGCAGATGGTCAAAGAAGTGGCCAGCCGCACCAACGACGAAGCCGGTGATGGCACGACCACAGCCACCGTTCTGGCGCAAGGCATCGTCAAAGAGGGCATGAAGGCCGTTGCGGCGGGCATGAACCCGATGGACCTCAAGCGCGGGATTGACCTTGCCACTTCCAAGGTCGTTGAAGCGATCAAAGCCGCATCGCGCCCCGTTGAAAACTCTGACGAGGTTGCGCAGGTCGGCACCATTTCGGCCAACGGCGAAGCTGAAATCGGCCAGCAAATTGCTGACGCGATGCAGAAAGTTGGCAATGACGGTGTGATCACAGTCGAGGAAAACAAAGGCACCGAAACGGAAACCGATGTTGTCGAAGGTATGCAGTTCGACCGTGGCTACCTGTCGCCGTATTTCGTGACCAACTCGGACAAGATGATTGCCGAATTGGAAGACTGCCTGATCCTGCTGCACGAAAAGAAGCTGTCGTCGCTGCAGTCGATGGTGCCCCTGCTTGAGCAGGTGATCCAGTCGCAAAAGCCGCTGCTGATCATCGCCGAAGACGTCGAAGGCGAAGCGCTGGCCACCCTCGTGGTGAACAAGCTGCGTGGCGGTCTGAAAATCGCTGCCGTCAAGGCACCGGGCTTTGGCGATCGCCGCAAGGCCATGCTGCAAGATATTGCGATCCTGACCGGTGGTCAGGTCATCAGCGAAGATCTGGGCATGAAGCTGGAATCGGTGACCATGGACATGCTGGGGTCGGCCAAGAAAGTGTCGATCACCAAGGATGAAACCACCATCGTCGAAGGTGCTGGCGAAAAGGCCGAGATCGAGGCGCGCGTCAGCCAGATCCGCACCCAGATCGAAGAAACCACCAGCGATTACGACCGTGAAAAGCTGCAGGAACGCGTCGCCAAACTGGCCGGCGGTGTGGCTGTCATCCGCGTCGGCGGCATGACCGAAGTCGAAGTGAAAGAGCGTAAAGACCGTGTCGATGACGCGCTGAACGCCACTCGCGCGGCTGTTCAGGAAGGCATCGTTGTTGGCGGTGGCGTGGCCCTGATCCAAGGTGCCAAGTCGCTGGAAGGCCTGACGGGTGAAAACTCGGACCAGACCCGCGGTGTTGAAATCGTGCGTTTGGCGCTGGAAGCGCCGCTGCGTCAGATCGCTACAAACGCCGGTGTTGATGGTTCGGTCGTTGCGGGCAAAATCCGCGAAAGCGACGACCTCAAGTTCGGCTACAACGCCCAAACCGAAGAATATGGCGACATGTTCAAGTTCGGCGTGATCGACCCGGCCAAAGTTGTCCGCACCGCTTTGGAAGACGCATCTTCCATTGCCGGCCTGCTGATCACCACCGAGGCGATGGTTGCCGACAAGCCGCAAAAAGATGGCGGCGCTGCCGGTGGCGGTATGCCCGACATGGGCGGCATGGGTGGCATGGGCGGCATGATGTAATCTGCCGCACATCTGTGCTAACGGATTGGGGTCGCCTTCGGGCGGCCCCTTTTCATATACGAGGTTCCGATGTTGCAATCCCCCGGTTTTACACGTCCCATGCATCCCGGTGAGGATGACGCGGCAGATCGCCTTTTGCGTTTGGCCCATGATGGGGGCGCCAAGGCGGGCCTTGTAAAGGCATTGCGCAAAAGCGGTGCGATGGCTGGCGAAATGGTGTTGCCCTGCGAAGACCGGATCATTGGCTATTACGCGCTATCGACCATGAACCAGCCCAAGGGGTGGCTATGTCTGGCCGCCGTTGCCATTCATCCGGATTGGCAGGGCCTACGCCACGGCAAGCGGATGATCGGCCAATTGGCCGAATGGGCGCGGCTGAGCGGTGTCTATGTGGTGGCCGCCCACACCCCCGGTTTTTTTATCCGCGCCGGGTTCAGCCTGCCGCGCGCCGCGGGGCTGACATCGCGTTTGGCCCCGGCGGACCTCACACTGGCCGGGCCAGGCGATGACGTGCCGCAACAGGTGCTGAGTTTTCCCAAACCCTTCGGGGTGTCCTGATGCGGTTGCTGACGTTGACAGCCCTGACCATGGTGGCCTTTGCCTCTAATTCCATACTTAACCGTATGGCTTTGGCAGGGGGCACGATTGATCCGCTCAGCTTTGGTGCGATCCGTCTGATCGCGGGGGCTGCGGCACTGGCCGGACTGGCCATTGCTTTGCGCGGCACCCTGCGCCTTTGGGGGCCGGGGCGTTGGCCCGGTGGGATATCGCTGGTGGTTTATATGATCGGATTTTCGCTGGCTTACGCGCAGCTTGATGCCGGTCTGGGCGCTTTAATCCTGTTTGGCGTGGTGCAGATCACTATGTTTGCAGGTGCGCTGATCGGCGGGCACACCCCGCCGCCGCGCCGTTGGTTGGGGGCGGGGCTGGCTTTTGTCGGTCTCGTTTGGCTGCTCTGGCCAGTGTCCGGGGAGAATGCACAGAAAATCAGCCTGTGGCATGGCAGCTTGATGGCGATGGCCGGGGTTGGATGGGGTATCTATTCGCTGACCGGGCGGCGCAGCACCGATGCGCTGCAATCCACCGCCGCCAATTTCGTTCTGACCGCGCCTTTGGCTGGGCTATTGCTGGCCGCGCTTTGGGCGTTTGATGCCAGCGAAATGCCGGGCGCACAGGGTGTGGCGCTGGCCGTTCTGGCCGGGGCCGTGACCTCGGGGATGGGCTATGCGCTGTGGTATGCGATTCTGCCGCGTCTTGATGCGGCGCTGGCGGCCGTGGCGCAACTGACCGTGCCGGTCTTGGCCATGGCAGGCGGTATCGTGCTGTTGTCCGAGGCGCTGACGCCGCGGTTTGCACTGGCCAGTGTCATTGTGCTGGCGGGCGTGGCCCTGTCAGCTCTGCCGACGCGTCAAACCAAATCGCGGTGACTTCCAAGTCAACCGTGCCGGTAGGTTTGGGCCATTCCACCACGTCGCCCACACGCGCCTCCATCAAGGCGCGCGCCAGCGGGGAAAAAGCGGCGATCAGGTGCTGACCGGGATCAGATTCATCTTCGCCCACGATGGTGTAACGCGCCGCCGCGCCGTTTTCATCCACCACCTCGACCGTTGCCCCAAAGCTGACATGCGACACCGGCCCATCGGGCGGGGCCACCAGAATGGCCGAGGCCAACCGTGCCTCGACATAGCGCAAATCACGTTCGGCCACGGCCAAAGGATAACCATCGGCCAGATAGTCCACATTGTCGCGCAGACGGGCAATCTCGGCCTCAAGGGCTTCGGCCCGCGCTTGCAACTGCGCCATGCCGCGTGGGGTCACGTGGTTGGGGTGCGGGCTGATCGGCAGATCGGGCAGGCGCTGCGGGCCGCTGCCGTCTTCTTCTTTGGTAAAGGCTTTGTTCATCGTGTCATTTCATCAATAGCTCCAACGGATCATAGCCGATACCGCGCGAAAATGCGACATCGGGCAGGCTATCGGGTTTGTAACGCAACCCGGCCATCTCGTCGCGGGTGACAAACCGTCGGCGCGTGACCACCGCCTCGGGGTCGGTCCATGTCTCTGACAACGTGCCGCTGACAATCTGGCAGCGGAAAAACACCTCGACTTGGTGGAACTCTTGGCTTGGGTTGTGAAACTCGTTGACCAAACAGGGCGGGCCCACCTTGATCCGCAGGCCGGTTTCCTCATGCACCTCGCGCATCAGGTTGTCGGGCAGCGAACTGCCCTTTTCCACCCCGCCGCCGGGCGCACACCACAGATCACTTTGATCGCCCGGAAAGGCGTTGACCAGCAACAGGCGGCCCTGTTCGACAATGACCGCGCGGGCGGCAACTCGGATCGACATGATGCAGGGCCTTTGACGTTCACATTGGGGCTGTTGTAGCGGCGCAAATAGCCTTATCTCAAGCGCTATGAAAACCTTGTTTGCCGCCTTTGCCCTGATCCTCAGCATGCCAGCCGCCGCCATGGCGGATTGTGTGGTGATGCTGCACGGGTTGGCGCGCTCGGATGCGTCGATGTTGGTGATGGACGAAGCGTTGCAGGCGCAAGGCTATACCACCTTTCGCGCCGATTACCCATCGACCGAAGAGGATATCGAAAAACTGGCCCGCGAAACGCTGCCCTACGCGGTGCGGGTTTGCGGCGACAGCCGGGTTCACTTTGTCGCGCATTCCATGGGCGGCATCTTGTTGCGGGTCTGGCTACAGGATAACCGCCCCGCGCAGATGGGCCGCGTGGTGATGCTGGGCACGCCGAATCACGGCTCGCAATTGGTCAATGAACTGGGCGATCTTGAGCTGTTCAAGTGGATCAACGGCCCGGCCGGCATGCAGCTTGAGACCGGGCCCAAGGGTCTGCCCGAACAATTGCCGCCGGTCGATTTCGAATTGGGTGTGATCGCTGGGTCGCGCTCGCTCAACCCGTATTATTCGTCGCTGATCGACGGGCCGGACGATGGCAAGGTGTCGGTCGCCTCAACCAAGGTCGACGGCATGGCCGATCACATCACCCTGCCGGTGACGCATACGTTCATGATGAACAACCCGATTGTCATCGCGCAGGTGGAAACCTTTCTGCGCACGGGCGCGTTCGATCATGACATGGATTTGGGCGATTTACTGTGGGGCACAGGCGAATGACACTGCCGGATTTGCGGTTGACGGGCGCACAGGTGCTGACCCCGCAGGGGCTGGCCGATCAGCCTTTGGCACTTGGCGACGGCCTGATCACCGATACCACCCCCCGGCGCGATGTTGACCTGACGGGCTTTCTGCTGCTGCCCGGCATTGTCGATATGCATGGCGACGCGTTCGAAAAACATTTGGCCCCGCGGCGCGGCGCGATGAAAGACCTTGATCAAGGCCTGATCGCCACCGAGGCCGAGCTGGCCGCCAATGGCATCACCACCGCCACGCTTGCCCAGTTCTACAGCTGGGAAGGCGGTATGCGCGGTGCCGAATTTGCAGGCCGGGTTTTTGATGCGCTGTCGCAGGTGCGGCCGCGTCTTGTGACCGATCTGCGCGCGCAACTGCGGTTCGAAACCCCTATGCTGGACGCCTATGAGGACGTGCGCAAGGTCGTGGCGACCCACGATATTTCCTATGTCGTGTTCAACGATCACCTGCCGCATGAGGCGCTGGCCAAAGGCAAACGCCCGCCGCGTCTGACCGGGCAGGCGCTTCGCATCGGGCGCAACCCCGAAAAGCATCTGGAATATATGCAGGCGTTGTATGCTGGGATGGATCAGGTGCCCGCCGCCCTTGATGCGCTCTGTGCCGATCTGGCCGGGCGCGGCGTGTTGATGGGCAGCCATGATGACCACACCGCCGACGACCGCGCCACATGGCGCGCGCGCGGGGTGCGGCTGTCGGAGTTCCCCGAAACGCTGGATGCCGCCGAGGCCGCGCATGGCGCGGGCGATGCCGTGGTTCTGGGCGCGCCCAACACGGTGCGGGGCGGGTCGCACAAGGGCAATGTCAGCGCGACCGACCTGATCGTGATGAGCTATTGCAATGCGTTGGCCTCGGATTATCACTACCCATCGCTGCGGCGCGCGGCGCTGCAATTGGCGGATAGCGGCCTGCTGGATCTGGCGGGCGCGTGGGGCCTGATTTCCAGCGGCCCGGCGCGGGTGCTGGGGCTGTCCGACCGTGGGGAACTGTGCCCCGGCAAACGCGCCGATCTGGTGGTGCTGGACGCCGAGACGCGCAGTATTTGCGCCACCCTGTCGGGCGGGCGCATCAGTTACCTGAGCGGTGAGGCCGCGCGCCGTTTCATTGGCTAGGGTCGGCTGGCGGATTAAGAAAACCGCTACCCCCAAGGCAGTCTGGCAGTCGCCGGTAGCCATTGTGCCGCAAACCCATTATTTTTTGGTGTCGCGCGATCCGTTGGACGACGAGCCCTCAGGGGCGATGTCTATGTCCTCTGGATGTGATGGCGCGTCTTCCAACGTGATCGTGTATTCGGCAAAGCCCGCACCCGCCTGTTGGTAAATGTTAAAGACCGCCGTCGCGCCGTGATCAAGAAGTTCGGTATCTTCGCCGGGATAGCGTGCTGTCGCCGTGACCCGTCCCTTGAAATCGACGCGCCGCAACTCGGCCAGCGCATCGAGATTTGCCATCAGGTTGGGCAGCGCCAGCATGACCAGCTCGATCTGGTGATCGCTGTCCACCTTTTCCCAAAAATCCGCATCGCTTGGATCCCCGTGCAGCACGTTGCGTCCGGCCTCACGATGTTGGCGCACAGCAACGTTGCTGAAATCAACTCCGATTACGGTCTCGCCGAATTTTTCGCGCATGGTGTCATACGCGCCGGTCCCGACCCGGCCCATCCCAAACACCGCGATGGTGGCGGATTGCGTGTCGAGATAGTCGTCATCGGGTAGGCGCGGTTCGCGTTGAAATCGGGTCCAAAGTGCGCGGTAGCGGCCATAAAACCAGTCATCGGCCGCCACAAGCGGCGCAGCGACGATAAACGACACCGATAGCGCCACCGCCACCACCACGAGCCATTCCGGCCCCAGCCAGCCGTTTGAAACACCGATGGCGGTGACGATCAGGCCAAATTCGCTGAAGTTGTTCAGGTTCAGTGCGGCCAGCAGCGAGGTGCGCGCGCGCAAACGGAATCGGGTCATAAGCAGCAAGAACAGCAGACTTTTACCAGCGACCAGCGGCACCAGCGCAACCCCAACCAAAAGCGCCGGCCAAGTGAGTTCGCCGACCAGCCCGATGGAGAGGAAAAAGCCGACTAGGAACAAGTCCTTGAAACCAAACATCGACTTTGCCAGTTCACTGGCGCGCGGATGGCTTGCGACCAGCACGCCAAAGACCAGCGCCCCAAGATCCCCCTTAATGCCGGCCATTTCAAAAAGCTCGGCCCCGCCCAAGGCCAGCACCAGCCCGTAAAGGATCATCAGTTCGCCATGCCCGACCCGCAGCAGCAACTGGATCAGCACGGGGCGCAGCAGCGGCAAAAGCAGCAGGGCCGGTGCCCAGATGGTGGGCAGCTTTCCGGTTGAGGCGGCCAAGAAGGCGACGGCGGCAAGATCTTGCATGATCAGGATGCCGACGGCGATGCTGCCGTGCAGCGATTTCATCTCGCCCGAGGCTTGCAGCGAGCTGACGGCGAAGACTGTGCTGGAAAAGCTGAGAGCAAAGCCGACAAGCAGGGCCGTGCCCAAGTCAAGCCCGGCAAAGACCGGCAGCCCAAGCACCGCCAGCCAAAAGACCAGCAAGCCGACAAGCACGGTCACTGTGGTGGAATGCACCAACGTCACGGCCCAGACCTGAGGCCGGATCAGGGCGCGCAGGTCAAGTTTCAGCCCAACCGTAAACAACAGGATTGTGATGCCGAGGTCGGCCAACTTGTTCAGCACGGCGCCCCCGGCCATGCCGAAATAGCCCAGAACAAAACCGGTGATCAAAAAGCCCACCAAGGGCGGCAGGCCGACAAGGCTGGCCAAGAACCCAAAGACGAATGCCAAAGCGATCCATACGACGTCATCCAGCGCGATGGCGATCCACTCAAATTCCATGGCCAACCCTTGGTTTATTGTGCTTGGTCATTGGTGGCTTGGTCCTTGGCATCGGGGCAAGAGGGCGGGTTTTGTTTTGGTCTTCGGGGTGTCCCAAACACCACGCCGCCCGAACGAGGGGATGGTCACGGCCCGCGCTCTGTTTGCGGTGGGCGAAATGCAAGCCGCATCTGCTTTTCGGTTTCGATCAACGCAAAGAACACGGCTCCGATTGCCACGATCAAAAGCCCGTCAAACAGCGCAACCGGCTGTGTGCCGAAGATCGACTGCAACGGCGGCAGGTAGGTGATGGCGACCTGTGCGCTGGTCACGATAAGCACGCAGGCCCAGACGATCCGCGTGCCCCTGACCGCGCCCCACGTCAGCGAGGTGCCGTGGATATTTCGGATGAAAAACAGGTGAAAGAGTTCCAGAACAACCAGCATGTTCATCGCCATGGTCTGCGCCAACGCTTGGTCATACCCTCGGTCGATCGCGTAGAAATATATGCCAAAGACCGCCGTCAGGAACAGCGTTGACACCAGCACGATGTGCCAAACAAGTGCGCCAGTCAGCAGCGGTTCATCGCGCGGGCGTGGCGGGCGGCGCATGGTGCCGCGTTCGGAGGGCTCGAAGGCCAGCGCGATGCCCAACGTCACTGCCGTGATCAGGTTGATCCAAAGGATTTGAACCGCCGTGATCGGCAAGGCCATACCGGCGAACAGCGCCACGATGATCGTCAACGCCTCGCCCGCATTGGTCGGCAGGGTCCAACTGATCACCTTCTTGATGTTGTCATAGACGGTGCGACCCTCGCGCACCGCGGCGGCGATCGAGGCGAAATTGTCATCCGCCAGCACCAGTTCGGCCGCCTCTTTCGCCGCTTCGCTGCCCTTGAGCCCCATTGCGATCCCGGCATCGGCGCGTTTCAGTGCGGGCGCGTCGTTCACGCCGTCGCCGGTCATGGCGACGGTCAGGCCGCGCGCCTGAAGCGCTTTGACCAAGCGCAGCTTGTGGGCGGGCGAGGTGCGGGCGAAGATGTCGGTTTCAACCACCGCATCCGCCAAGGCGGTGTCATCCATCATCTCCAGATCGGAACCGATTAAGACACGCTCGTGGTTCTTCAGCCCGATCAGTTCGGCGATGGCGCGTGCGGTCGCGGCGTGGTCGCCGGTGATCATCTTCACGCGGATTCCGGCGGCGTGGCACTCTTCCACGGCGGCGACGGCTTCGGTGCGCGGCGGGTCGATCAGCCCGATCAGCCCGATCAGCGTAAGCGTCCCGTCGATGTCCGCCGTGTCAAGGTCTGCCTTATCCGGTGAAACCGAGCGCGTCGCCACTGCGATCACCCGCTGGCCTTCGGCGGCCAGTTCCTCAACCATTCGATGCCAGTGATCGGCATTGAGCGGCTCAGACCCGCCATGCGCGGTGCGTTGGTCGGCACACAGCGCCATGACGGCTTCGGGCGCGCCCTTTACGTGGATGTATGCGTCGCCTGCATGGTCATGGTGCAAAACGGCCATGTAGCGGTGGCTGGCATCGAAGGGGATTGAATCGCTGCGTGTCCACTGGCGGAACGGTTCGGCCCCGTCGCCGGTGATCTTGCCGGCAAGCGCCATCAGCGCCCCCTCCATCGGGTCGCCCTCCACCCGCCAGCCCGCCTCGTGATCGCGCAGGCTTGCATCGTTGCACAGTCCGGCGGCGCGCGCGAATTCCATCAGCAGGCCGTGTGCGTCCGGCTCGGCCTCGGCCTCGCGCCAGCGCACCGCGCCCTCGGGCGCATAGCCATTGCCGCCCACCGAATAGACCCGGTCGGTCCCCGCCAGCGAGGTTGCCATCATCTCGTTGCGGGTCAGCGTCCCGGTCTTGTCGGAACAGATCACCGACACGGATCCCAGCGTCTCAATGGCTGGCAGGCGGCGGACGATGGCATTGCGCCGCGCCATGGTTTGCACACCCACGGCCAAGGTGATCGTCAGCACCGCCGGTAGACCCTCGGGGATGGCGGCGACCGACAGGCCGACCACGGCCATGAACAGGTCCGAGAAGGGCAGGTGCCCGACAAACGACCCATAGGCCAGCAAAGCGCCACCCACGATCAGGATAAAGACGGTCAGCCAGCGTGCAAATCTATCCATTTGCGTAACGAGAGGTGACGTGAGGGTCTGGACGCGTGACAGCATTCCGCTGATCCGGCCGATCTGCGTGTCGATCCCGATGGCAACCACGACGCCCCGCCCGGTGCCCGCCGCAACCAATGTGCCCGAGAACAACATCGAGGCCCGGTCACCCAAGGCCACGTCTTGGGCCGTGGATTCGGTCCCCTTGTCCACCGGGACGGATTCGCCGGTCAGAACCGCTTCCTCGGCCTTGAGGCCACGCGCCTCAAGCACGCGCAGATCGGCGGGCACACGGTCGCCCGCCTCAAGCAGCACGATATCGCCGGGCACAAGCTCGGCCGCGTCGACGCTGACGCGCTGCCCGTCGCGCAGCACCGCCGACCGTGGCGCCAGCATGTCGCGGATCGCATCCATCGCTTGCTCGGCGCGGCCTTCCTGGATGTAGCCGATCATCGCGTTGACGATGACCACCGCCAAGATCACGCCGGTATCGATCCAGTGCTGCAGGGCTGCCGTCATCACCGCGGACGCGATCAGCACGTAAATCAACACGTTGTGGAAATGCGACAGGAACCGCAGAATTGCACTTGGTTTCGGCGGGTCCGGCAGGCGGTTTGGCCCGCTTTCGGCGTGTCGACGGGTGGCCTCATCCGTTGTCAGCCCGCTGCGCCCGGTAGAGAGCGTATCAAGAACGTCGTCAGGCGACTGCGCGTGAAAAGCGTCCAATGTGCGAGTCTCTGTCATTGTTTCGGCTTCTCCATTTCCAAGACAGCGCGATGCTGCCGTCAGGCTGGGGGAATGTCGTCCGCCATGATCGACGGGTGCAGGGAATGATCGAATTATGGGGGGCTGCGCTCTGCCTGCGCAAGCCCGCGGCATGTGATCGCCCGATCAGGGCCAAGTCGATGCGCCACCGTTGTGGCCTGTGATGGTGTTAGCGTCAGAGGCAGGGGTTTGCGCGGCTGCCCCGATCGCACGCAGTTCGCGGTCCTTGATCCCATTACAACAGGCCGCCGCACGGACCAGCAGGCGGGTGGCAATGTCGTTCACCGTCTGATTTCGACCTTTTGGCATCGGATTGGCCTCTTTCACCCAGTCTGATGCAGAATACTGAATTTAGGCAAATGAAAGTTGATTTGGGTCAATCAAATCACCTTTGCGCCATGATTGTTGGAAAAAACCGCCATTGGTGCCCTGACAGGTCGCACGACCTGAACAATATCCGGCGTGGGGCGGATCTTTTCGAACGCTCGGACCGCGTAGTTGGGCGGGCGACAGGGCGTGCGACGGGTGCAACCTGATGGTCTCTCAGGATTCAAACCAGCTGGCGGTCGCTTGAAGCACCACAGCCGATCAAACCCGTCACCCCTCTTGTGTGCCGCGATAACGGAACACGCCGGTGGCTTTGGCAATCAAGGCGCCGGTGTCATCGCGCACTTCGCTTTCGGCGAAAAACGTTTTACGCCCGCCGCCGGTTTTGCGGCCTTCGGCGATCAACCGCGCCCCTTGTGCTTGGCCCAGATAATTGACGGTCATCGACAGGGTCAACGCCATCTGGTGCCGGTTTGCATCCCCAGTGAAACAGCCCGAAAACCCCATGACCGTATCCAGCAACGTGGCGTGCAGCCCGCCATGCGGCAGGCCTTGCCGGTTGCGGATATTTGGCGAATTGGGCGCCTCGATCTGCGCCCAGCCCTCGCGCCAGCCGGTCATCTCGATCCCCAGATGCCGTGACATGGCAGAGGGGGATTCGAACAGGTGGGAATTGTCGTCGCTCATCGTGTCGTGGCCTCCAGCCCCTGTCGGGCAAATTGCGGAACATAAGCCCCCAGTTGAAGGCCGCGCGCCGGATCGGATGCGTTGCCCTCCAGCGCGCGCTTTTTGACCCCTTGCAAAATCGCCGCCATGCGGAAGTGGCAAAACGCCAAATAGAATTCAAACCGGTCTATGCCCGACAAGCCGCGATTTTGGCAATAGCTGTCGATGAACCGTTGGTCCGACCATAGGCCAAGGCTATCGCGGTCCACCCCGGCCAAGCCCCGCCCATCGGGGGTGTTGGGCATGCCCCATTGCATGATCACAGCGGCCAGATCGGCATAGGGGTGGCCGATGGTCGACAGTTCCCAATCCAGCACCGCCACGATCTGTGGCGCGTTGGGCGCAAACAGCAGGTTGTCCAGCCGGTAATCGCCATGCACCAGCCGCCGCTGCCCGTCATCGTCGGGCATGTTTTGACCCAGCCAGTCAATCAGCGCATCCATATCGGGCAAATCATCGGTCTGGGTGGCGCGATATTGCTTGGTCCAGCGGTCCAACTGGCGCTGATAATAGTTTCCGTCGGGGCCAAAATCCGCCAACCCCACGGCGTCTGGATCGACCGCGTGGATGGCAGCCAAGGTGCGGCACATCGCGCCCATCATCTGGCTGCGCGCGTCGGCCGACAGGCCGGGCAGGGCCGGGTCGTCGAATGTGCGCCCCTCGACCGCGTCCATGATATAAAACGCCGAGCCGATCACCGCCTCGTCTTCGCACAGCGCGTGCATTGCTGCCACCGGCACATCGGTGCCTGCCAAGGCCTTTTGCACCCGAAATTCCCGCTCTACCGCATGCGCGGATTTCAGCAGCACACCGGGCGGCTTGCGGCGCAGCACATAGGATTTGCCGGGGCTGTCCAAGCGGTAGGTCGGGTTCGATTGCCCGCCGCTGAACTTGGTGGCGCGCAGCGGTCCCGTGACACCGGGCAGGGTCTGCGCCATCCACGCCTCGACCGAGGCGACATCAAGATCAAGGCTCATGCACAGGGCCTTGGCAGAATAAAGAGCGTCATGGGCGGGCTGGTCCTTGTGTGTTCATATGTCGGGCAAACGGTTGCATGAAACCCCGTCCGGATCAATCGCCATGCCGGGGCTTGACCTTGGCCGCCCGAAACCGCATGTGCACAACACGCAAGCAAAGGTGCCGCCATGACATTCGACAGATCGCTCAAGATCGCCCCCTCCATCCTCAGCGCCGATTTCGCCAATTTCGGGCAGGAAATCCGCGCGGTCGAGGCGCAGGGCGCTGACTGGATCCATGTCGATGTGATGGATGGTCATTTCGTTCCCAACCTGACCTTCGGCCCGCCGATGTGCGCCGCGATCCGCCCGCATGTTTCCACGGTGATGGACGTGCACTTGATGATCGCGCCTGTCGATCCCTATATCGACGCCTTTGCACAGGCCGGGGCCGATGTGATCACCGCCCATCTTGAGGCCGGGCCGCATATCCACCGCACGCTGCAGGCCATTCGTGGTGCAGGCTGCAAGGCCGGTCTGGCGCTGAACCCCGGCACCGGCATCGACGATATCGACTACCTGCTCGACATGGTCGATCTGGTCTGCGTGATGACGGTCAACCCCGGCTTCGGTGGCCAGAAATTCATCCACAGCCAGATCGACAAGGTCCGCCGCCTGCGCGACAAGATCGGCGACCGTCCCGTGCATATTGAAATCGACGGCGGCATCACGCCCGAGACCGCCCCCCTGATGACACAGGCGGGCGCGGATGTTCTGGTGGCCGGATCGGCGGTGTTCAAAGGCGGCAGCGTGGATAACCCTGCGCCCTATGGCGAAAATCTCCGCGCCATTCGCGCCGCGTGCGGCGCTTGATCTCTGCAGTACCATTTGCATATGGGCCACACCCGCGTTGAACATGCTTGAGCCTTTGGGCAGGACGCGCGCCCCTCACCTTCATTGTTCTAAAAATACTCAAAATCCAGACCATGCCACAGGCGCGTCGGTCTGAATGTCCGGGCCCACAGGGCACCTTTGGCGCAGTCAGACCGCGATATTGTCGATCAGCCGCACACCCGCCAGCCGCGCGGCGGCAAACAGCCGTGCAGGTCGGGTTGGGGTGTCCAGCAGGCTCAGGTCGTCATTGGCGCGGATTTCCAGATATTCCACCTTGGTGAACCCGGATTTTTCCAGCCTGTCGATCGTCGCGCGCTGCAATTCGCCAAAGGGATGTCCGGCGGCCACGCCTTCGGCCAGCTTTTCCATCGCCTCGTGCAGCAACGGGGCGGTCACGCGTGCCCGGTCCGACAGCAACAGGTTGCGCGATGACATGGCCAGACCGTCGATCTCGCGGATTGTGGGGCAGCCATGGACGGTAATGGGAATATCCAGATCGGCCGCCAAGCGGCGCACAACCTGCAATTGCTGAAAATCCTTTTCGCCAAAAAACGCGTCACTGGCCGAGGTTTGCAAGAACAGCTTGGTCACCACCGTCGCCATCCCGTCGAAATGGCCGGGCCGATACGCCCCTTCCATCACATCGGTCAGGCCGCTGACCGAGACTGTGGTCGCGAACCGGTCGGGGTACACCTGATCGGCATTGGGCACATACAGCGCGTCAACCTCGAACCGTGCCAGCTTGTGCGCGTCCTCTTCCTCGGTGCGGGGATAGTTTTGCAGGTCGTCGGGGTTGTTGAATTGCTTGGGGTTCACGAAAATCGTCACGACCACCCGGTCGCAAGCAGCCTTGGCGGCGGCCACCAGCGACAGGTGCCCGTCATGCAGCGCACCCATCGTGGGCACAACGCCGATGGTTTCACCGGCCCGCTGCCAGACCCGCGTGGCGCTGCGCAGC
This sequence comes from Roseovarius gahaiensis, assembly GCF_011601345.1. Taxonomy (GTDB): domain Bacteria; phylum Pseudomonadota; class Alphaproteobacteria; order Rhodobacterales; family Rhodobacteraceae; genus Roseovarius; species Roseovarius gahaiensis. Next base: position 20,025 of record NZ_JAAORB010000039.1, read on the forward strand.
TCGTCCAATGTGCGCAAGATTGGGGCAGGCGCGCTCAATTGCCCGGTGCCTTGTCTGAAAAAACATGCGTGTCTGCCGGAAAGCTGCGGGCGCGCACCTCTTCGGCATAGGTGCGGATCGCCGCCTCGCCATCTTCGCCCAATGAGCCGTAGCGTTTAACGAATTTCGGTTTGAACGCGGTGAACAGCCCCAGCATGTCATCGACCACCAGAATTTGCCCGTCGCACCCCGCCGAGGCCCCGATGCCGATGGTCGGGATGTCGATCTGCGCTGTGATCGCATCGGCCAGTTTGGCGGGGATTTTTTCCAGCACCACGGCAAACGCCCCGGCCTTTGCCACAGCCGTCGCATCGGCCATCAACGCCTTGGCCTGATCGGCGCGGCCCTGCACCTTGTAGCCGCCCAGTGTGTTGATGGATTGCGGCGTTAGCCCGATATGGGCCATCACCGGCACGCCGCGTCGCACCAGAAAGCCGATGGTCTCGGCCATATGCTGCCCGCCTTCCAGTTTGACCGCCGCCGCGCCGGTTTCGCGCATTAGCCGCGCGGCATTGCCAAACGCCTGTTGTGGGCTTTCCTCGTAGCTGCCAAAGGGCATGTCGATGACCAGCATGGTCTTGCTCAGGCCCCGCGCCACGGCGGTGCCGTGCATAATCATCATTTCCATGGTCACGCCCAAGGTTGAGGGCATGCCATGCAGGACCATGCCCACCGAATCGCCCACCAGCGCGAAATCGCACACCCCGTCCATCATCTTGGCCATCGGCGTTGTGTAGGCTGTCAGGCTGACTATTGGCGTGCCGCCTTTCATGCCCCGAATGTCATCGGGCAGGGGGGCGGTTTTGCGGGCGGTTGCGCTCATGTTCGGTCACCAGATCGGGCTGCGTTGCGGCGCCGAATAGCAAGTTCGAAGGGCAAACGCCACTACCGTCTTTGCGGCCAAAGGCGGGGCATATGGCAAGGTATAGAAATGCCCGCTGCGTTTGTGACTGTGGCAGGCTGCGCCAACCCGAGGCCGCTCAGGCCACCCCGGCGCGTAGGGCGTCATGGATATGCACCAACCCGCGCAAGTCGCCGTTGTCATCCACCGCGAACAAGGCACTGATCTTATTGGCATTCATCACGCCAAGGGCCTCGGATAGCAGCGCATCGGGCGAAATCGTGCGCGGCCCGCGCGTGGCGACTTCGCCCGCTGTGTGATCCATCAGATGATCCAGATTGCGCCGCAAATCCCCGTCGGTGATCACCCCGGTCAGTTTGCCTGCTTCCACCAAAGCGGCCACACCAAAGCCCTTGGCGGTCATTTCCAACAAGGTATCCCCCATGGGGGTGTCATCATACACTACAGGCAGATCTTTACCGCTGTGCATCACCGATGACACCTTGAGCAATTGCGCCCCCAACGTGCCGCCGGGATGGAAGGCCAGAAAATTTTCGCGCTCGAACCCGCGCAGCCGCATCATCGCCACGGCCAGCGCATCGCCAAGCGCCATGGTGCAGGTGGTCGAGGTGGTGGGCGCCATGCCGATTGCACAGGCCTCGGGCGCGTCGGGCAGTTGCAAAAGGTGATCGGCCTGCATGGCCAACGTGCTGCCCGATTTCTTGGTGATCGCGATCAGCGGGATCGCAAAGCGCCGCGTATGTGCAATAATATCTGCCAGTTCGCGGGTCTCGCCCGAGTTCGAGATCAAGATCACCGCGTCTTGTGAGGTGATCATGCCCAAATCGCCGTGGCTGGCCTCGCCGGGGTGGACATATTGCGCCGGGGTGCCGGTGCTGGCCATGGTGGCCGCGATCTTGGCGGCCACATGCCCCGATTTGCCCATGCCCGACACGATCACCCGGCCCGGCACGGTCAGCAGCAGATTGACCACGCTATCAAAATCGGGTGGCAGCCCATCTTGCAATGTATCAAGCGCATCGCGCTCGATCCGCAAAACGTCGCGGGCAATCTCGGTGGGACGGGGGGGTGTTGGCATGGGCCGGCTCCGGGGTTTTGCCAGCGGTCATAGCGCGGCAGGCGATCAAGGCCAAGCCCCGCCACATCTGGGGCTGGTGCCTTGTCAAACTCGCGGCTAACGTCGCCGCATGACAGATGTAGACATTCTTGATAGCCGCGCGGCGTGGATGCGGCTGGCCATTTCCTTGACCATTGCCACCATCGGCAATGTCGGGATGTGGGCGATCGTCGTGATCATGCCCGCCGTGCAGGCCGAATTTGGCATCGCGCGCGCCGATGCGGCGCTGCCCTATACGATGACGATGATTGGCTTTGCCGTTGGCAACCTGTTGATCGGGCGCATCGTGGACCGGTTCGGCATCACGTTTGCGCTGATTTCGGCGGCTTTGTTGATTGCCGCGTCGACGGGTCTTGCTGCGCTCAGCCCCTCGGTGCTGGTGCTGTCGCTTTTGCAACTGGTGATCGGGTTCGGCACGTCGGCCAGTTTCGGGCCGTTGATTGCCGATATTTCTTTATGGTTTCTGAAACGTCGCGGCATCGCGGTGGCGATCACCGCCAGCGGCAATTATCTGTCGGGTGCAATCTGGCCGGTGATCTTGGCCGGGGTGCTGGCGGAACAGGGCTGGCGCGCGGTGTATTTGGTGCTGGCGATTGTCACGGTGGCGATGATGATCCCGCTGGCGCTGTTGCTGCGGCGGCGGGTGCCGCTTGCCGCGCGGACCCACGCCGATCAGGTGTCGGGGCTAAGAGCGCAAGCCGCCGGATTTTCACCGCGCAGCCTGATGCTTATGCTGGGCGTGGCCGGTATCGGCTGTTGTGTGGCCATGTCGATGCCGCAGGTGCATATCGTCAGCCTGTGCGTTGATCTGGGCTATGGCCCCGCCGTGGGCGGGCAAATGCTGTCGCTGATGTTACTTGGCGGGGTGGCCTCGCGGCTGGTGTCTGGGTTGATCGCGGACCGGTTGGGTGGGGTGATGACCTTGTTGATCGGGTCGGGCCTGCAATGTCTGGCGCTGTTCCTGTATCTGCCCGCAGGTGGGCTGGTGTCGCTGTATGTGGTCAGCATGATCTTTGGCTTGGCGCAGGGCGGAATTGTGCCCAGCTATGCCTTGGTCGTGCGCGAATACATGCCCAGCCACGAGGCAGGCCGCCGGGTTGGATTCGTGCTGATGATGACCATCCTTGGCATGGCGCTTGGCGGTTGGATGTCAGGCTGGATCTACGACATGACCGGCAGCTACCAGATGGCGTTTATCAACGGGATTGTCTGGAACGGCGTGAATATCGCGATCATGGTGCTGATCTTGATGCGCACACGGCCACGGCGCGGGATGGCCGCTGCGGCCTGATGTGGGCACTGCCGAAATCTTTGAAAGATTTCGGGCAGTTTTCTTTTCAAGAAAACGGTGCCCTCATCCCTCGTGGACAATCTTGATGTGACGTTCGCCGCGCGCTTCGGCTAGACTGATCTGTTTCTGACGCTCGCGAAAGCGGGCCTTGTCGGCCTCGGTCGTCTCATGCGCGCAGAGGTGGCATGAAACCCCGTGCTCATACTCCGGGCGCGTCATATCCTGAGGCAGGATCGGGCGGCGGCACGCATAGCACAGCTGATGCGGGCCTTCCTGCAATCCGTGCCCAACCGACACCCGGCCATCAAAGACAAAGCATTCGCCCTGCCACGTGCTGTCGTCTTGCGGCACCTCTTCAAGGTATTTCAGGATGCCGCCCTTCAGGTGATACACATCATCCACACCTTGCCCCAGCAGGTAATTGGTGGATTTCTCGCAGCGGATACCGCCGGTGCAGAACATCGCGATCCGCTTGTTGTGGAAGCGGTGCTTGTTTTCCTCCCACCATGCGGGGAAATCCCGAAACGACTCTGTTTCCGGGTCAACCGCGCCGTCGAACGTGCCGATGGCCACCTCGTAATCGTTGCGCGTGTCGATCACGGCAACATCGGGGCTGCGGATCAACTCGTTCCAGTCTTGCGGCTCAACATAATGGCCCACCCGCGCCAAAGGATCGACATCGGGCTGGCCCATGGTCACGATCTCTTTTTTCAGGCGCACTTTCAGGCGGCGAAACGGCTGTGCTTGGCTTTCGCTTTCCTTCCACTCCAGATCGGCACATCCGGGCAGGGCGCGGACATGGGCCAGCACCGCGTCAATGCCAGCGCGGGGACCGGCGATCGTGCCGTTTATGCCTTCTTGGGCCAACAACAATGATCCGGAAATGCCCTGTGCCTCGCACAGATCATAAAGCGGCTCACGGATCGCTGCGGGATCGGAAAAGCGTGTAAAGTGATAGAGTGCGGCTATAGTATACATAAGCCGCGATTTAAGCGGCGCCGCGCGTTTGAGCAAGAGGACAAAGTGGCCCCATTGACGCCGCGCGCCTGCGTGCCTACCCATTCGGATAAAGGAGGCCTGATATGACCGACGCCCTGATCGTGATCGACGTGCAAAATGACTTCTGCCCCGGCGGTGCCTTGGCGGTGAGCCGCGGAGATGAAATCGTCACCGGGATCAACGCCTTGATGAAAGACTTCTCGACGGTGATCCTGACACAGGATTGGCATCCGGCAGGGCATTCGTCTTTTGCCTCTTCGCACACCGGCAAGGCCCCGTTTGAGATGACGCAGATGCCCTATGGCCCGCAGGTTTTATGGCCCGATCATTGCGTTCAGGGCACGGCGGGGGCCGATTTTCATCCCGATCTGAACAGCAATCGCGCCGATATGATCGTGCGCAAGGGCTTTCGCGCGGCCATCGACAGCTATTCGGCGTTTTTTGAAAACGATCACCAAACGCCGACCGGGCTGCATGGCTACCTGCAAGAGCGTGGGATTTCCAACCTGACGATGCTGGGCCTTGCCACCGATTTCTGTGTGAACTTTTCGGCCGTGGATGCCGCGAAGCTGGGCTATGACGTGCTGGTCCGCGAAGGGCTGTGCCGGGCGATTGACATGGACGGCTCGCTTGAGGCGGCGATGGACGGAATGCGCGATGCGGGTGTGCGAATTGCCTGAGCGCTTGTTTAAGAGGGTTGAATGACCAATACGACCACGCTGGATGCCGCCCATGCCGCGATGCAGGCCGCGCCGGATGACACCACCGTACGCTTGCGGTTTTATGAAACCTTGGCCGCGTCCGAGTTGTTCTTGTTGCTGGAAGACGCGGCCACCGGCGATACCGTCACGCCGCGTGTGTTTGACGTGGAGGGGCAGGGTTATGTTCTGGTTTTCGACCGCGAGGATCGGCTGGCCGAATTCGCCGGCGGGCCGGCACCTTATGCCGCGCTTGCGGGGCGGGCCGTGGCGGATATGCTGGCGTCAGAGGCTTTGGGGCTTGGGGTGAACCTTGAGGTCGCGCCATCTTCGATCCTGTTGCCGCCCGACGCGGTGGCGTGGCTATCTGAGACGCTGGCAAGCGGCACCCCCGATGAGGTTGAGGCCAAGGCGCAATCCTTTCATGCGCCGGCGGGCCTGCCTGACAGTTTGCTGCAAGGGTTGGATGCGCGTCTGGCCAGTGCCGCCGGGCTGGCCGACTTGGCCTATCTGGTGGGGGTCACCTATGACAGTGGCGCCAAGGGGCATATGCTGGGCATCGTAGATGCCGTACCGGGGGCCGAAGGCGCGCTGGCGCGCGCCGTGGGCGATGTGCTGAATTTTTCAGGGCTTGAGGCGGCGGCGTTGGACGTGGGGTTTTTCAGCGCGTCTGATCCGGTGGCGGCCCGCTTGGCCCGTGTCGGGTTGCGCTTTGACCTGCCCAAGCCACAAAGCCGCGACCACGCGCCGGGGGCCAATCCGGGTATGAACCCAGACCGCCCGCCGCGCCTGAAATAGCGCGCTTGTCCGCCTTGACAGGCGGCCGCGCGTTTGCGGTTTGATCACGCAAATTAGGGCAGGGCGGACCCTGGTCCCGCATTTGGGCGGTATGCGCTAGAGCGTGTCGCGTTTAATCGGTTTTGTATCCTGCTGCCTTGAAGAAGTTGTAGCATTCCTCGTCGGTGAAGAGG
>NZ_JAAORB010000004.1 GCF_011601345.1 Roseovarius gahaiensis
AAAAATCGCGAAGCAAAACCCGCTTCAGCGCAACGCCCGCCACCCAGAGCCCCTATCGCGAAGCGATTTAGTGCATGGGCTGAAAGCCGTCATCTGACATGTCCACTCGAAATAATTGCCTCACCACGTCAAGCCTGCCCTTCATTGAGAACCCTGTGTCAGATACTGCGCACCAGCTAGCGCAGCTTGGGGATGCCACCCGGCAGGCTGTCGCGTTCAACCACACCCGCGCGCAAGCTGCGCCCGATCCGATGCGCCAGCGCCGACCATGCGGCGGCGGTTTCAGGCGGCAATTCGGCGCGTAAGGTGGCATCGAACAGGTCCAGCCATGTCGAAAACATCCCCGGCTTGACGTTGCCCGCCTTGACATGTGCGGCCATTGGGCTGCCGTCATAGCTGCGTTCATGCAAGATGGAATTGGCCCAGAAATCGGCGACCCGGGCCTCATGCGCGGGCCAATCCTCGACATGCACGGCAAAGACTGGCCCCAGCCCCGGATGCTGGCGCACAGCCGCATAGAACACGGCGACGACGCGTTCGATCTGGGGGCGGGTGATGGCAAACCTTGGCGGCAATGCGTTTTGCATGGCCCTGACATGCGCCACCGCGCCCGCGCTTTCAAGTGCGGTGCGCGTGGTGGCCGAAATCTTGAAAAGATTTCGAACCGCTTTCTTTGCCAGAAAGCGGGCGCTGCCCCCTCTGGACGCTGCGCAATCTGGGGCGTATAACGCGGCTCATGATGACCTTTTGCCCCATCATCATTCGAATTACCTGCCCGGCGCTCTGAGTGAGACGAGCTGCCGGGACAATGGCGTATGAGCCTTCGCGCCGCCCATCCCCGAAGATGAAATTCCGTTGACAAAGGACGCCCCCGATGTGCGCCGACACAACTGACACGCCCGATTACAAAGACACGCTGAACCTGCCGAAAACCAATTTCCCGATGCGCGCGGGCCTGCCCAAGCGCGAGCCCGAATGGCTGGAGCGTTGGGAACGGATCGGCATCTATGACCGCCTGCGCGAGACCGCCCAAGGCCGCGCGCCCTTTACGCTGCACGATGGCCCACCCTATGCCAACGGCCACCTGCATATCGGTCACGCGCTGAACAAGATCCTCAAGGATATGGTCGTGCGCAGCCAACAGATGATGGGCCGCGACGCGCGCTATATCCCCGGCTGGGATTGTCACGGCCTGCCCATCGAATGGAAGATCGAAGAGCAATACCGCAAAAAGGGCAAGAACAAGGACGAGGTCGATGTCGTCGATTTCCGTCAGGAATGCCGCAAGTTCGCCGAGGGCTGGATCGATATTCAGCGCAATGAATTCAAGCGCCTTGGCATCACCGGCAAATGGGAAAAGCCCTATCTGACGATGGATTACCGCGCCGAGCGGATCATCGCGGAGGAGTTCCAGAAATTCCTGATGACCGGCACGCTGTATCAGGGCTCCAAACCGGTAATGTGGTCACCCGTTGAAAAGACAGCGCTGGCCGAGGCCGAGGTGGAATATCACGACAAGGAAAGTTTCACCATCTGGGTGAAGTTCCCGGTGACCACCGAGGGCGACCTGCAAGGCGCCAATGTGGTGATCTGGACAACAACCCCGTGGACCATCCCTTCAAACAAGGCGGTCGTGTTCGGCGACAGCTTTGCCTATGGCCTCTACGAAGTCACCGACACGCCCGAGGAATGCTGGGCCAATGTGGGTGACCGTTTCTTGTTGGCCGACAAGCTGGCAAGCGATGTGATGGCCCGCGCGCGCTTGGATGACGGCATGTGGAAACGCGTGCGCGACGTCAGCTCCGAGGAACTCTCGGGCCTGTCGCTCGCCCACCCGCTGGCTGGGGCCGAAGGATCAAACGGCGAATGGGACGATCCGCGCGATTTCCGCCCCGCCGATTTCGTCACCGACGAGGAAGGCACCGGTTTCGTCCACTGCGCGCCGTCGCACGGGATGGAGGAGTTCGAGCTTTACCGTGATCTGGGCATGTTGGAACAGGTCATCACGTATAACGTGATGGACGATGGCGGCTTCCGCGCCGATCTGCCGTTTTTCGGCGGCAAATACATCCTTGACCGCAAGGGGAAAGAGGGCAACGCCAACAAGGCGATCATCGACAAGCTCGCCTCGGTCGGTGGCCTGCTGGCGCGTGGCAAGATCAAGCACAGCTATCCGCATTCGTGGCGCTCCAAGGCCCCGGTGATCTACCGCAACACCCCGCAATGGTTTGCCGCGATCGACCGCGCGGTCGGCGATGGGCAGAACGACTATGGCGAAACGATCCGCGACCGCGCCTTGGCCTCAATCGACCAGTTGGTGACATGGACGCCCAAGACCGGGCGCAACCGCCTGTATTCGATGATCGAAGCACGGCCCGACTGGGTGCTGTCGCGGCAACGCGCATGGGGGGTGCCGCTGACCTGCTTTACCAAGGTTGGCGCGCTGCCCACCGATCCCGATTACCTGCTGCGTGACAAGGCCGTGAATGCCCGCATTCTTGAGGCGTTCGAGGCCGAAGGTGCCGACGCGTGGTACAAGCCCGGTGCCAAGGAACGGTTCCTTGGCGATGATTATGACCCGTCTGAGTGGACCAAGGTCGATGACATTCTGGACGTGTGGTTTGACAGTGGCAGTACCCATGCCTTTGTTCTGCGCGACCGCGAGGATGGCTCGGATGACGGGTTGGCCGATCTGTATCTTGAAGGCACTGACCAACACCGTGGCTGGTTTCATTCCTCGATGCTGCAAGCCTGCGGCACGATTGGCCGCGCGCCCTATCGCGGGGTTCTCACGCATGGCTTCACGCTGGACGAGAAGGGCAACAAGATGTCCAAATCGCTTGGCAACACCGTGGCGCCTGAGGACGTGACCAAGCAATATGGCGCGGATATCCTGCGGATGTGGGTGGCGCAGTCGGATTATACCGCCGACCTGCGGATCGGGCCGGAAATCCTGAAAGGTGTGGCCGATGGCTATCGCCGCCTGCGCAACACCATGCGCTTCATGCTGGGCGCGCTGGCGCATTTCGAGGAAAGCGACCGGGTTGATCCCTCGGACATGCCCGAGCTTGAACGCTGGGTTCTGCACCGTCTGGCCGAATTGGATCACGTGGTGCGGACCGGGTATGATGCCTATGATTTCCAAGGCGTCGTGCAGCAATTGTTCAACTTTGCCACGGTGGAACTGTCGGCGTTCTATTTCGATATCCGCAAGGATGCGCTGTATTGCGATGGCGACACGCCCCGCCGCCGCGCCGCGCGCACGGTGCTGGATATCCTGTTCCACCGGCTGACCACATGGCTGGCGCCGGTGCTGACCTTCACGATGGAGGAGGTCTGGCTTGAGCGGAACCCCGGCGACGAGACCAGCGTGCATCTGGTTGATATCCCCGACACCCCCGCCGATTGGCTGAACGAGCCGCTGGCGGCCAAATGGGCCAAGGTGCGGCAAGCCCGCCGCGTGGTCACCGCCGCACTGGAAATCCAGCGCACCGATAAGGTGATCGGTGCCTCGCTTGAGGCCGCGCCGGTGGTGCATGTGCACGACCCCGAGATGCTCGACGCGCTGAAATCGGTGAACTTCGAGGATATCTGCATCACTTCGGATATCCGACTGACGGGTGATCCGCTGCCCAACGAGGCGTTCCGCATGCCAGAGACCGAGGGCGTCGGCGTGGTGTTCGAACGCGCCAGCGGCGACAAGTGCCAGCGGTGTTGGAAAATTCTGCCCGATGTCGGACGGCACAGCCACACCGGCACCTGCAAACGCTGTAGCGAGGCGCTTGGCTAAGCCTGCTCGAACGCTTGCCAACCGGATCAGGGCCGCCTTTGGGGCGGCCCTTTTCGTTTATGCCTGCGCTTGCGCCGCATTTGATGCCGGTCGCGCACATATCGGCGCTTGCGCACTATGTCACAGATGGGCTAACTTTGCATAAATTCCGCAATTTTGCGGCTGGAGGGAAATTTTGCAGGATTTCGGTGAGGCATTCGGGCTGGCTTTTACGCTTGTGCTGTCAGGCGATGCTGATCTGTTTGAAATCGTTGCGCTTTCCTTGCGTGTCAGTCTGTCGGCCACGGCCTTGGCGTGTATCATCGGCCTGCCGCTTGGCGCGCTTTTGGCTGTCACCCGATTTCGCGGGCGCGGGGCAGTTTTGATTCTGTCTAATGCGCTGATGGGCTTGCCGCCGGTCGTGGTGGGTCTGATCGTTTATCTGCACCTGTCGCGCGCCGGGCCGCTTGGGTTTCTTGGGCTGCTCTACACCCCGGCGGCAATGATCATTGCGCAGACCATTCTGATCACCCCCATCGTTATGGCCCTGTCGCGGCAGGTGATCGAAGACTTGCATGGCGAATATGCCGATCAGTTCCGCTCGCTTGTTCTGGGCCGCTGGCAAATGGTGCAGGCGCTGATCTGGGACGCGCGGTTTTCACTGCTGACCGTCGGGCTGGCGGGCTTTGGCCGGGCCGTGGCCGAGGTGGGCGCGGTGATGATCGTTGGCGGCAATATCGACCATTTGACACGGGTGATGACCACCGCCATCGCGCTTGAAACCTCCAAGGGTGATCTGGCGCTGGCGCTGGCGCTTGGGCTGGTGCTGATGGTGATCGCGCTTGGGGTGAATGCCCTTGTCCAATCCCTGCGCATGACGGCGGTGCGCCATGCATATGCGTGACGCCGTGGAAAATATCCTGACGTTTGACGCAGCTGCAACCACCGCTGCGCGCCGCGATGACCCCCGCGCGCTGACCTTGCGAGACGTATCGCTGACCGTGGGCGACAAGGCACTGGTGCACGGCGCGAACCTGACGCTGAACGCCGAGGGTATAACCATGATCATGGGCCCCAATGGCGCAGGCAAATCGCTGTTGCTAAAGCTGGCACATGGCCTGACACCTGCCACCGGCGGTCAGGTTCTATGGGGCGACACCCCATTGGATGACACAGCCCGCCGAACGCAGGCGATGGTGTTTCAAAAACCCGTTGTGCTGCGCCGATCGGTGGCGGCGAATGTGGATTTCGCACTGAGGGCGCGCGGCATCCGCGATGCGGCGCGGCGCGATGCGCTGCTGGATCACGTTGGGCTATTGGGCCACGCCCGCCAACCGGCCCGCCTGCTATCGGGGGGGGAACAGCAACGGCTGGCCCTGGCCCGCGCATTGGCGTTGAAGCCCAAGGTGATGCTGCTGGACGAACCGACAGCCAGCCTTGACCCGGCCTCGGTGCTGAAGATCGAAGAGATCGTGCAGGAAGCCCATAGCGCGGGCACCAAGATCATCTTTGTCACGCATGACCCCGGCCAAGCCGGACGATTGGCCGATGACATCGTTTTTGTTCATCGCGGTCGGGTGCATGAACACGGACCTGCCGATTTGTTCCTGTCACGGCCCGAAACGCAAGAAGCCCGCGATTTTCTACAGGGGCGCATCGTCGTCTGACACTCACCTGAAACTCATCTGGCAAAACAAAGGGAGATGCCTCATGTCTTTTAAATTCCGTTCCAGTGTGGCAACTGCATTGGCACTGGCGTTGTCGGCGGGCATCGCCGCAGCCCAAGACAAATCCATCATCGTGCAATCCACCACCTCGACCGCCAATTCGGGCCTTTATGATTATCTGCTGCCGATCTTCGAAAAGCAGACAGGCATTCAGGTCAACGTGGTGGCCGTTGGCACAGGACAGGCGATCAAGAACGCAGCCAACTGCGATGGGGACGTTCTGTTGGTGCATGCCAAACCCGCCGAGGAAAAATTCGTGGCCGATGGCATGGGCGTCGAACGCTTTGATCTGATGTATAACGATTTCGTCATCGTCGGCCCGGATGAAGACCCCGCAGGCGTTGGCGGCATGACAGACGCGCAAGATAGCCTTGAAAAGATCGCCGACAGTGGCGCGCTGTTTGCCTCGCGCGGGGATGATTCCGGCACACACAAGAAAGAAATGCGCCTTTGGGCCGATACCGATGTGGATTTGGCTGCTGGTTCGGGCGCGTGGTATCGTGAAACCGGATCGGGCATGGGGGCGACGCTGAACGCGGGCGTCGGCATGGATGCCTATGTGATGACCGACCGCGCCACATGGATCAGCTTTGACAACAAGGCCGATTTTGAAATCCATGTCGAAGGCGACGAAGACCTGTTCAACCAGTACGGTGTGATCCTTGTGAACCCCGAAAAATGCGAAAACGTCGATGCGGCCTCGGGTCAGGCCTTTGTCGATTGGGTGATCTCGGATGCGGGACAGCAAGCCATTGGCGACTACAAGCTGAATGGTCAGCAACTGTTCTTCCCGAACGCCGATTGATCCGGCCTGTGTGAAAAACATCGCCGCGCCGGGGCTGTCAGGGCTTGTCGGCGCGGCCAAGCTGAGGGATGATCGTGGACAAGATGTCCAACACCGATCCCTTAGCCCAGATGCCCCCCGACTATCTGACCGTGCGCGAACTGGCCGAGTTGCTGCGCATCAAGGAACGCAAGGTGTATGATCTTGCGGCCTCGGGCGATGTGCCGGTGTCGCGCGCCACGGGTAAACTGCTGTTTCCCCGGCGCGAGATCGAGGCATGGATCGCCAGTGCCAGCACCGGCGGCGCCCCGGCCCCTGCGGCGCCGCGTCCGGCGATTTGCCTTGGCAGTCACGATCCGCTGCTGGAATGGGCCTTGCGGCAATCGCGCTGCGGGCTGGCCTCGTTCTTTGACGGTAGCCTTGACGGGCTGGACAGGTTTTGCGCGGGCGAAGGCATGGCCGCGGGTCTGCATCTTCATGACGTGCAAAGCGGCGATTGGAACGTGGCGCAGGTGGCCGGACGCTGCGCCGATCAAAACGCCGTTCTGGTGGCATGGGCCCGACGCACCCGTGGGCTGGTGATGCGGCCCGATCTGGCAGACGCGGTGACCGGCATCGCCGATCTGACAGGCCGGGTGATCGTGCCCCGCCCCGCCGAAACCGGCACGCAGGCCCTGTTTGTTGAACTGGCCACCAAGGCCGGGCTAAAGCTATCCACCGCGCGTCAGACAGACACCGCCCCCAGTGAAACCGACGCCGTGATGGCCGTGGCCGACGGGCATGGCGATGTCACCTTTGGCTTGCAATCACTGGCCGCACAACACGGGTTGGCCTTTGTCCCGGTGATCGAGGAACGGTTTGACCTGCTGGTCGATCGCCGCGCATGGTTCGAGCCGCCGATGCAACGGCTGATGACCTTTTGCCAAAGCGACAGCTTCAAAACCCATGCCGGACAGATGGCAGGCTATGACGTGGCCGAGTGCGGCAGCGTTCGCTGGAACGCCTGAACTGCGCAAGCATACCCGGCACGGCACAACAGGCCGCGCCGGGGACATGGCTCAGAACTTGGATTCAAGCTTGACGTAGAATGTGCGGCCCGGCTCGTTCACCTGACTGACCGCTGGATCGAACAGGTTGGAACGGCTGAGGTGGTTGGCGTAGGTTTCATCGGTCACGTTGTTCATGCCCGCCATCAAGACCGTGCTGTCGTGCACCTCGTAGCTGCCGAACAGATCCAGCGTGGTATAGCCATTGGTCGCCCTCGGATCGCGGAACAGGTCGATCCTGTCTTGATCGTCGGCCCAGTTCAGCCTCGCACCGGCACGCCAGCCATCCTGACCATAGGCCACCGACACCTGCCCCTGAAGCGGCGGGATTTGTGCCAGCGGGGCATTGAGGGTTTCGTTATGGCCACGGGTATAGGCGGCATCGCCCCAGATTTCCCAGCCATTGCGTTCCCACCCTGCGGACAGTTCAACACCCGACAGGCGCGCACTGATGTTGCGGTAAGTAATGACATTCGCGACCGAGAACTGATCACGCAGGATGTAATCGTCTACCCAATCGCTGTAGGCCGAGGCGTTGAGATACCACTGCCCCTTGTCGATTTGCAGGCCCAGATCCAGCTGATGGTGCTTTTCCGGCTTGATATCGGGGTTGCCGACCCAATTGGCCCGGCCCATGGCGCGTTCGGTCGCATCCGCCGTCCGCACCGAGCGTGACAGCCCGCCAAATACCATCATGTCAGGCGTTAAATCGTATTCCAGACGGATCAGGCCGCCGACATTGTCCTCGGTCCGGGCGCTGTTGAAGGTGGTGCCGTATTCGCGCAGGTAATAGGTGTTGGGCGTGCGCCCCCCATCCAGTGCGGGCGAAACATTGGCCGCCCCGGCCTTGGCGCGCACATGGTCATAGCGCGCGCCCAGTTTCAGACGCACGCGATCCGACAAGTCGGTTTGAGATTCAAAATACACCCCGGTTTGCGCAATCGTCACATCGGGCCACATCAGGAACCGCCCGCGCGACGGGTCAGCCGCATCCAGCCGTGGGATCATGCCCGGCATCCCGGCATACATTGCCGCAAAGCGGGTGTTGGATTGGTAATCAACGCCCAATTTGGCCTCGGTCGCGCCGAAACTCAGATGCGCCTCAAGCTTGCCGCCGATGGTGTCGGATGTAGACGGCGTGCGCATCGCCATTGTTCCGGGCTGTAGAACACGCAGCGAATAATTGTCCATCACGTGATCGACCGTGCTGTAATACAGATTGCCTTCGATCCGGGTCAGGGCACCGGCAGTCACGTCAACCCCACCGCGCAGGCGGTAGACAAAGTTTTCATCCAACGGGCTGTCCATTCCCGCACCTGGAAACAGAACATCCTCGGCCAGTGCATAATCAACGTCGAACGCCAGATCGACACCGTTGCCGACATAGCCAAGGGTGATCCCGGCGTTGGTCTGTTCAAAGGCGCTGCGCACAGTGCGGCCTGAGCCATCGGTGTAATTGTCACCCGATTTCCGCTCTAGCCCGCCTTCGATGTAAAACCCACGTCCCAGATCGACCGACAGGGTGCCGCCAAATTCGGTGCCGGTGCCATTGGTGCCAGTGCCTGCTGCAAAGGTGCCTTCGGTCCGTTTGTCCGCATCAAGCTGCGGGGCCTCGCGCTCCAGAATGACCGCCCCGCCCGAGCCGCCGGGACCGTGCGTGACACTTGCATAGCCCTTTTCGACGATGATCGTATCCGCCCGGTTCAGCGATGCCGTGCTGGTTGGCGGGTCCATGCGGTTGGGGCAGGCCCCATAGGTGAATGATCCGGCGTCGATGATGTTCAGCTGGTTCTGCTGCTGGCCGCGAATCACAAGCTCAAGCCCGTGGCCGCCCATCCGCCCCGAGGTGACACCCGGAACCGCCCGCAGCACTTCGGCCGCATCCGAGGCGGGTGAACTGCTTTGGCCTGTGGCGGTCAGGATGGTGGACATCGGGCCGTGTTGCGGCACATCCGCATCAACTACGATCGGCGTCAGCAAAATGGTTTCGCCATCAGTGGCTGGATCGGTGGCAAGTGTGGCCTGCGCCTGTGCCTGTGCCAAGGTCGAGACCGAGCACAACACCACAGCGACAGCGCCAAGGCGCATCGGAAAAGTCGTAAACATGACAAGTAAACCTTTGTTCGTTTGAGAGGTCGGCGGCATGCATGCCGCGCAATGCAGCCCCCTGGTGCATGTCAGCATCAGCAGGACAGTATTTTCGGGATCTCAAACGGCCAAAGGCGGGGCGCGGATGGCATAGGGACGCGCGGTTTGGCCAACAGGCTGCGTGCCGCCGATATCCTGCGCATAGCGCAGGCTGCG
Source organism: Roseovarius gahaiensis (assembly GCF_011601345.1). GTDB lineage: Bacteria > Pseudomonadota > Alphaproteobacteria > Rhodobacterales > Rhodobacteraceae > Roseovarius > Roseovarius gahaiensis. The sequence continues at coordinate 9,631 of NZ_JAAORB010000004.1, forward strand.
AAGAACGACAGGATGGGCTGCCAATGGCGGTGTGGCGCTGACATCAGAAACGGACACGATACAAAGCGGGCAATGCCCAGCCATGTCTTCATGCGGGCTGTCACCTTTGGATTGTGGTAGAGTGACCGTCTGGACGCCTTCAGCACCACAAATGACCAGTTCTTGCGCTTCGGCCCGCGCACTGCCAACCGGAGGCAAATACGCCGTCGCCACCTGAACCGCCAACAGGGCGGTCAGGATAAGCGACACAAAGTCGCTCAGTCGCGTGGATCCGGGTGCGTTTTTCCGCATGGCCACCGTGATCGCGCAAATGTGATTGCTTGTGCAACACCTTTTTAGTCGCAGCTGTTGCGAAGAAACCTCGGCAACACTCAGTCCGAGCCTGCCCCGCGACGCCAGGGCGTTTGCTTAGCTGGTTTCCTCTTCGAGGTGCAGCTTCATGTTGATCAGAACCTGCTGTAATTGCGTGGTTTCGCGCAGCAGGCGCTTGGCCTCGTTCACGGTGATCACACCATCTTCGATGGATTGCTGATACTCGGCCATCAGCATGGCGAATCGCTGCGACAGGGCGATCACATCGCTGTTGACGCCGCCCGACCGATCAGTGTTGCGGCGGCTGCCATTGAACTCAAGGCCAACGCCGCGCAATTCGGCCAAAGCCCCGGTCACATGTGGATAGCTGGCGGCCTCTTCCAAAGCGGCCACTGCATCAACCGGCATGAAGCGATCGGCATGTTCGTCGTGATCGGAATAATACCGGCCCAATGTCGCCTTGGATTTCCCGGTCAACTGGCAGGCCGGTTCGATCCCCACGTCCTTGACCAAGGCCTCGGTGTGCTTCTTGAGATAACTTCCTATGGTCGACATGCACTCACCCCTACAAAACCTGTTACGGTGGGGAATCCTTCAAGGCTTTTCCCATTTCGCGCTTTATCACCAAATGTAACCCATAACGCAATCCCGCGGTGTCAGCGGCGGGTGTCCGGATGCCCCGCAACCCCTTGCGGGGCGGGGTGGGGTCAGGGTTATGCCCACCTTGGTCTGCGGTGCGTGTGTTCTATCCCCGGAAGTCACTTCCACATATGCGCCGAGGCAAAGGCAGGCCCCACCCCACCTGATCGCAGGGTGTGACATAAATTCCTTTGCGGTGAGCTTAGGTCTTTTGCAACAAGACAGACCCAACCGAGTAGCCCGCCCCGAATGAGCAGATCAGCCCGACATCGCCAGAAGCAAGATCTTGGGAATACTTCGAAAACGCAATGATGGACCCTGCTGAAGAGGTATTCGCATAATCCTGCAGGATATTGGGCTGTTCCGCAGGATCAGGCACGCGGCCCAACACCTTTTTGCCGATAAAATCATTCATCGCCTTGTTCGCCTGATGCAACCACAGCCGCCGCAAATCGTCGCGGTGGACATCTTCTTGATCCAGATGACCGGCAATGTGGCGCGAGACCAGTGGCAGAACTTCCTTGAACACCTTGCGGCCCTCTTGAACGAACTGCATATCGCGCCGGTCGGCCATCCCATCGGGGCGGGTGCGGCGCAAAAATCCGTTGTTGTTGCGGATGTTGTTAGAAAACTGCGTGGCGCAGCGTGTGGACCGCACAACAAAGTGGTCGCCCGCCGCATCCTCGGCACGTTCCAGAACCAGCGCGGTGCACACATCGCCGAAAATGAAGTGACAATCGCGGTCGCGCCACTCCAGATGGCCGGAACAGATTTCAGGGCTCACGACCAATGCGCACCGCACCGAGCCGGCGCGGATCATATCCGCCGCCGCCTGAATGCCGAACGTTGCCGAAGAACAGGCCACATTCATGTCGAAGGCAAAGCCACCCGCACCTAAAAGCTGTTGAATTTCAATGGCTATCGCCGGATATGGGCGTTCATGGTTCGATGCGGCGCAAATCACCAGATCAACCTGCGCCGCATCCTTCCCGGCCTGCCGCAGCGCCGTCTTGCAGGCATCAAGCGCCATTTCCGCCATGATCGACGGTTCGTCATCACTGCGCTGCCGCAGCACCGGATGCATGACAGACGGGTCCAGAACGCCGGTTTTGTCCATCACGTGGCGTTGCTCAATCCCGGACGCACCCAGAATGAATTCGGGCGACGACAGGCCCTTGGCCTCAACCGTGCCGGCGGCGATATCCTTGGCGTTGGCGTCGTTAAAAGCCGTGGCATAAGCGTTGAAGGCATCGACCAATTCGTCATTGGTGATAACCTGCTCGGGTGTGAACACACCCGACCCTGTGATCGCTGGCTGATACATCGGCGGACCTTTCCAAAGCGTGCCGCTAGATCGTCTAGGCCCTGCCCCGGCGTCAAGTGTGACGACGCGGCAGGCCCGGTCAGGCGATCAGGTTGGGCGGTGTTTCACCGTTCAGCGCCGCGCGCAAGTTTTCCACTGCCATAAGGCCCATCGCCTCGCGCACCTCAAGGGCGGCGGTGCCCAGATGCGGCAACAGGGTGACGTTTTCCATACTGCGCAGGGCGTCGGGCACCTTGGGTTCATGTTCATACACATCAAGCCCCGCCCCGGCCAATTGCCCAGCCTCAAGCGCGGCAATCAGCGTCGCCTCGTCCACCACATCGCCGCGGGCGATATTGATGAAATGCGCCGAAGGCTTCATGGCCGCAAACAGGTCGGCCCCGATCAGATGATGCGTGTCTGCCCCACCCGGCACGGCGACAACCACAATATCAGCGCCAGCCGCCAGATCGTGCAGCGTATCGGCGCGGGCCGCGTCAAAAGGCAGGTCTTTTTCCGACCGGTTGTAATACATCACCTTCATGCCAAAGCCGTGGTGGCAGCGCTGCGCAATGGCCTGCCCGATCCGGCCCATGCCAATGATGCCCACGGTTTTGCCCGTCACATGCAGGCCCAGCATTTGTGTCGGATGCCACCCGGCCCATTGCCCGGACCGGACCAGCCGCTCGCCTTCTCCGGCGCGGCGCGCGCTCATCAGGATCAGGGTCATGGCGATATCGGCAGTGGCGTCGGTAACGGCACCCGGCGTGTTCGTCACCATCACACCCGCCACTTTGGCGGCCGCCACGTCAATATGATTGTACCCAACCCCGAAATTGGCCAACACCTTGCAGCGCGGGCATTCAGCGTCGCGAAACACCTCGGCCGAGAACATATCGCCCAACGTCGGCAGCACCCCGTCATACAGCGTCAGTGCCGCGCGCATCTGGCCGATTTTCAACGGTGCGGTCTCTTCGCGCACTTCGACTTCGTCGAACAACTCATAGGCCCGCGCCAAAACAGCGTCAGGCAAGGGGCGGGTCAGGTAAACGCGGCTCAATGCAGTCTCTCCCCGTTGGGAACGTTTTGGTCGGGGCGCATCAACACGATGTCGCCATTGCTATCGGACAGGCCCAACACCAACACCTCGGACATGAAGGGGCCAATCTGGCGCGGTGGAAAGTTGGTAACGGCGATCACCTGCCGCCCGGTCAAGTCCTCGGGCGCGTAATGCGCCGTGATCTGGGCGCTGGTTTTCTTTTCGCCCAGTTCGGGGCCGAAATCGATCCACAGCTTTATCGCGGGCTTGCGCGCCTCGGGGAACGGCTCGGCGCGCACAATCGTTCCGACACGGATATCGACGTTCAGGAAATCCTCGAGACCGATGGGATCAGTCATCACGCAACTCCCGCGACCGATCGGCGGCGGCCCGCACCGTGTTTTCCATCAGCGGGGGCAAGCCATCAGTTTCGTTCATCAAAACCTCAAGCCCGGCCTGCGTGGTGCCGTTGGGGCTGGTGACGTTTACGCGCAGTTGCGCCGGTGTCTCTTCGGCGGCTTCGGCCAGCGCCCCGGCCCCGGCCACCGTGGCCTTGGCCAGTTGCATCGCCAGATCGGGCGCAAGGCCCTGCGCCTCACCGGCGCGGGCCATGCATTCGATCATGTGAAACACATAGGCCGGGCCAGAGCCTGATACACCAGTCACGGCGTCCATTTGCCCCTCGTCATCCAGCCGCACCACCTGTCCGACGGCAGACAGCAGATCTTCGGCAAGGTCCATGTCACCCGCCGACGCATGTGTATTTCCGATAATCGCAGTGATGCCCCGGCCCACGGCAGCGGGGGTGTTGGGCATTGCGCGTACGATGGGGCTTTGTGCACCTAGGGCGTCTTCGAACGCCGCAATTGGCGTTCCGGCAGCGACCGAGACAAACAGAGTGCCGCCATTGCCCATCGCCGCAATCGCGGGCAAGGCATCGCCCATCATCTGCGGTTTGACCGCGATCAGCACGATAGCAGGGCTTTCGGGCAGGTCCGCATTGATATGGACCCCGGTGGCGCGCAGCCAATCCGACGGGTTCGGATCAATCACCCAGACCGAGGCTGTGGGCAATCCACCGTTCAACCAACCTTGCAACATGGCCGAGCCCATTTTGCCACAGCCCAACAAAACAAGGCCGTTGCGGGCCACATCCTGCATATCCATCACGCTCTCCCGTGCCTGCTGTCATCTGCGTTGCGATCAGAGATACGCGGGCTGGCGGGGCGGTGCAATGGTCGGGCTGCGCTGTGGGCGGTTACGCGCGGCCATAGGCCTCGGCGATGGCGGCTTGAATGGCATCTTGCGGGTGCTTGTCGCCCCACACAACCAATTGAAACGCCGGGTAAAACCGTTCGGCATTGCCAACGGCGGCGCGGATCAGGGTATCAACTTGTTCAGGGCTCACCGCCTGCGCGCCGGACATCACCAGCCCGTAGCGATAGACCATCAGCTTCTGTTCATCCCAATAGGTAAAGGCCCCGGCCCAGCACTGATCATTCACATCGTTCATTATATGATACAGCGCGGGAATTTTATCCTCGGGTGGTTCCATCTCGAAGGTGCAGACCATGCGCAGCGTCTCGTCATACGCGGACCACGCAAGGGTGATGGAATAGGTGCGCCACTGGCCTTCGACCGCCATGGCGATCTGGTCATCAGCGATCCTGTCAAAATCCCACTCGTGATGTTCGGCGAGATATTCAACGATATCAATAGGGTGAAGGTCTTCTTGCAAGAATTGCTCGGACAAAGCCATGGCGCCACCTCGTTTTTGAACTTAGCGGTGGGGCTTGGCAGCGCCCCAAGCGCTAGGTGCCTGCTCAACAGACAGGGGAGAATTCCACATGTCCTACAAGATATGGTGCGTGGTTTGAAATGACCTGTAAAGCTATTTGTTGGGGATAACCGCAATAAGTTGTGGATGAATTGGAAAGAGACGCAAGATCACGCAGCCTGCTATGCGCATACCGCTTGGCCCACCCCGCATTGCGGGAATGCTTCAAGACCCTACGAAATACAGGGGGGGGGGTGGGGATCGTGCCCAAACCGTGCGGTTTGGAGCCATTACGGTGCGGGGGTTCCTCGGCGCGAACGTGCGTAGCCATAGCCCGACACCCAGCCGGCAAGCCAACCGCCCAAATGCGCCTCCCATGCAAGGCCACCTGACAGGAAGACGAACAGCACAACATTCGCCACGGCAAGCCCGGCAATCGCGCCCAGCACGGGCCGCACCGGCGCGCCAGACCATCGCCGCAGCGTGTAATCCCAGCATTGCCAAAGCCCGATCAGGCCAAACACCGCGCCCGACGCGCCGACCATGGGCGCAGTGCCAGAGGATAACATCCCAAATCCAGCGCCCCCCGCGACAGCAGCCAGCGCCAGCAGAAATAAAGTTCGCGCCGCACCGATCCGGGCCGCCACGGCCTTGCCCAGCGACAACAGGACCACACCGTTGAACGCAAGATGCATAAGCCCGCCATGCAAAAAGGCATAGGTCAGAAACATCGCCACAGGCTGGCCGGGATACAGCGGTGGCACTTCCCCTGAGAAAATCGGCTGCCAGAACGCCCCGAGGCGAAACGCCGCCCAGCGCATATCCGGCGATCCAATCACCCCCGCGCCCGCCAAAGCGAACGCGCCCTCAAGGGCGGCCATCACGCCGACCAGCACCCAAAGAAAAGCAGGCGCCCCGGATTGGGGCGCCAAGGGGCCATCAGGCCGATCGTCGGGTTGTGAGGTGTTCATCTTGGGGAAGGCTCAGGTCTCGACGCGTTCCAACGCCTCGATCCGGGCCTTGAGCGCCTCGTTTTCCTCGCGCGCTTTTTGGGCCATGGCGCGCACCGCGTCGAATTCTTCGCGGGTCACGAAATCGCGGTCGGCCAGCCAGCGGTCGATCATGGATGTCATGGCGGTTTCCGCCTCGTCCTTGGCACCTTGGGCCACGCCCATTGCGTTGGTCATCAGCTGCGATATATCGTCCAAAACCTTGTTGCGGGTCTGCATGGCTCTCTCCGGCGTTACATTCCACCCTTATATGAGCGTTCAAACCCTGCGGGACAAGGATTGACTTCCCGCCGCGACCAGAGGCACAGAGACGCACATGCAAGCCATCATCCCATTCCCCGACATTTCGCCCGAGATTTTCTCGATCTCGCTTTTTGGCATCGAGTTCGCGCTGCGCTGGTATGCGCTGGCCTATATCGTCGGGATCGTCATCGGCTGGCGGCTGGTGGTGGCAACGGTCAAGCGCCCGCATCTGTGGCCCGGCGGCGCGGCCCCGATGGATGCCCGCGCGGTCGAAGACCTACTGACTTGGGTCATTCTTGGGGTCATTTTTGGTGGGCGGCTGGGGTTTGTGGTGTTCTACCAACCGGCCTATTACCTGCAAAACCCCGCCGAAATCTTGCAAGTCTGGCAGGGGGGCATGTCTTTTCACGGCGGGCTTTTGGGGGTTGTCGTGGCCTGCATCGCGTTTTCGTGGCGGCGGGGCATCCCGTGGCTGTCGGTGGCCGATGTGCTGTGCATGGCCACACCGGCGGGCCTGCTGCTGGGCCGGATCGCCAATTTCATCAATGCCGAGCTGTGGGGCCGCCCGACCGACCTGCCCTGGGGCGTGGTGTTTCCGGGCCGCGCAGCACAGGATTGCCCCGGCGTAGAGGGGCCATGCGCGCGCCACCCCTCGCAACTTTATGAGGCGGGGCTGGAAGGGCTGGTTCTGGGCGCGGTGCTGCTATGGCTGGTCTGGATGCGCAGGGCACTAACCCGGCCCGGTTTGGCGACGGGCATGTTTTTCGCGGGCTACGGCCTGTCGCGCTTTGTGGTCGAATTTGCGCGGCAAGCCGATCCGCAGTTCATCACGCCAGACAACCCGATGGGCTGGGTCGTGCAGGCAGGCGGCATGGGGCTCAGCATGGGTCAGCTATTGTCGCTGCCCATGATCGTGCTTGGGCTGGGCTTTGCCCTTTGGGCACAACGCGCACGCACCTGACATGAGCAGGCTGCGGGATATCCTGACCACCCGGATCGCGGCACAAGGCCCGCTGACCGTGGCCGAGTATATGGCGGAATGCCTGCTGCATCCCACCCATGGCTATTACGCCACGCGCGACCCGCTGGGGGCGGCGGGTGATTTCACCACCGCGCCTGAAATCAGCCAGATGTTTGGCGAGATGCTGGGCCTTTCGCTGGCGCAGGCCTGGCTGGATCAGGGCGCGCCTGCGCCCTTCACGCTGGCCGAATGCGGCCCCGGACGCGGCACCTTGATGGCCGATGTGTTGCGCGCCACCCGCGCCGCGCCGGGGTTTCACGCCGCTGCACAGGTGCATCTGATCGAAGCCTCAGACACCTTGCGCGCGGTTCAGCGCAAGACACTGGCACATGATGATGTGATCTGGGCCGATACCGTCGAAGACCTGCCCGACCAGCCACTGTTCCTGCTGGCGAACGAATTTTTCGACGCGCTTCCGGTGCGGCAGTTTCAACGCGACGGCGACGGCTGGCGCGAACGCTGCATGGGGCTGCAAGACGGCGCTTTGGCGTTGGGACTGGCCGACCGGCAACAGGCCCCACAGCTAGCCCATCGGCTGGATGATACACGCGACGGCGACATCGTGGAAACCTGCGCCGCCGGGGTCAATGCAGTGCGCGTGATCGGGAACCGGATCGCGGCCCACGGCGGCGCGGCGCTGATCGTGGACTATGGCGACTGGCGGTCACTGGGCGACACGCTGCAGGCGGTGCGCGGCCATGCTGTGGCCGATCCGCTGGACGATCCGGGCCATGCCGACCTGACAGCGCATGTGGATTTCGAAGCATTGGCGCAGGCGGCCGCCCCTGCCGCGCATACGCGATTGACGCCGCAGGGCGTGTTTCTGGAACGGTTGGGCATCACCGCCCGCGCGCAAGCGCTGGCCAAAGGACTGGGCGGCGCATCACTCGAAACGCATATCGCTGCACATCGGCGCTTGACCCATCCGCAGGAAATGGGGACGCTCTTTAAGGTGCTTGGCCTTTATCCCGAAGGCGCAAGCCCGCCACCGGGGTTGGAACCATGACGCTTGAGATCATCACCGCCGACAGCCTTGCGCCCTTGCGGCACGGGTTCTTTACCCGGCGCGGCGGTGCTTCGTCGGGTGTATTTGCCGGGCTGAATTGCGGGCCTGGGTCGTCGGACCAATCCGAAATTGTCAGAATTAACCGCGGCCGTGTGGCTGATGCGCTGAACGTGCCGCCAGATCACCTGCTGACCGTGCATCAGGTGCATTCTGCGGATGTGACGCATGTGACCGGGCCGCTGACTGAAAAACCGCGTGCAGATGCCATGGTAACGGCGACGCCGGGACTGGCGCTTGCCGTGTTGACCGCCGATTGCCAGCCGGTGCTGTTTGCCGACACCAAGGCCGGTGTGGTGGGCGCGGCACATGCAGGATGGCGCGGTGCCCTAGATGGTGTGCTTGAGGCGACGCTGGATGCGATGGAAACCTTGGGGGCGGCGCGCGGTGATATCACTGCGGTGATCGGTCCCACGATCAGCCAAAGCGCCTATGAGGTCGGACCCGAATTTCTGGACGACTTCATCGCCGACGATCCGGCCAACAGCCGCTTTTTTGGCAATGGCGACGGCGATCGCTGCCTGTTCGACCTACCGGCCTTTGGCTTGCACCGCCTAAGACAGGCCGGGGTTGGCCATGCCGAATGGACCCGCCATTGCACCTATTCCGATCCGGCGCGATTCTTTTCCTACCGCCGTGCCACCCACGCGGGCGAGGCCGACTATGGACGGATGATTTCGACGATCAGGCTGTGATTGCGGCCAAGGATTGGCAGATCTGTCCACATGTTTGCCCCAATTGCCGGAAACAATCACGCGATTCAGGCCAGTTTGAACACGAGGTCTTTCACTTAATCACTTAAAAACAATACCTTAACCCCAATTCGGCAGCTCTGCCATTTTTCGTGCAAATCCGGCGCTGCATGACGGCTGATTTTTTTCAATTCGTCACATCATGGCCCGAAACCGGGGGCAATATCATCGTTAATGGGGTGACCCCAACGAGCAGTGCAACGAGAACGAGGAAGACCATGAAAAAGCGTTGGATGAAATCGGTAATCGAAACCAGTAAGCAAGACATGCCAGCGCTGCCCTATCAACGCCGTGCGCGCAACGCGGCGCGCGCCGCGTTGTCGGTGCGCATGACCAAAACCGCCTGATATGCGCCGGGCTGTCAATGACGGCCCGGAATTGATTCGACCGGGCCACGCCTGAAATGTGGCACGACAAGGCGTCGCGCGGGAACAAATACGGCCAGGCTTTTGGCATTGGCCGAGGTGTAGAAACAATTTTGTGTAAAATTTGACAGATGGGCAGCGTTGCGGCGATCTATTGATCCTCGCAACGTGAATGGTAACCGTCCTTCTGTCGTTGTCGGTGGGGGCCGACGCGGTTGTGGCGACCGAATGGTGACACAACATGGCTACTCCTCCACTCTCCGCCGAGTCTCTGGCGGCCTCTCATGAGACCATCCGGCATTTGCCCAATGATCGCGCGCCGGTGCCCGCATCCGGGCCGATGCGCAAGCGGCATATGCTGCGCAAATATCGCATTCAATCCCTGCGCAACGATGGGTCGGTGCATGACACCGAAAATCTTGGCCCGGCCATACCGGCCTTCGAAGCGGCGTTTTCCGCGTTTGCCCGTGGCACGCTGATCAAAACAGCCCAAGGCCCCGTCGCCATCGAAGATCTGACCCCCGGCACAAAAATCATCACAGCCGAATATGGGCCGATGCCGCTTTTGTGGGTCGGGTCAATGACACTGGTGCCAAACGCCGATGGAATCACCGCCGACAATCGCCGCGTGACGCGCATCATGGGCGACGCCCTTGGGATGGGACGCCCGATGATGGATGTGGTGGCCGGCCCCGGCGCGCGCCTGTTGGCCCGGCCCGCGGGCATGCGCAACAGTTTTGGCGGCGAACAGGTGCTGACCCCGGCCCGCGATCTGGCCGACGGGATGAACCTGATCGACATGGCACCGCGCCACCCGCTGACGGTCTATCACATCGCGCTGCGGCGCCATGCAACGATCACGGCTGGGGGACTGGATTTTGAAAGCTTCCACCCCGGTGCAGGGTTCGAACGCCACCTGAGCCGCAATATGCTATCGCTGTTTCTGTCGTATTTCCCGCATATCCGGGAGCCTCGGCATTTCGGCACGCTGTCGCATCCGCGTCTGCCGCTTGTGTCGTCAGAGCGTCTTGAAACCGCCTGAAGTCTAGGGCGCGTCGGCCAGACGCGCCTCAAGGATATCAAAGGGCACACCCGGTTCGTCCTTGGCCCCACGGATCACCAGCGACGTCTTGACGCTGCCGACATTGTCGGCGGCGGTCAGTTCTTCGGTCAAAAATCGCTGAAATGTGGACAGGTCGGGTGCCACGCATTTCAGGATAAAATCCACCTCGCCATTCAGCATGTGACACTCGCGCACCAAAGGCCAATCGCGGCACCGTGCCTCGAACGCGCTCAGGTCGGCCTCGGCCTGACTTTGCAGGCCGACACTGGCAAACACCTGCACTTCAAAACCCAGTTCACGGGCATCGACATCGGCGTGGTAGCCGCGGATAAACCCCTGCTCTTCCAAAGTGCGCACGCGGCGCAGGCATGGCGGCGCCGAAATCCCCACACGCTTGGCCAGTTCGACATTCGTCATGCGGCCATCGGCCTGAAGTTCGGCCAAGATCTTGCGGTCGATCTCATCAAGGCGGGTTGCGGGCATCTAAACACTCCTGAAATTCGCGATTATTATATCATGCACGCAGGCGCACGCAATAATGTTTCGCCACTACGCAAGATCGTTTCGCATGTTTTTTTGCGACTGATGCAATGCGCAAAGCCACCGCCAAGGGGTTACATGCCCGGCGCGGCAGGGCTATATCTGGCGCGATTCAAGACTTCCACTGACAACAGGTGCTTCATGTCCCAGACCCGCCATACCAAATGCCTTATCATCGGGTCCGGCCCGGCCGGATATACCGCCGGAGTCTATGCCAGCCGCGCGATGCTTGAGCCGATCCTTGTGCAAGGGATCGAACCCGGTGGCCAATTGACCACCACGACCGAGGTGGAAAACTGGCCCGGCGACACCGAGGTGCAAGGCCCCGATCTGATGGTGCGCATGGAGGCCCACGCCAAGACCATGGGCTGTGAGATCATCGGCGACATCATCACCGATTTGGACACAACAAGCCGTCCCTTCGTGGCCAAGGGCGACAGCGGCAACATCTATACCGCCGATGCCGTCATCATGGCCACCGGCGCGCGTGCCAAATGGCTGGGGCTGGACAGCGAAGAGGCGTTCAAGGGTTTTGGCGTGTCGGCCTGTGCAACCTGCGACGGGTTCTTTTACCGCGGCGAGGAAATCGTGGTGATCGGGGGCGGCAACACAGCCGTTGAGGAGGCGCTGTTTCTAACCAACTTTGCCAGCAAGGTCACCTTGATCCATCGCCGCGACGAGTTGCGCGCCGAACAGATTTTGCAAAACCGCCTGCTCAAGCATCCGAAGGTCGAAACCCTGTGGTTCCACGAGCTGGAGGAGGTTCTGGGCGACGACAATCCAAAGGGGGTGACGGGCGTGCGCGTGAAAAGCAATCAAACCGGCGAAAGCACCGACATCCCCTGCAAGGGCGTTTTCATCGCCATTGGCCACGCCCCCGCCAGCGAGCTGCTTAAGGGCAAGGTTGAAATGCACCACGGCGACTATGTGAAGGTCGAGCCGGGCAGCACCCGCACCTCGGTGCCCGGTATCTTCGCTGCAGGCGATCTGACCGACCATATCTATCGCCAAGCCGTGACCAGCGCCGGAATGGGCTGTATGGCGGCGCTGGATGCAGAGAAATTCATCGCCGAATTAGAGAATGAGGCCCCTGCACCCGAGGCTTATGTCCCCCAAGCTTAAGGCCTGACCAAAAGGCCGCGTCTGGCGCGCGATAAGCTTAAGCGCGTTTTCGCGTTTCAGCTAAGGGGCTGTGCCCCTTGGCCCGCGGCCACACCCCCGGAAAATGTTGGGCCAGAGGACAGGGGTAAGCGCGACCTGCCATGGTTTCACGAAAACAGCAAAGAAAACGGCGCGGATAGTGTCCGCGCCGTTTTCAATTTTAACCTGGAATCCGGCGGATCAGTTCGGGATCACATCACCCGTCGGGCGCGGTGTATCCAGTGTTTCGGTGGGCAGAACCGGATATACCACTTCGGGCATCTCACCAGTCAGCGAGCCAAGGAAGGCAACGATCTGATCGACTTCTTGTTCGTTCAGCTCCATCCCAAGTTGCGATGTGCCCATGATGGCCACCGCCACTTCAAGATCCCAAACCTTGCCCGAGTGGAAATAGGGCGCTGTCTGGTCGATGTTACGCAGCGGAGAGGCCCGGAACACGTAAGAATCATCCGCGGTCTCGGTCACCTGGAAGCGGCCCCGGTCATCCGGTGGCAGCACGTCGGCGCCTGGCTTTTCGATCAGGCCGAAGGGGTAGTAACCGTTACCACCAAGGTTGACGCCGTTGTGGCAAGCCGCACAACCCTTGTCCATGAACACGGCAAGGCCTTCTTTCTGCTGCTCGGTCAGCGCGTTGTCGTCACCATTCAAGAAGGCATCGAACGGCGCGGGCGTGATCAATGTCGCCTCGTAGGCCTCGATCGCCTTGGCGAAATTGTCAAACGTCACCGGGTCGGACTCTTCAGGGAAGGAGGCTTGGAACCAATCTTGATATTGCGGCATCGAATTCAGCGTTGCCACCACATTGGCTGGCGTGTTGGCCATCTCGACACCCGCTTGCACCGGGCCTTTGGCTTGTTCGGCCAAGTCAGCGGCCCGACCATCCCAGAACTGCGCCTCATTGAACACGGCGTTCAGAACGGTGGGCGAATTGCGCGGCCCCTTCTGCCAGCCATGGCCTATGGAGGTGGGCATGTTGTCATCGCCGCCGGTTGCCAGATTGTGGCAGGAGTTGCACGAGAACACACCCGACGCTGACATGCGCGGATCAAAGAACAGCGCCTTGCCGAGATCGACTTTCTCGGGCGTGATGATATTATTGTTCAGTGCCGGAATGGTCGACGGCAGAGCCGCGAACATATCCAACGCCTGATCGCGTAATTCCGACGCTTGACCTGCCGACCCAATCGCCATCGCTGACACCGAGGCAAGCGCAATTTTCTGTAAAGATGACATGTAAGCCTCCAAGCTTGTCATATGAGATTCGCACGTTTGGAAGCATTCTAATTCGCAGACGGATGGGCGGGCCTTGAGCTATATCAAAAACATGCGTTTGACGTGGTACGATTATTCCACTGCATCGGTCTTTGAGGTGAAAACAAACCTTGGATCGCCAAATGCGCTGCAAAATGGTCTCAAACTATAAAAACACGCGACTTAGCCTTGAAAGCCAACCTTCAGCGAGGCTAAGGCACGTAAGAGTTGTGCGCGCACCTTGCCGGCACATGTTCCTGAAATCCGTGAAACCCGAGAGTAGCGATGTACCAACAAAATCTGGCTCCGATCCCCGAGCTGTATGTATCCTATGAATCCGCCCAGAAACTCAAAGTCGAAGCCGCCAATCTGACAAGCTGGGATTTGACCTCGCGCCAGATTTGCGATCTGGAACTTCTGTTGAATGGTGGGTTCAATCCGCTCAAGGGTTTCCTGAACGAAGAGGATTACAACGGCGTCGTCGACAACATGCGTCTGGCCGATGGCACCCTTTGGCCCATGCCAATCACGCTGGACGTGCCGGAAAGTTTTGCCGAAGGTCTGGAACTGGGCCAAGATATCGCACTGCGCGATCAAGAGGGCGTCATTCTGGCGACCATGACCGTGACCGACCGTTGGACACCGAACAAATCGCATGAAGCGGAAAAGGTGTTCGGGGCCGACGACGACGCGCATCCGGCTGTGAACTATCTGCACAATACCGCAGGCAAGATATATCTGGGCGGCCCGGTGACCGGCATCCAGCAACCGGTGCACTACGATTTTCGCGGTAGCCGCGACACGCCGAACGAATTGCGCGCCTATTTCCGCAAACTGGGCTGGCGTCGCGTTGTGGCGTTCCAAACCCGCAACCCGCTGCACCGCGCGCATCAGGAACTGACCTTCCGCGCCGCGAAAGAAGCCGAGGCCAACCTGCTGATCCATCCGGTCGTCGGCATGACCAAACCCGGCGATGTCGATCACTTCACCCGCGTGCGCTGCTACGAGGCGGTGCTGGACAAATACCCCGGCTCAACCACCACGATGAGCCTGTTGAACCTTGCCATGCGCATGGCCGGCCCGCGTGAAGCCGTCTGGCACGGGTTGATCCGCAAAAACCACGGCTGCACCCATTTCATCGTTGGCCGCGATCATGCCGGACCCGGCAAGAACAGCGCTGGCGAAGATTTCTACGGCCCTTATGACGCGCAGGATCTGTTCCGCACGCATCAGGACGAAATGGGAATCGAGATGGTCGATTTCAAACACATGGTCTTCGTGCAGGAACGCGCCCAATACGAGGCGATGGACGAAATCGAAGACAAGGACAATGTCACGATCCTCAATATCTCGGGCACCGAATTGCGCCGCCGTCTGCAGGAAGGTTTGGAAATTCCCGATTGGTTCTCGTTCCCCGAGGTCGTCAAGGAATTGCGCCGCACCCGTCCGCCACGCAGCCAGCAAGGCTTTACCGTGTTTTTCACGGGCTTTTCCGGGTCGGGCAAATCAACCATCGCAAACGCGCTGATGGTCAAGCTGATGGAGATGGGCGGCCGCCCGGTGACGCTGCTGGATGGCGATATCGTGCGCAAGAACCTCAGCTCCGAGTTGGGCTTCTCGAAAGAGCATCGCGACCTGAACATTCGTCGCATCGGCTATGTCGCAAGCGAAATCACAAAGAATGGCGGCATCGCCATTTGCGCGCCAATCGCTCCTTATGCGGCCACTCGGCGCGCCGTGCGTGAAGAGATCGAGGAAAACGGCGCCTTTGTCGAAGTGCACGTCGCCACCACGCTCGAAGAATGCGAGCGCCGCGACCGCAAAGGGCTTTATAAACTGGCGCGCGAGGGCAAGATCAAGGAATTCACGGGTATTTCTGATCCTTATGACGTGCCTGAACACCCTGAATTGCGGGTCGAGACCGAAAACGTCGATGTCGACAACTGCGCGCATCAGGTGATTCTGAAGCTGGAACAGATGGGCCTGATCGCAGGTTGACGTTACGACGATGCGAAGCAGGCTGTCAGGCCTGATAAGCCTTTGCCGGATCGCAGCGGGCCGCCCTTGCCGGGGCGGCCCGTTTGCGGTTAGGCGGGTGTGATCATGTATGCCATATCGCTTACCTCGATCCCGCCGCGCTTTGAGTGTCTTGGCCCTGTTCTGACGGGGTTGCTGGCGCAGCGCCCTGCCCCTGCGCGGGTAATCCTGTGCCTGCCCCGCCGTTACGCGCGGTTTCCCGGACCGGTCACGCCCCCACCCTTGCCCGATGGGGTTGACCTGCTATGGCACGACACCGACCTTGGCCCCGCCACCAAGGCCCTCCCCGCCGCCCTGCATTTGGCGGGACAGATGCCGCGCCTGATCTATTGCGATGATGACTGGATCATGGGGCCGGGCTGGGCCGCAGCCCTACTGGGTGCCGCGCAACCACACGAGGCCACAACCGGGCAAGGCTACAGCGTGACGCGCCTACACCGTCAGCCCACCGCACCAACCCCACAACATACCGAGATTGCCCAAGGGTTTGCCGGTGTCTGCGTCGATCCCGCGTGGCTGTCAGCACGGGACATGGACCCGCCGCTGGCGGCATGGCCGGTTGATGATATCTGGCTGTCAGGGTGTTTGGCCCACCAAGGCATTTTCGTGCGCCCGGTGCCTGCCGCCCGACAGGCGATGCGGCTGGCCCATCACGACATGCATGGTTTACAAAATTGCGTGTTTGACGGATGCGACCGGCACGATGCAAATACCGCCTGCCTGTCCTTGCTGACCGAACGCTATGGACTATGGCCAAGGCTGGGCGGCGGCGGGTGAACCGCCGCAGCTATGGTGATCAATGGACCGTGACCGGGTCCATATTGTTTTGCCGCGCCAGCACGAAGGCCAGCCTGCGGTCACGCACCAGCGCAAGCCGTTCACCATCAGATGAATGCAGCGCATACAGCGTTTTACTGCCCATGGCCTGTTCGCGCATGTCTTCGGGAAGGTCCGCCACGTCTACGGGTCTGACATAGACGATTGCGCGGCCCTCGGCGGCACCGAAATCGTATTTGCTATCCATATCGCTTACCCCTTTTTGATCTTGATCTTTTGTACCACGGGTTCCGGTAAAGCGCGGGTCAGGTCCACATGCAGCAAACCGTTTTCCATGATCGCTTCGCCCACCTCAACACCATCTGCCAATACGAAACTACGTTGAAACTGGCGCGCGGCAATACCGCGATGCAAGTAGATACGGTGATCGGCCTCGTCGCTTTGGCGGCCCCGGATCACCAATTGGCGATCCTCAACCGTGATCGAAAGATCGTCTTCGGAAAACCCGGCCACGGCCAGCGTGATCCGATAGGAATTGTCCGAGGTCTGTTCGATATTGAAAGGCGGATAGCCTTCGTTACCTGATTTGGCGCTGCGTTCCAGCATCCGCTCTAACTGCTCAAACCCCAGCATATAGGGGTGTGACCCCATCGTCAGCTTTGTCATCGACACGTCCTTACATCCAAGCGACAGTCCACGCCGGGCCCCGGTTTCGGCAACCCGACATTCAGAATATGGGGGCCATCGCTTGCCCGTGCAAGCCCCTTGCAGGGGCTATGCCAGCACATCGAAACCCGCTATGCTATGCGCCTAATCCGCCAAGAGGAATCAGACATATGAACGCTTTCAGCGATCTGTCCATGAAATCGGACGAGGTGCTGCGCGTAGAGTTGGAGGAATTTCGCCGCCAACACCGCGATCTGGACGAGGCGATTGCAGCCCTGCAAGAAAAAGGGTCCGCCGATCCGCTGACCGTCAAGCGGCTCAAGCAGCAGAAACTGCGCCTCAAGGACATGATTGCCTATATCGAAGACCGTATTTATCCCGATATCATCGCCTGAGCGTGATTGCGTCGCGCGGCGCGATAGGTATAGTGCGCGCTCTAAGATCAAGGGGCCTGTGACAGATGAACAATGTCAAAGTCGGGATCATCATGGGCAGTCAATCCGACTGGCCCACGATGCGTGAAGCTGCCGAAATCCTCGATGCGCTTGACGTGCCTTACGAGGCGCGGATCGTGTCGGCGCACCGCACACCCGACCGTCTGTGGGACTACGGCAAAACCGCTGTTGATCGCGGCCTGCACGTGATCATCGCGGGCGCAGGCGGCGCGGCGCACCTGCCGGGCATGATGGCCTCGAAAACACGGGTGCCGGTGATTGGCGTGCCGGTGCAAACCAAGGCCTTGTCCGGCGTCGACAGCCTGTATTCCATCGTGCAGATGCCCAAAGGCTTTCCAGTGGCGACCATGGCGATCGGGTCGGCTGGTGCGGCCAATGCCGGGCTGATGGCGGCAGGTATTCTCGCAAATGGCGACCCGGCACTGGCCCAACGGCTGGATGATTGGCGCGCGGCGCTGTCGGCCTCAATTCCGGAAGACCCTCAAGATGACTGATCCCCTGACGACCGGCGCGACCATTGGCATTCTTGGCGGTGGCCAGCTTGGCCGTATGCTGTCGGTTGCCGCAGCACGGCTGGGTTTCAAGACCTGCGTGTTCGAACCGGGTGGCGACTGCCCGACCAGCCATGTGGCCAACTACCATTTTCAGGCCAGCTATGACGACGCGGATGCGCTGCGCAAATTCGCCGCCGCTGTCGACGTGGTGACCTACGAGTTTGAAAATATCCCCACCGCGGCTTTGGACATCCTTGAAGGGCTGGTGCCGGTGCGCCCCGGCCGCAAGGCCCTGAAGATCAGCCAGGACCGGCTGACAGAGAAAGCCTTTTTGACCGATCTGGGCCTGAAGACCGCCCCGTTCGCCGCCGTCGATGACACGGTGGATCTGGCCGAGGCCATGGCCGAAATCGGCCTGCCCGCGATCCTGAAAACCCGCCGTTTCGGCTATGATGGCAAGGGACAGGCGCGCATCATGTCGGAAGGCGACGCGGCACAAGCCCTGACCGATATGGCGGGCCAAGAGGCGATCCTGGAAGGCTTTGTCGCGTTCACACACGAGGTTTCGGTGATTGGCGCGCGCAACACGGCGGGTGATGTGGCCTGCTATGATCCCGGCGAAAACGTGCACAAGGACGGCATTCTACACACCACCACCGTGCCTGCACGCCTGACAACCGCGCAGCGCACCGATGCGGTGCTGTTGACCGCGCAAATCCTGAACAAACTGGATTACGTGGGCGTCATGGGGGTTGAGCTGTTCGTGACGGCCCAAGGCCTGTTGGTGAATGAAATCGCCCCGCGCGTCCACAATTCGGGCCACTGGACACAACAGGGTTGCACCATCGACCAGTTCGAACAGCATATCCGCGCCGTTGCGGGTTGGCCGTTGGGCGATGGCAGCCGTTACGCCGATGTGGTGATGGAAAACCTGATTGGCGCCGACATGGAGCGTGTGCCCGAGATCGCCAAGGAGCCGGGCACGGCGCTGCATCTGTATGGCAAGGCCGAGGCCAAGCCGGGCCGCAAGATGGGCCATGTCAACCGGATCATCCGGGGCTGATCCTTTCGCTGTCAAAAGGCCGCGCCAAAAGCGCGTCAGGTCTGGCGCGCGTGACCGCGCGCAAATGGGGGCCAGCCCCCGTCGCCGCAAGCGGCGACTCCCCCGGGATATTTTGAAACAGAAGAAGACCGCCGACTGGTCAAGCCGGGACAGACCCGATACGCCTTGGACGAAACGACCAACAAAGGATGTGTGAGTGATGGATGACGACCGCAACAGCCAGTTCCGTGATGCCCAATCCGACAGTCGCACCGCCGAACAGGTCCCTGACACGCCACAGACCCGCGCCCCGGCTTATCGGCTGGCTTTTGCAGACTCGGATTTTCTGTGCCGCGACGAGCTGCGCCCGGTGCGTTTGCAGTTGGAATTGCTCAAGCCCGAGATGATCCTGAACGAACGCGGTATTGAGAGCACCGTGGTGCTTTTTGGTGGTGCGCGCATTCCGGAGCCTTCACAAAAAGACACGGCGCGCACCGAAACTTTGGCCAATCTGTCGCGCTATTACGATGAAGCGCGCGAATTTTCCCGGATGATCACGATGAAATCCATGGCCAGCTATGGCCGTGAATATGTTGTGGCCACCGGCGGTGGACCGGGGGTGATGGAGGCGGGCAATCGCGGCGCAGCTGACGCAGGCGGGGCATCCATCGGGTTGAACATCGTGCTGCCGCACGAGCAGGCCCCGAACGAGTATGTCACGCCGGGGCTGTGCTTTAACTTTCATTATTTCGGCATCCGCAAGATGCACTTTTTGATGCGGGCCAAGGCGATTTGCGTTTTTCCCGGCGGTTTTGGAACGCTGGACGAGATGTTCGAGGCGTTGACCCTGATCCAGACCGACCGGATGACCAAGGTGCCCTTCCTGTTGTTCGGCGAAGCCTTTTGGCGTCGCATCATCAACTGGGAGGCCTTGTCGGACGCGGGCACGATCAGCCCCGAAGATCTGGAACTGTTCCGCTTTGTCGACACCGCGCAAGAGGCGGTTCAGATCATCGACGACTGGTATGCCGAAGACGCCTGACCCACACACACGGACCCCGCATTAGACCGGCAAGGTACAAACCGGTGCGCCGCGCAACAGCGTGGTGACCAGACGCCCCTCGGACGTGTCCTTGATTGCGTAGCCGTAGCCACGCAGGCGGTGTTTCCATTCACGCTCGGACACGGCCATGCCGCGCTCGCGTAATACGAGGTTCAGAACGTCTGTTTCGCTATCGCATGTAAACTGTTTCATCGTTTCCTGCCTTCCAACAGTGTTTCACTGAAGTCGGAATAGTCAACGAACAGGGCAACAATCGTGCCGGAATGTGGCCGTCAAAAGGTTTCATGGCGACAATGTTTTTCAACGCGGATGGTCAATCCATGCAATGATCAACCCGATCCAGCTGCGCCTGATGCTGTTGGCGGGCGCGAGCCGCCGATACAAGCGCACGGAACAAGCCCTGTTGGCGGTGGGCGTAGAACAGGTGTTCGGGGTGCCACTGGACCCCGATGGCAAAGGGATCGCGCACGCGTTCAATGGCCTGCACCATGCCGCCCGCGTCACGCGCGGCCACGCGCAGGCCACGGCCCAGCGTATCGACCGCCTGCGAGTGTAGCGCGTTCACCTTCATCGGGCCTGTCCCCGAGACATGCGCCAACCGCGTGGCCGGTTCGATATGGACGGTTTTACGCGGTAGGATCGTGCGGATGTAGCGGCTGTTGCGATAGACCTCGTAGGCATCCTGATGAAGCGTGCCGCCAAGCGCGATGTTCAGCATCTGACTGCCCCGGCAAATCCCCAGCACCGGCTTGTCTTGATCGAAAGCATCCTGCACGACGCGCCGTTCCAGCGCATCCCGCCCTGGATCCAGCCGCGCCGAGCGCACCAGCTGCCCGCCATACAGATCGGGTGAGATATCATCGCCACCACCGATGATGACCCCATCCACCCTAGACAGATCGGCGTCCGAGCCATCAACCCATCGCAGCGAACGCCCCCCGGCCATCCACACATTCAGCGCGATCAGCGGAAAGATGCGCCAGCCCGACCGGCGCGAGGTGGTGACACCAATCAACGGTCGTGTCATCCCGGCAACCCGGCCATGTCCAACCCCGCCGCGCGCAGGATATCGCCGCACCGCGCCGCCCAACTGCCCCGTGTCAGCGTGACCATCCCGTGATCGTCCTGCCATTCACGGCACAAACGGGCCAACAGCGCGTCATCGGCGGCCACCCGCTCGACCGTGACCCAACGCTGCCATTCCTGTGCAAGCGACCATGCGGGATCGTCGATCAGGCAATCGGGCAGGCGAAAATGAAATGTGGGCCGCGCCGATGTTTTATCTGATATTGCCTCTGCGATCCTGTCAGGCCAGAAATGCGCGAAAATCGGCAGCATATCCAAACCCCGGTTGCGCGACGGCGTATGCTGCAGATACAGGTCCATCGCCTTTTGCGCGGTGCCATCCGGCCCCAGCCCGATCAAGGCACGTACAAAATCCGTCGGGTATGGGTAGGTAAAGGGCAGGATGCGACGCGATTCGTCAATAGGGCTGGACGCGCGCAGCCAATCCTCGATCAGCGCATAGGCCAGAAGCGGGCGCAGGATATCGGCGTCGCTGTCCGAGGCGATCTGCACGTTCAAGTGGACGCCAAAGCCAAACACCCAGCCGGCACCAGTGCCCAGCGCCCCGGCCTTGCGCAAGACCGTGTTCAGGTGGTCCAATTGCGCCAGACCTTCAATGTCCAACGGCTCGGTCACAATCTCGACCGGCACCACCTCGCGGCCCAGATCAAGCGCCAGATCACGTAGCTTGGTCTTGTTGGCCTTGCGCAGGAAGATATCCAGATAGACCTCCAGCTTGCCAAGCGAACTGTCCTGCACGGTCCAGATATGGCTGTCATCCTGCACCGCCTGCCCGCCCAGCGTTTCGGCACACAGGCGCGCCACATGCGCCTCGTCCAGACCGCCAAGCTCGATCTCAACCCCGACACGGCGCGGTTCGCCGCTGGCAGTTATGGGCTGTGGAAGGGGAGCAAATCGGGTCATAGCGGCAGTTGAGCATTCCGGGCCCAGTTGCACAAGGCTGACCGGGCGTCTGGGGCCGATTAACCGATTCCGGCCTCGGATTCGATCTGGCGGCGGGATTTGCGGGCGCGTTCGCTGGCCGATTTCAGCTGACCGCAGGCCGCCATGATGTCTTCGCCGCGCGGGGTGCGGATGGGGCTGGCATAGCCTGCCTTGTAGATGATGTCGGCGAACTTCTCGATCCGGTCCCAATCGCTGCGCTGGTGCGGGGCGCCGGGCCATTCGTTAAACGGGATCAGGTTGATTTTCGCGGGAATTCCCTTGATCAACTGCACCAGCCGCCGCGCATCTTCGTCGCTGTCGTTTACGTCCTTCAGCATCACGTATTCAAAGGTGATACGCTCGGAATTGCTGACTTTGGGGTATTCACGCAGCGCGTCCAGCAGCGTGGCGATGTTCCACTTTTTATTGATCGGCACCAGCTTGTCGCGGACCTCGTCTGTGGTGGCATGGAAACTGACCGCCAGCATACAGCCGATTTCCTCGGCAGTTTTGGCGATTTCAGGGACCACACCGCTGGTCGACAGGGTGATGCGCCGACGGCTGAGCGAAATGCCTTCACCATCCATGGCGATCTTCATCGCGTCGCGCACATTGTCGAAATTATAAAGCGGTTCGCCCATCCCCATCAGCACGATGTTCGACAGCAAACGCGGGCCATTGTCGCCCGTCCCTTGGCCGGGTTCGGGCCATTCGCCCAGATCGTCGCGCGCCATCATCACCTGACCGATGATTTCACCCGCCGTCAGGTTGCGCACCAGTTTTTGGGTGCCAGTGTGGCAGAACGAACAAGTCAGAGTGCAGCCCACTTGGGACGAGATACACAGCGTTCCACGGTCGGTTTCGGGAATATACACCACCTCAACCTCGTGGTCGCCAGCGATGCGGACCAGATATTTGCGCGTCCCATCGGCGCTGACCTGACGGCTGACCATCTCGGGGATTTCGATCACGAAATTCCGGGCCAATTCGGTGCGGTAGGCCTTGGACAGATTCGTCATCTCGGCAAAATCGCGCACCCCCCATTGATAGACCCACTGCCAGATCTGATTGACCCGCATCTTGGCCTGCTTTTCCGGCGTGCCTTGGGCAATCAGAGTGTCGCGCAACGCCTCACGGGTCAGACCGACAATATTAATCGGCCCCTCGGGCAGCTTGCGGGGGATGGTCATCACGTCTTGGGTGATCGGTGCGGTGCTATCGGTCATGGGGTCGCGCAATCCTATCGTCAGATGGGGTTCCATATAGGATATGCGCACCGATTCCAAAACATTCCAGTGCCGTGTGCCATGCACTGGCGCGATACCCACATGCGGCCCCCATCATAGCACGCCGGATCTGTGGCCCAGTTTCGCCACCTCGTCATGGCAAGGGCATGTGGTTAGATGATCATTCACCATGCCCACGGCCTGCATGAAGGCATATACAATCGTCGGCCCGCAAAACTTGAATCCTCTTTTCTTCAAATCCTTGGAAATTGCCGTGGAAATTTCTGTGAAGGCCGGAACATCATCCAGACGGGCCCATCGGTTCTGAAGAGGGGCACCGCCGACATAGCCCCAAAGGTAGCGGTCAAAGCCCTGCTCGGCCTCGATCTGCTGCCAGACACGGGCATTCGAAATCGTCGCCTCGATCTTGCCTCGGTGGCGCACGATGCCCGGATTGGCCAGCAATTGCTGCACCTCGGCCGCGCCCCACCCGGCAATCAGGTCTGGGTCAAATCCCTGAAATGATTCACGAAACGCCTCTCGCTTGCGCAGGATGGTGATCCAGCTCAGCCCGGCCTGAAATCCGTCAAGGACCAGCTTTTCCCATAGCGCGCGGCTGTCATATTCGGGAACGCCCCATTCGGTATCGTGATACGCCCTGTACAGGTCATCGTCTCCGACCCAGCCACATCGCTCCATGCTTGCACCCCTTGCTGCGCGCACTGCCTTCAATTTGTCTTAGATGCGCAGCTTAACAGTTCTTTAGCGGCTGGCCCACAACCTGTGACCCGATGATCAGGAGGTGCAAATGGGGCACAAACGCAAATGGGCCAATATCCCGGCCGGGCACGACAGCCCGCTGGCCTATGCTGTCACGGCGCGGGACAGGTCAACACTGGAAATGGTGCAGCAGGCCGTTCAGCACAATCAGGTGATGCTGGCCTATCAGGCTGTGGTTCCGGCAGGCCGCCAGTCACGCGCCACCTTTTACGAAGGGTTGATCCGCGTACTGGACGACACCGGGCGCGTGATCCCGGCGAAAGAGTTCATTGACGTAATCGAAACCACTGAAACCGGCCGCGCGATTGATTGTCTCGCACTGGACAAAGGTTTGAAAACGCTGGCCGATTACCCCGACTTGCGGCTGGCGGTGAACATGTCGGCCCGCTCGATCGGGTATAAGCGGTGGAACAGGATACTGTCGAAATGGCTGAAATCCGACCCGACGATTGGCGAGCGCCTGATCCTTGAGATCACCGAAAGCTCGGCCATGTTGATCCCCGAACTGGTGGTCGGCTTCATGTCCGAGCTTCAGCAAAAGGGCATCAGTTTTGCGCTGGATGATTTTGGCGCGGGCTTTACCTCATTCCGGTATCTGCGCGATTTCTATTTTGACATCCTCAAGATCGACGGCCAATTCATTCGCGGCATCGCCACCGACCCGGACAATCAAATTCTGACAGCCGCGCTGCAATCCATCGCCCTGCAATTCGATATGCTGACCGTCGCCGAAAGTGTCGAACGGCGCGAAGATGCCGCCTATCTGACCGCTGCCGGGATCGACTGCTTGCAAGGTTACTTTTTCAGCGCGCCATCGGTGCACCCCCCGTGGCTGGACGCGGGGCTGACACAAGCCAGCGCCTGAACTGTGACAACCGGGCCGTTGCCGCACTGCGGCAAATGCTGTATCACAGCTTGCGACCGTCGGGGCATTCGGGTTTGCACGATCCAGTTGTGCGGCGTACCCTCGATGTTACGTCAACTGGTGGAGGAAACACATGACCAACGTAGTTATCGCATCCGCGGCGCGCACCGCTGTCGGGTCTTTCGGCGGATCTTTCGCCAACACGCCCGCCCACGATCTGGGCGCCGCCGTGCTTGAAGCGCTCGTCGAACGGGCAGGCATCGACAAGTCAGAAGTCTCGGAAACGATTCTTGGTCAGGTGCTGACCGCGGCCCAAGGCCAGAACCCGGCCCGTCAGGCGCATATCAACGCCGGTCTGCCCATCGAAAGTGCCGCCTGGGGCATCAATCAAGTTTGCGGGTCTGGCCTGCGGGCGGTCGCGCTGGCCGCGCAGCACATCCAACTGGGCGATGCCAGCATCGTTTGCGCGGGCGGTCAGGAAAACATGACCCTCAGCCCCCATGCTGCGCATCTGCGCGCCGGGCACAAGATGGGCGATGTCAAATATATCGACACAATGATTCGCGATGGTCTGTGGGATGCCTTCAACGGGTACCATATGGGCCAGACCGCCGAAAACGTCGCCGAAAAATGGCAGATCAATCGCGAACAGCAAGATGAATTCGCACTGGCCAGCCAGAACAAGGCCGAGGCCGCCCAAAAGGCCGGCAAGTTCGACGACGAAGTGATCCCCTTCACCGTCAAGACCCGCAAGGGGGAAACCGTGGTCGATAAGGATGAATACATCCGCCATGGCGCCACGATTGATGCGATGCAGAAAATGCGCCCCGCCTTTGCCAAGGATGGCTCGGTCACGGCCGCAAATGCCAGCGGCCTGAATGACGGTGCCGCCGGCGCCCTGTTGATGAGCGCGGATGAGGCCAGCAAGCGCGGCATCCAGCCGCTTGCGCGTATCGCCAGCTATGCCACCGCCGGTCTGGACCCGTCGATCATGGGCGTCGGCCCGATCCACGCCAGCCGCAAGGCCTTGGAAAAGGCCGGGTGGACGCCCGAAGATCTAGACCTTGTCGAAGCCAACGAAGCCTTTGCCGCGCAGGCCTGTGCCGTCAACAAGGACATGGGCTGGAACCCCGAGATCGTGAATGTGAACGGCGGCGCTATCGCCATCGGACACCCCATCGGTGCATCGGGCGCGCGCATCCTGAACACCCTGCTGTTCGAAATGCAGCGCCGCGACGCCAAGAAGGGCCTTGCGACCTTGTGCATCGGCGGCGGTATGGGCGTCGCCATGTGCCTTGAGCGGGATTGATCGCGCCCCGGTATCGCACTGACACCAAAGGGCGCCCATTGCGGCGCCCTTTTTTATCACAAAGCCGACCTGACACAGGAAAAGCTGCAACGCGGCAAATTCTTTGCGCAACAATATTGCGTATTGCCGCGATGAATAGTAACAGAGTTACCAACGCATTTGACCATATTGGAGGATAACATGGCACGAACAGCACTTGTCACCGGCGGATCACGTGGGATCGGCGCAGCAATTTCAAAGGCCCTCAAGGCCGAAGGCCACACCGTGGCCGCCACCTATGCCGGCAATGACGAGGCCGCAGCCAAGTTCACCGAAGAAACGGGCATCAAGACCTACAAGTGGAATGTCGGCGACTACGACGAAAGCGCCGCAGGCATTGCCAAGGTCGAAGAGGATCTGGGCCCGATCGACATCGTGGTCGCCAACGCCGGCATCACCCGTGACGCCCCGTTCCACAAGATGACCCCGCAACAGTGGAAAGAGGTGATCGACACCAACCTGACCGGCGTATTCAACACCATCCATCCGGTTTGGCCCGGCATGCGCGAGCGTGGTTTTGGCCGTATCGTGGTGATCAGCTCGATCAACGGTCAGAAAGGACAGTTCGCGCAGGTGAACTATGCCGCGACCAAAGCAGGCGACCTGGGCATCATCAAATCACTTGCCCAAGAAGGTGCGGCCAAGGGCATCACCGCCAACGCGGTCTGCCCCGGTTATATCGCCACGGAAATGGTCATGGCCGTGCCGGAGAAGGTGCGCGACTCAATCATCAGCCAAATCCCGACGGGCCGTTTGGGCGAACCCGAGGAAATCGCGCGCTGCGTGGCCTTCCTGACATCGGACGACGCCGGCTTTATCAACGGCTCGACGATTTCGGCCAATGGTGGCCAATTCTTCGTCTGACAGCCACCATCGGTGCATCTATCACGCAAAGGGCCGGCCTTAACGACCGGCCCTTTTGCCGTGGCAATCCGCCCTTTTGGCATACTGGATAAGACGGCCGTAATATCGCATCACAACCGCCTTATCGGTCTGACCCGCGCGAACGCTTGTTCAGGCGTTGGGGCTCAGCCGTTCGATTTCTTCCTTGATGCGAAGTTTCTGTTTTTTCAGCTCAGCAACCCCAAGATCGCTGACGCCGGGTGCGCGTTGCGCCTCTTCCACTTGGTCCGAGAGGGTCTGGTGTTTCATTTTCAGTTGCTCGACATGCGAACTCAAGCTCATGGGCTGTATCCTCTCTAAATGAAATTGAACTCTTTCAGTGCACCACAATTTTACAAATCTGTCACGCTGCATGTGCGAAATAAGCTGAATTTTGCGTATCGCTTTTTAGTCAGATGCCGCAGGAAAGGGCAACGCGGCCCCAAGGCGCAAGATCGCCCCCGTGGCAGCGTTGTAGTCTTCGCCGTCCACCACATGCGCCACGCCGTCGTGCAACACCCATCCATCATGCATCCGAAACGCAGCGCGCCCATTTTTGCGCCCGCGCAAAAGCACCAGCCGCGCCGCCCGGCCCCGGCGGGCAATCAGCGGCATGACTTCAAGACTGCCCAGATGGCGCGCCGCATGGGCCAACAGCTCGGGCAAGCGGTCGGCACGTTGGATAAACGTGACGTATCCTCTGGGCGCGGCGCGTTTAGCCGCGGCGCTGACCCAATCGGACAGCGGCGTGCCCTCTCCCAAGGCCACCTCGCGTCCAGCGTTCTGCGCCGGGGTGCTGGACGCGCGGTCAAAATAGGGCGGGTTGGCGATCACGTGGTTAAATTGCATTTGCCGCAATGCCTCGGGCATCTCGGCCAAGTCCCCGGTCAGCACATCAAACGCAATCGCGTTGTCTTGTGCATTGCGCCGGGCCAGATCGGCATAGTCGGGCTGCACTTCCAACCCGGTTATCTGCACTCCGGCAATCCGCCGCGCCAGACACAGCGACGCCACCCCGACACCGCAGCCCAGTTCCAGCACGGTGTCCCCCTGACGCGCCGGCACGCTGGCAGCCAACAACACCGGGTCCACCCCCGCGCGATACCCCCCGCGCGGCTGCCATATCTGCAACTGCCCGCCCAGAAAGGCATCGCGCGTCAGCGCAGCGCCCGACGCGTCGTCAGGGCCGTTCATACGCTTCGATCCCGTTGTCCGTGATCACAGTAACCGCAGCGTCATAATCGGAATCGGCCACCATCAGGCGTCTCGGGAACACCCCGATCGAACCTTCAAGGATGCTCATATTTACGTCCATTTCAAAGCAGTCTATACCCTCGCCCTGAAGCAGGGCGCGCGCAAAGGGGATGATCGTCGGGTCATTTGTGCTGATCAACTGTTTCATGGGGATGACATAAGGGCACCAACGGCGGTTTGTCGACAGGTGTGACAGGAGTGTGATGGGATTGGACCACGCCGTAACAAAGCCGCATGAACAACTGGCCGCGCATCTGGCCGGCGAGATGGAGGCGGTCAACGCCCTGATCCGGGACCGGATGGCCAGCCGCCACGCGCCACGCATCCCCGAGGTTACGGCCCATCTGGTGGACGCCGGGGGCAAGCGTCTGCGGCCGATGCTGACCTTGGCCAGCGCCGATCTGTGCGGCTATGACGGCGCATATCACGTGCATCTGGCCGCGACGGTTGAGTTTATCCACACCGCCACATTGCTGCATGACGATGTTGTGGACGAAAGCCAGCAGCGCCGCGGGCGCCCCACCGCCAACCTGTTGTGGGACAACAAATCCAGCGTGCTGGTGGGCGACTACCTATTTGCCCGCGCCTTTCAGTTGATGGTCGAGCCGGGCAATCTGCGCGTGTTGGACATCCTATCAAATGCCGCCGCCGTGATTGCCGAGGGCGAAGTTCTGCAACTGAGCGCCGCGCGGGATTTGAGAACCGACGAAGACATTTACCTGCAAGTGGTGCGCGGCAAAACCGCCGCCCTGTTTTCCGCCGCGACGCAGGTGGGCGGCGTGATCTCGGGCGCGCCGGAACCGCAGATCACGGCACTGTATGACTATGGCGATGCCCTTGGGATCGCATTTCAGATCGTTGACGATCTGCTGGATTATCAAGGCGACACCAAAGCCACGGGCAAGAACGTGGGCGATGATTTCCGCGAACGCAAGCTAACGCTACCGGTGATCAAGGCCATAGCACAGGCCAATGACGACGAGCGCGCATTCTGGAAGCGCACCATCGAAAAGGGCGATCAGCGCGAGGGCGATCTGGATCATGCCCTAACGCTGCTCAACGCGCATGGCGCGCTAGACGCCACCCGCCAAGAAGCCTTGGCGTGGACGGATAAGGCCAAAACCGCCATGCAGGCCCTACCTGACCATCCGGTGCGCCGGATGCTGATTGATCTAGCCGATTATGTTGTAGAGCGGATCAGTTAGCGGCGTTCAACCGGGTGACCACCACCCACCAGCCGGAATTGGCCTGCTTTAACCGCCCCGCCGCCGATGCGGCGGTTTCGGCATCGCCATAAAGGCCGAAGCATGTCCCGCCCGAGCCTGACATCCGCGCCAGCAAACAGCCCGGCGTCACCTTCAGCTTGTCAAACACTTGGGCGATCAGCGGGTGCGCCGCCATCGCTGGTGCCTCCAGATCGTTGCGCATCCCGGCCAGCCACTCGATGAACTGAGTGTCGCTGGCAAAGTCTGGCAAAACATCCGGCATCGGAGGATTATCACGCTTGGTCAGGTTGGCAAAGACCTCTTGCGTCATCACCGGCAAGCCGGGATTGACCAGCACAGCATGCAACGCGGGCAAGCCCGGCACAGGCGATATATCTTCGCCCACGCCGCGCATCCGCGCCGCGTGGGGCTGCATACAGGCTGGCACATCCGCCCCAAGGCGGGACAGTGCGGTGGTGTTGGGAAAAGGTTGGCCCGTTATATCATGTAGGCCGCGCAGCACCGCCGCCGCGTCGCTTGATCCACCACCAAGCCCGGCGGCATTGGGCAGACGTTTTTCAAGATGAATCGCCGCGCTGACCCCCATCAGGTCAGCGGCCTTCATCACAAGGTTCTGCCCATCAACCGGCACCCCTGCCGCCATCGGCCCATCGACCTTGAGCGCGGGTTCATCTGCCACTCGCACGCGCAAGCGGTCGCCGATGTCGGCAAACACCACAAGAGAATCCAATAGATGATAGCCGTCAGGCCGTTGCCCGGTCACATGCAGGGCCAGGTTTATCTTGGCCGGGGCAAACGCCTTAACGGGTGTCATCGGCAACCTTCAAAGGCGGCGCGCCCTCTTCTTCCAGCACCCGGTCAAGCCCGACTTCAAGCTTGCGGCGGATGCGATCGGGGTCAATATCGGGCGACGGGTTTTCCAGATCGACGAATGACAGCGCCCGTTTCCATTGAAAGCGCGCCTCGATCTGACGGCCCACAGCCCAAAGAACATCACCCAGATGATCATTGACCACGGGGTCCACCGGCATCAATTCGGCGGCGCGTTCCATGTGTTCAATCGCTTCGTCATAGCGTCCCAGCCGATACAGAACCCAGCCCAGACTGTCGACGATATAGCCACTGTTGGGCTGTGCGGCGACGGCCTGTTCGATCATCGACAGCGCCTCGTCCAGTTTAATCTGTTTTTCGACCAGAGAATAGCCAAGATAATTCAACACCTGCGGCTGGCCGGGGTTCAACTCCAGCGCCTTGCGGAAATCGGCCTCGGCCTGCGGCCATTGGCCCAGACGTTCATGACTGATCGCGCGGGCGTAATGCACAAACCACTGATCCGTCTCGCGTTCGGCATAGAGTTCCAACGCGCGGTCATAGGCGGATACGGCATTTTCAAAGTCTTCCACCTGCCGATACAGATCGGCCAGTGACACATGCACGGCGGGCAGATCGCCATGCGTTTGCGTCAACTGAACCAAAACTTCGATCGCCGCGTCGGTCTTGCCTGACCGGTGCAGGGTTTCGGCGCGCCCCATCTCGGCGGCATGGAATGACGGATCATCGCGCGGCACCTGCCTGTAGGTCTCGGCTGCCAGTTCCAGACGTTCAAGATCTTCCAGCAACTCGGCCGACATGATGATCGCATCCACAAACCCCGGGCGTAGATGTTCGGCCGCCCGTGAGTAAAGCAACGTGTATTCCCCACCCGTTTCCGAAATCAGCGCCTGCCCAAGCGAATAAAACACCTCGGCCAGCCCGTCGCGCACATTGCCGATCCGGGTAAACGGCACTTGGTCGCCGGTCTCCAGCCGAGCACGCAGACTGTCGATTTCGGGGTCCAAATCGCCACCGAATGTATCGTCGATCATGGCAATGGCGTCTTGGTTGCGACCAAGCTGACTCAGCACTTCGGCCCAGACCAGCGCGCCCCGGCGCGTGCGCTGCAGCGGGCCATCCTCCGCATCCGAGAAAATCGCCTCGGCGCCTTCGAAATCCCCGACCGAAGCCAATGCCAGCGCCTTGTGATAGAGCGCAAAGCCACGCAGCCCGCGTTGCTCGGCCACATCGTCAATCACGTCAAGGGCGGTGCTCATGTCCCCCTTGCCCAGATGGGCCCAAGCCTCTATCAGCCCATCCGCCAGCGGGCCCATGCCACGCTCGTCCTCGATCCGGGTCAGCAGCGCGTCGTAGTTATCCTTCGCGGCGGCTTCGACAAACAAAGCCATATGCGAAATCTGGCTGCGCAGGTCGTCGGCCTCCATCTTGCGGGCGATGGGAATGGCACGGTCGAATTGCCCAAGCGCCATGTAGGCGACAACGGCATTTTCAAGGATCACCGGGTTCGATGGGTCTTCGGTCAGGGCTTGGGTGAAATACCGCGCGGCGGCGGCAAAATCATATTCGTAGCGCGCTTGCCGGGCGGCCAGATAGGCCCCAACGGCTTCGTCCGCCTGCGCGGCGGGCGGCGGCGGTGCGACCTGAAACAGCGCGGCAAGGATCAGGGCGGAAAGGGATCTGACTGTCACGGGGGGCTGCCTTTGCTTATCACTTGCCCTGAACCTAGTATGACAACCGCCCCAAAGCAATGCGGGGCGGCCAATGGACCGCCCCGCGCGTCATTTTTCGCAGATCGTTTACATATTGGGGTAGTTCGGCCCGTCCCCGCCCTGCGGCGTGACCCAGTTGATGTTCTGGCTGGGGTCTTTGATGTCGCAGGTCTTGCAATGCACGCAGTTTTGGAAGTTGATCACGAATTTCGGGTCTTTTCCGTCTTCGCGCACAACCTCGTAGACACCTGCCGGGCAATAGCGTTGCGCAGGCTCGTCATATTTGGGCAAGTTTACATTGATCGGCACGCTGGCATCTTTGAGATGCAGATGCACGGGCTGGTTTTCTTCGTGGTTCGTCATCGAAAAGCTGACATTGGTCAGCCGGTCAAAGCTCAGCTTGCCGTCGGGCTTGGGATAGGCGATGTCCTTGTGCTTTTCGGCGGGTTCGGTCGCCTCGGCATCGGATTTGCCATGGCCCAGCGTGCCCAACAGCGAAAAGCCCATGGTGTTGGTCCACATGTCCATCCCGCCCAGCGCCAGTGACGCGCCAAGGCCGAACTTGGACCATAGCGGCTTGACGTTGCGCACCTTTTTCAGGTCTTTGCCAATCGCGCCCTCGCGCACCTCGGACTCGTAGGTCGACAACTCATCGCTGCCGCGGCCCGCCTCGATCGCTGCATGCGCGGCCTCGGCTGCGGCTTTGCCCGACAGCATGGCATTGTGATTGCCCTTGATGCGCGGCACGTTGACCATACCCACCGAACAGCCCAAGAGCGCCACACCGGGGGCCACCATCTTTGGCATCGACTGATACCCGCCTTCCGAGATTGCCCGCGCCCCATAGGCCACGCGCTTGCCGCCTTTCAGCAGGTCGGAGACCATCGGGTGATGCTTGAACCGCTGGAATTCCATGTAGGGGTACAAGTGCGGATTCTTGTAGTTCAGGTGCACCACGAACCCCACATAGACCTGATTGTTTTCAAGGTGATAGATGAACGACCCGCCCCCGGCATTCTTGCCAAGCGGCCAACCCATCGTATGGGTCACCTCGCCCTCGTTGTGCTTGTCGGGGTCGATCTCCCAGATCTCTTTCATGCCGAGGCCGAATTTTTGCGGCTCTTTCCCAGCGCTCAGGTCGTATTTGTTGATCACTTCCTTGGCCAGACTGCCGCGCACGCCTTCGGACAGGAAGACGTATTTGCCGTGCAGTTCCATGCCGGGCTCATACGAAGGGCCGGGGGTGCCATCGGGGTTCTTGCCAAATTCACCGGCCACCACGCCCTTGACCTCGCCAGTGTCGCCGTAAACCAGTTCGGAACAGGCCATGCCGGGGAAAATCTCAACGCCCAGCGCCTCGGCCTGCTCGGCCATCCAGCGACAAACATTGCCCATCGACACGATGTAATTGCCATGATTGTTCATCAGCGGCGGCATCGGCCAATTCGGCACGCGGATCTTGCCACCCTCGCCCAGCATGTAGAAATTGTCCTGACTCACTGGCGTGTTGAGCGGCGCGCCCTTGTCTTTCCAATCCGGGATCAGCGCATCCAATCCGCAGGGGTCCAAAACTGCCCCCGACAGGATATGCGCGCCAACCTCGCTGCCCTTTTCCAACACCACGACTTCACGGGCAGGATCCAGTTGTTTGAGGCGGATCGCAGCACTTAGGCCCGCGGGCCCCGCCCCCACGATCACCACATCATATTCCATCGCTTCGCGCGTCATGTCGGACATGTTGAGCATCCTTTCCCAAGGCGTGGCTATTCGGTCACAAAGTTGCGCACGTGGTTAGCCTGCCCGCGCCTTGAAGGTCAATTGAAACACGACGTTAAACTGGGGCGAAAGCGGCAATTTTCCACTTTCTGACGCTGGAGGGCGCGGTCTTATGCTTACCCTATTGCAATATCCGACCGGCTCGGGGCAATCTGACGCGGACCAGAAGACATCCTGACGGGACGGACCATAACCGGCCCCGCAACACTAGTGGACAAA
This sequence comes from Roseovarius gahaiensis, assembly GCF_011601345.1. Lineage (GTDB taxonomy): Bacteria > Pseudomonadota > Alphaproteobacteria > Rhodobacterales > Rhodobacteraceae > Roseovarius > Roseovarius gahaiensis. The sequence continues at coordinate 43,833 of NZ_JAAORB010000004.1, forward strand.
CGCAATGGACAAGATCCCGATGACCCGCAAGGGCCACGCGGCCCTTGAGGCAGAACTCAAACACCTCAAGTCCGAGGAACGCCCGGCCATCATCCGCGCCATTTCCGAGGCGCGTGAACATGGTGATCTTTCCGAAAACGCCGAATATCATTCGGCCAAGGAAAAGCAGTCGTTCATCGAAGGGCGGATCAAGGAACTGGAAGGCGTGATCAGCCTTGCCGATGTCATCGACCCGGCCAAAATGAACGGCTCGATCAAATTCGGGGCCACCGTCACTTTGGTGGACGAAGACACCGACGAGGAAAAAACCTATCAGATCGTGGGCGAATACGAGGCCGACATCGAACAGGGTCTGTTGAACATCAAATCGCCCATCGCCCGCGCCCTGATCGGCAAAGAAGAGGGCGACAGCGTCGAAGTGCGTACACCCGGTGGCGAACGCTCTTACGAAGTGCTAAAAGTTCAGTATATCTGATCAGTTCCGCACAGCATGCCCGAGCGCAAGGAAACACCCGCAACACCGTTGGGGATATATGACCGTTCCGGCAAAGATCGGATCACGGGAATAGAACTGACCGCACTGATCCTTTCGGCCCTTTGGCTGTTGGGCGCGGCCGTGTTTTTCGTTGTTCTGGAACCGGGCAGCGCCACCCCGGATACTGGCGGCGCATTGCGCTTTATCATGGTGATGCTGGCGGTGTTCATGCCGGTTGCGATGATCTGGGTCGCCGCCACCGCCGCGCGCGCATCCAAGGTCATGCGTGAAGAAAGCCAGCGCTTGCAGGCGGCCATCGACGCGATCCGCAAAACCTATGTCGCCGATAACCAAAACCGCAACACCACCAGCGAACCTTCGGTTGCGCGCAAACTGGATGAAATCGCCGCCGCCCAGCGCAAGGCCGAAACCGCCCTGGCGATGTTCACATCCACCCATGATGCCACACCGGCACTGGTGCCCTTGCGCCATCAGGCCGAGCCAACAGAAGACAGCGACTCGCAGGTGGCACTGCCGCTTGGCACCCCGGCCGAGGATTTGCGCCCGCCGCTGGAACGTGCCGACTTTATCCGCGCGATGAACTTTCCCGAAACCGCCGAAGATCGCGACGGCTTTGCCGCGCTGCGCAAGGCTCTCAAGGATCGTCAAAGCGCGCAGCTTATTCAGGCCGCGCAGGATGTGCTGACCCTGTTGTCGCATGACGGCATCTACATGGACGATCTGCGCCCCGATATGGCCCGTCCCGAATTGTGGCGCCGCTTTGCCGCGGGCGAACGCGGGCGCGCAATTGCCGCCCTTGGCGGCGTGCGCGATCGGTCATCGCTGGCCTTGTCTGCGGCCCGGATGAAACAAGACCCGATTTTTCGCGATGCGGCGCATCATTTCCTGCGCCTGTTCGACCGGATGTTTGCCCAATTCGCGGAAACGGCCAGTGATGCAGAAATCTCGGCCTTGTCCGACACCCGCACGGCCCGCGCTTTCATGTTGCTGGGCCGGGTTGCCGGAACGTTTGATTGACACCCATCCACGTTGCGGGAACGATTTCCATCATTGCCCAACCACGTTTTCCCGGCCATGATGCCCCCCTGAGGAGACAACTGACATGCGCAAGTTTCTGGTCGTACTGGATGACAGCCGCGAATGCTTGAACGCGATGCGTTTCGCCGCCATGCGCGCGGCGCACACCAAAGCGGGTGTTGAAATTCTCGCCGTGATCCCGCCGGAAGAGTTCAACCATTGGATCGGCGTTGGCGACCTCATGCGCGAAGAAACCCGTGAACGCATCGAGGCGCATTTCGAAGTGTTTGCAAAATGGATGCGCGACAAGCAGGGTATCGACCCCGAGCTGGTGATCCGCGAAGGCGAACCCGTTACCGAAATTATCGCCCAAGTACAGGACGATCCGGACATCGGCGTTCTGGTTCTGGGCGCGGGCACCAGCAAAAAAGGCCCCGGCCCATTGGTCACACAACTGTCCAAAAATTCGGGCAGCCTGCCGATCCCCATCACCATCGTGCCCGGCGATCTCAGCAAGGAACGGCTAGAAGCGATCACCTGATCCAGTGACCGCACTAGGCGCCTTAGATGGCGGCGTTCTGGCTTTCTTCCAGATAGATTTCGCGCAGCCGCTTGGCAACGGGGCCGGGTGTACCCGTGCCAACGCCCTGCCCGTCGATTTCCACCACCGGCATCACAAAGGCACTGGCCGAGGTGACAAACGCTTCGTCGGCGTCCTTCGCCTCGTCGACCGTGAAAAGACGTTCCTCGACGGTCATTTGCGCCTCGCGCGCGAAGCGCAGCACAGCCGCGCGGGTGATCCCGTGCAGGATGTCATTGCTCAGCTGCCGGGTGATGATCTTACCGTCTTTGACGATATAGGCGTTGTTGCTGGTGCCTTCGGTCACATGGCCCTCTTCGACCATCCACGCATCGTCACAGCCGGCCGCCTTGGCCATCATCTTGCCCATCGACGGATACAAAAGCTGCACCGTCTTGATATCGCGACGGCCCCAGCGTTGATCGTCTATACTGATGATTTTCAGACCTGTTTCGGCTTGCGGGCTGGTCGCCAGACCGGGTTTTGACTGGGTGAAAAGCACCAGTGTCGGCTCGGTCGTCTCGCGGTCGGGAAAGGCAAAATCGCGGTCACCATCGCTGCCGCGGGTGACTTGCAGATAAACCAGACCATCCTCGATCTGGTTGGCGCGCACCAACTCGCGGTGAATGTCCAACAAGTCGTCAAACACAGCCGGTTTCTTGATATCCAGCTCGTTCAAAGACCTTTCAAGCCGCGCCAGATGTCCCTCGAAATCAATGAGTTTGCCGCCCAGAACGCTGGTGACCTCATAGACCCCGTCGGCCATCAGAAAGGCCCGGTCAAAGATCGAAACCTTGGCTTCGGTTTCCGGCAGGTAGTCTCCGTTGACGTATACAGTGCGCATGGCGTTATCCCCATAGATCAGAGGACGGCGGATGAACCCCGACCTCGTCGAATGTCAAAGCGTTGTCGCGGTCTTCGGCCAATAAAAGCGGTCCGTCAAGGTCTGTCACCATCGCGCCTTGCGCCACCAGCACCGCCGGGGCCATCGCCAGCGAACTGCCGACCATGCAGCCGACCATTACATCATAACCTTGCTTTAGCGCCGCCTCACGCAGCGCCAGCGCTTCGGTCAGGCCGCCGGTTTTGTCCAGCTTGATATTGACCACATCGTATTTGCCCGCCAAAGTCGGCAGGCTTTGACGATCGTGGCAGGATTCGTCGGCACAGACCGGCAAAGGCCGTTCGATCCCGCGCAGTGCCTCGTCATCACCGGCTGGCAAAGGTTGCTCTACAAGGCTGACGCCCAGCCGCACCAAATGCGGCGCAAGGTCGGCATAGACATCAGCACTCCAGCCCTCGTTGGCATCCACGATGATCCGGGCCTTGGGCGCGCCTGCGCGTACCGCTTCGACACGCGGCATATCGTCGGGCGTGCCCAGCTTGATCTTCAACAGCGGACGATGCGCATTCAGCGCCGCCTGCTCACGCATCTTTTCAGGAGTATCCAGCGACAGGGTATAGGCGGTGATCTCGGGCCCCGGCTTGGGTAATCCAGCCAAGTCCCACACGCGTTTGCCGCTGCGCTTTGCCTCAAGGTCCCAAAGCGCGCAGTCCACAGCATTTCGGGCCGCACCGGCGGGCAGCAAGCCCTGCAATTCGGCGCGATCAAACCGGGCGGGCAAGTTTTCGATCTGCGCGGTCACACTGTCCAGCGTCTCGTCATACCGGGCATAAGGTACGCATTCGCCCCAGCCGGTGGCGCCACCATCGCTGATGCGCACCGTCAAAACCTGCGCTTCGCTGCGCGAGCCGCGGCTGATCGTAAACACCTGTGCCAGCCGGAACACATCGCGTGTCACTGAAATGTCCACATGCGCCCCCTTCATTGTTCCCAAAATACTCCCGCCGGAGGCATCCGACAGAAAGCACCAAGCGCGGCCGTCAGATCATAAGGCGGCCAGCGCGTCCACCAGTTTGGCCGCGCCAAAGCGGTAGGGGTCGGTGGCCGGCAGGCCCATGCGGTCTTCGACCTCGGCCAGATAGGCGCGGGCCTCACCCTCACTCATGTGCTGAGTATTGACCGAAACCCCAGCCACCACGCAAGCCGAGTTGGCGATGCGCGCCAACGGCAGGGCGGTGTCGCGCAGATCCTCCAGCGAAGGCAGGGTATAATCAGGCAGCCCACGCATGTGGGCGCGCGTCGGTTCATGGCACAAGATCAGCGCGTCGGGTTGTCCGCCATGGATCAGCGCCATGGTCACGCCCGAATACGACACATGGAACAGGCTGCCCTGCCCCTCGATCAAATCCCAATGATCCGGGTCGTTGTCCGGTGTCAGCCATTCCACCGATCCGGCCATGAAATCCGCAACCACCGCGTCCAGCGGCACGCCGTCGCCGGTGATCAGGATGCCGGTTTGGCCGGTGGCGCGGAATGTCGCCTTCATCCCGCGCTCTTGCATGTCGCGTTCCATCGCCATGGCCGTGTACATTTTCCCGACCGAGCAATCGGTGCCAACGGGCAGGCAGCGCTTGCCGCTGCGGGTCTTGCCATCGGCAATCGGATAGTCCACCTCGGGCACGCGCACGTCGTGCAGGGTGCGGCCCGTCGCTTCGGCCACGGCCACCAGATCGGGTTCATCGCGCAGCAGGTTATGCAGGCCCGCCGCCAGATCAAAGCCTTCCTCCAGCGCGGTGACCAATACCTTTTTCCATTCCTTGGAAATCACACCACCCCGGTTCGCAACGCCGATCACCAGTGTTTTGGCACCTGCGGCCTTGGCTTCGGCCAAGGTCATGTCGGCCAAGCCCAGATCAGCGCCACAGCCGTCCAGCCGCAACTGTCCTACGGCGTTGTCGGGCCGCCAGTCGCGAATGCCGATGGCGACCTTGGCCGCCAACATGTCGGGCGCATCACCCAGAAAAAGCAAATATGGGGTTTCAATCATTGCGGCACCTCTTGGGGGATTCGTATTCTCGCGCAGTGTCCTACGAACATGGCGCGAGATCATATTTGATTTTGTCAAACCCGCCCCAATCAGCGCAAGATTATTCGAGCTTTATTCCATTTTAACGAATAATTTTCCGCGCTCCTGGGCAGCGTGTCGGCAGTTCTGCCATAACGCGGGGCAATACCACCCTGAAAAGCGGGTTGCGGGGTGATATGCAATTATATACCGATCACGCGATAAATCGTGCAACTTTTGAAAAGAGGCCCGCCCATGAGTTTCCGACTACAACCCCCTGCCCCCGCACGCCCGAACCGCTGCCAGTTGTTTGGCCCCGGCTCCAACGCCAAGCTGTTTGAAAAAATGGCGGCCAGTGCTGCGGATGTCATCAATATCGACCTCGAAGATTCGGTGGCCCCGACCGACAAGGATCTTGCCCGCACACAGACGATCGAGGCGATCAACACCGTCGACTGGGGCAAGAAATACCTTTCTGTGCGCATCAACGGTCTGGATTCGCCGTTCTGGTATCGCGATGTGGTCGATCTGCTGGAACAAACCGGGGACCGGCTGGATCAGATCATGATTCCCAAGGTGGGCTGCGCCGGGGATATCTACGCGGTTGACGCGCTTGTGACCTCAATCGAGGCGGCCAAAGGCCGGACCAAGCCGATCAGTTTCGAGGTGATCATCGAATCCGCCGCCGGTATCGCCCATGTCGAAGAAATCGCCGCAGCCAGCCCGCGTTTGCAGGCCATGAGCCTTGGGGCGGCTGATTTCGCAGCCTCGATGGGCATGGCCACCACCGGCATCGGCGGCACGCAGGAAAATTATTACATGCTGCGCGAGGGCGAAAAATACTGGTCCGACCCGTGGCATTGGGCGCAAACTGCCATCGTTGCCGCCTGCCGCACGCATGGCCTGTTGCCCGTCGATGGGCCGTTTGGTGATTTTTCTGATGAGGAAGGCTTCCGCGCGCAGGCGCGCCGTTCGGCCACCTTGGGCATGGTCGGCAAATGGGCCATTCACCCCAAGCAGATCGCACTGTCCAATGAAATCTTCACCCCATCCGCCGAAGCCGTGCAAGAAGCCCGCGAAATCCTGCAAGCCATGGATGACGCCAAGGCGCGCGGCGAAGGCGCAACCACCTACAAGGGCAGGTTGGTTGATATCGCGTCAATCAAGCAGGCGGAAGTGATCGTCAAACAGGCCGAGATGATCGACGCCATGTAAGGCGGACCACGCTGAAAATACAAAACCCCGGCAAGCACCGCGCCTGCCGGGGTTTTCTTTTGCAGTCTTGAAAGACCGGATTAGGTGGCGTTCGGCAAAATCACGATTTCCACACGACGATTGCGGGCTTTACCCGCTTCGGTCAGGTTGTCGGCGACGGGCTGGTTTTCGCCCCGTCCAAATGTCTGCATCCGACCACGCGACACGCCGCCTTCCATAAGCACATCGGCGACGGCGTTGGCGCGGCGCTCGGACAGGCGCTGGTTATACGTAGCGGCACCGGTGTTATCGGTGTGACCAACGACCTGAACGGTCGAGTCGGGATAGCTGCGCAAGTTGCTGGCCACGCTCAAAAGATCGCCGCGCAAACCGGGCTGCACGGTTGAACTGTCGACGTCGAACAGGATGTCTTGCGGAAGGGTCACGATCAGCCGGTCGCCGGTGTTCGTGATGCGCACGCGGTCATCGTCCAACTGCTGGCGCAGTTCGGCCTCTTGCTTGTCCAGAACATTGCCATAAACCGCACCACCGGCCGCGCCCAATGCGCCGCCGATCGCAGCACCTTTGGCCTTGTCATCGCTGACGATTGCCCCAAGACCAGCCCCAAGCACACCGCCCAATAGGGCACCTTGCTTGGTCTTCTGGTTTGGATCCTGTGCCGAAACCATACCGGGATCGGTACAGGCAGTGGCTGTCAATAGGGATGCCCCGGCCAGAAGTAGAATAGAATGTTTCGCTCGGATCATATTGCGTGCCTCTTTTTTGCATGTCCCTCCAATCCAAGAGGGTTATGCATACGTTATTCAATAACATGAGTGCGCCCAAGACAAAATGACGGGGAAATCGGCAGCATTCCGCCCATAATGCCGTTTCTGACTGGCGCCATTCAGGCCTCGGCCCGGGCGCTTTCCCATGCCAGAATCGCCCGTTTGACCGGCAGCCCCCAGTGATATCCACCAAGTCCACCGGATTTGCGCAGCGCCCTGTGGCACGGGATCAGAAAACTGACCGGATTACGCCCCACAGCCGTCCCCACGGCGCGCACGGCGTTGGGATTTCCAACCGCACGGGCGATATCGGAATAGGTCGTGACGTGGCCCGAGGGCACGCGCAACAAAGCCTCCCAGACCTTGATCTGAAAGGGTGCGCCGATCATGTGCAGCGCCGCCTGCCCTTGCCCGCCAAAGGCCGCGCTGACCCATGCGGCGATGGCATCTGGCGCATCGCGAAACTGCGCCTCGGGCCAGCGGTTGGTCATGTCCCGCCATGCTTCATCACGCCCGCATTCCTCGACAAAGGCCAAACCGCACAGGCCCTTGCCCGTGCCCATGGCCAGAACCTCGCCAAAGGGGCTTTCGAACCAGCCATAGCAGATTTCAAGGCCCGCCCCACGCCGGGCATATGCGCCGGGGCTCATGGCGTCCCAGCGCAGAAACAAATCATGCAACCGGCCTGTGCCAGACAAGCCCACGGCATCTGCCGCCTCAAGCATGGTATGCCGCTGCGTCAACAGCGCCTTGGCGTGATCCAATGTCAGATATTGCTGATACCGTTTGGGCGACACCCCGACCCATGCCGAGAAAAGGCGCTGAAAATGCGCCGGGCTCATTTGCATGTCGCGGGCCAGATCCTCAAGCGTCAGGGGGGCGTCCGACGCGTCGATCAGATCAAGCGCGCGGCGCATGACATGGTAATGGTAGCTTTGCTGGGGCGTATCGGGCATGGCATTTCCTTGGGCTGCACGGTTATTCTACGACCGGCAAGACGATCGCGCGACCCGAATGTTGCGCATTGCGCCCGTTCGGGGCATATGGGCGGACATGGCCAAGCAACTTGACTATCATACGATACGCGAAATTTTCTTGCGGTTTCAGGCGGCTGATCCCGAACCCAAGGGCGAATTGGATCACGTCAACGCCTATACGCTGGTTGTGGCGGTCGCCCTGTCGGCGCAGGCTACAGATGCGGGCGTAAACCGCGCCACGCGAGACCTGTTTAAAGTGGCGGACACCCCGCAAAAAATGCTGGATTTGGGCGAAGAGGGCCTGATCGAGCATATCAAGACAATCGGCCTGTATCGCAACAAGGCCAAGAACGTGATCAAGCTATCAAAAATTCTGGTCGAAGACTATGACGGTATCGTGCCCAATTCCCGCGCCGCACTGCAATCGCTGCCAGGTGTCGGACGCAAAACCGCGAATGTGGTTTTGAACATGTGGTGGCACTATCCCGCTCAGGCGGTCGATACCCACATTTTCCGCGTCGGCAACCGCACCGGCATCTGCCCCGGCAAAAACGTCGATGCCGTCGAGCGCGCCATCGAAGACAATATTCCCGTCGATTTCCAGCAACACGCGCATCACTGGCTGATCTTGCATGGCCGCTACCACTGCAAGGCGCGCAAGCCGATGTGCCCCACCTGTATAATCCGTGACCTGTGCCAATTCGAGGACAAGACCCAATGACCAAATATCAGGCCGTCGGCATCGGCAATGCCGTTGTTGATGTCATCAGCCAAGCCGATGATCACTTTCTGACCCGCATGGGAATTGAAAAGGGCGTTATGCAACTGGTCGAGCAGGAGCGCGGCGCGTTCTTGTTCGAGCAGATGGAAAACCGCACGCAGATGCCCGGTGGCTCGGTCGCCAATACGATTGCCGGGTTGGGGGCCTTGGGCCTGAACACAGGGTTCATTGGCCGCGTGCATGATGACGAACTCGGGCACTATTACGCGAACGCCATGACGCGTGAGGGCATTGATTTCGTCAACGCCCCGGTCGCCAATGGTGAATTGCCCACCTCGCGCTCGATGATCTTCGTGTCACCCGATGGCGAACGCTCGATGAATACCTATCTTGGCATCTCGTCCGAACTGGGCCCCGATGACGTGGACGACGACGTGGCCGGCGCTGCCGCGCTTTTGTTTCTTGAAGGCTACCTTTTCGACAAACCCAAGGGCAAGGCGGCGTTCCAAGCTGCCGCGCGCGCCTGCCGGGCCGGGGGAGGCAAAGCCGGAATAACGCTGTCCGATCCTTTCTGTGTAGACCGCCACCGCGAGGATTTCCGCAAGTTGCTGGGGGAATTGGATTTCGTGATTGGCAATGAGCATGAATGGAAATCCCTGTTCGAAACAGATGATCTGGGCGCAGCGCTTGAACAAGCGGCCAGCGAAAGCGGCCTTATCGTCTGCACGCGCTCGGGCCATGACGTGGTGATCACCGAGGGCGACGAAAGCGTCAGCGTTCCGGTTGACCCGATCAGCCCGCTTGACACGACCGGGGCCGGGGATCAGTTTGCCGCCGGGTTCCTGTTCGGGCTGGCCACCGGCAAATCGCTGAAGGTCTCCGGGCGCATGGGCTGCATCGCCGCCGCCGAGGTCATCACCCATTACGGCGCCCGCCCCGAAGCGGATGTGAAGGCAATGTTCGTGGCCGAGGGGTTGATTTGAATTTTTGACTGCATGCCTGTGGCATCTGTCGGATTTGGGTATTTTTACCAAGAAAAAACCAAAAGGTGCGCCCCATCCGCAATCTAGGGACATAGGGCGCACCGGGAAAATATGCCTTGCCCGGTGGCGTCGTTCGGACCTGTGCCGATGCAAACCAACCAAAGCGCGGCGGCTTTTCCTTGGGCGGTCATCGGCTCCCCAGCCTGTACCGCACGATCACTCTAGTCAGAGGATGGTTAACAAAGCGTAAGCCGCTTTTTCTTGGTGGAAATACCCCGGGGGAGGCGTTGAAAATCGCCGATTTTCAACGTCGGGGGCAGCGCCCCCAATCACTGGTGTTTCACCCGATCACTCGCCCAGCTTGGCGTGAACCTCATCCAGATCAATCTCACCGATCGGCATCTTGTTGGACGGATCGTCAAAGTCATATTTGAACAGATCGAAATCGCGGTGGTAGATTTCTTTCATCAGATGCATCGACAAATCGTCGAAATAATCTTCGACAGGATGCGCGCGCTTGGGGCCGTGCCCTTCGGATTCATTGAAGCGCGGAATGCTGGCCAAATCCACCGGGTTCGGGGGATTTGTGGCCTCCAACACCTCTTTCATGCCGTCGTTGAACTGTTCGGTCCAGAAAATATTGTCATAGGTGCCGCCATTGACGATGAACGTTGAAACATGCCCCGACATGGCAGACCAATGAATGTCAGGCTCCATCGGGCGGCGCCAACGAATGGTATCGCGGGTGAACAACAAAAAGCGGCGGAAACTTTGAATTTGGTCAAAGTCCTGTTTTCCATCATCACCGCCAACTTCGATGCCGTATTTCTGGATCAAAAGCGGCACCAACTTGCCGCGATACCGTTTGCCGTTGCGCTGAATTCCGCAAATTTTGTCGAAAAAGCTGGACAGGATACGCGTGTAGGGATTGCGCACACAGGTGAACGCATAGGACGTGTGGGTTTTGACATTCGCCTTGATCAGCGATTGGCTTTCATCGCGGGCCCATTTGTGCAAACCGTCCGTGGCGTCGTGAATATCGCCATCGAAAAATGTGCCGTGATCTGAATAATACATGATCTGGCCAATGGTCGAACACGCGCATTTCGGCACGACCCTGTAGACCATGCTTTCGCTTTCGGTCATCCACGTTCCGGGAAATCCCATGCCCGCCACCTCTATCTGTTTGCCGCGTTGTCCGGGCTAATGGTTACTAACCTGCTAAAAAAACCAAAGAAAGCCTGTTTATTCAACTGGTGTTCATGTCTATCACTGTAATTAGTGTTGGCAACCTGCAGTGTATTGTTTCCCAAATGGCGAAAATCGCGTTCATATTGCTATGTCACAAAGACCCGGACGCGATCATCGGGCAGGCAAACATGCTGACTGCCGCGGGCGATTGCATGTCGATTCACTTCGATGCGCGCGCAAAGCCCGAGCATTATCAAAAAATCCGCAAGGCGCTGGCAGAAAACCCCAATGTGACATTCGCCCGAAAACGCATCAAATGCGGATGGGGCGAATGGTCTTTGGTGCAGGCCACGCTTTATGCGGTTGAAGCCGCTGTTGAGGCGTTTCCGCGGGCCACGCATTTCTACATGTTGTCCGGCGATTGCGCGGCGATCAAATCGGCGGCCTACGCGCATGAATTTCTTGATGCCAACGATGTCGATTTCATCGAAAGCTTTGACTATTTCGAAAGCGACTGGATCAAAACCGGCATGAAGGAAGAGCGGCTGATCTACCGCCATTTCTTTAACGAACGCACACAATCCAAGCGTTTTTATGCCAGCTTTTCACTTCAGAAACGGTTGGGGCTGACGCGCGACATCCCTGCGGATATCCAGATTCAAATCGGCAGCCAGTGGTGGTGCCTGCGCCGCCGCACGATCGAGTGGATTCTGCAGTTCACCCGCAAACGGCGCGACGTCATGCGGTTTTTCCGCACAACCTGGATTCCCGATGAGACATTTTTCCAAACCCTCGTGCGCCATGTCGTGCCGGAAAACGAAATTCGCACCCGCACGCTGACTTTTTTGATGTTCACCGATTACGGGATGCCCGTGACGTTCTACAATGATCATTATGATCTGTTACTCAGTCAGGATTTCCTGTTCGCCCGCAAGATCAGCCCCGAGGCCAAGCAACTCAAGAAGCGGCTTGGCGCGCTTTACGCCGATGACACCGCCGAGTTCAAAATCTCGAACGAAGGGCGCAGCCTGTTCAAGTTTCTGACCGGTCGGGGCCGGATCGGCCGCCGGTTTGCCAGCCGGTTCTGGGAAACCGAAAGCACCCTTGGCCGTGACCGGGAATTGATGATCGTGGTCTGCAAGAAGTGGCATGTCGCCAAGCGCCTATTGGAAAAGGTCCGCCATGTGGTGAACCTGCCGGCGATCGAATATCTGTTCAGCGAAGAAGATACCCAGCTACCCGATCTCGGCGGGATTCAAGCCACCCTTGGCAAACGCACACGGCACCGGCGCGCCTTGATGCGTATGTTGTTCGATTATTACGACACCGATCGTCTGTTGGTGTGCATCGACCCGGCCAGCTTGGATTTGCTGCACGATTTCGCCGGCGACCGATCAACCACCAAGATCATGGAAATCCAATGCCAGTTTTCCGACGACTACCTGATCGGCCACGCCATGCGCGTGGGGCTTGCAGGTGAACAAACCCCGCCTGAGACATTGGAACGCTTGCTGCCCACAATCCGTGGCGACATAAATTTCGAAAGCGACCGTATTCGCGATGCCGAGTTTGAAAACCATTTGATCCTGCGCGAGGGCGACAGCATCGAACAACATGCCAATATTTTGGCCCGCTTTCTTGATATCCCTCCGGAAAATGCACAAGACGTGGCGCAAACCGATCATCTTTTCGCCGACTGAGGAGCGACCCGCATGACCTATGCCTATGACGATCAAAACATCTTTGCCAAAATTCTGCGTGCTGAAATCCCCAATGATACCGTTCTGGAAACCGAACACAGCCTTGCCTTCAACGATATTCAACCGCAGGCGCCGGTGCATGTTCTGGTGATCCCCAAAGGGCCTTATGTCTGCTACGATCACTTCGCGCAAACGGCCAGCGATGCCGAGATCGCCGATTACACCCGCGCCATTGGCGAGGTGTGCAAGCTCAAAGGCTTGGACCAAGACGGCTTTCGCCTGATCTCGAACGCGGGCGACCACGGCGTTCAGGAGGTGCCGCACTTACATGTGCATATTCTGGCAGGGCGTCCCTTGGGGCGGATGCTGCAAAAGGCCTAAAGTCAACGCTGACGCCCGCATCTTTGCCGACACGGGCGCTGCGCGGATAGACCGGGGCGGCTTTGTTACCACCCCGGTTGCTGGTTAGGCTTAATCGTCGGTCGGGGCCTCTGGCAGCGTGCCCGTCGCACGGGCCGCTTCGATCTCATCCTCGCTCAGGGCGCCGTCAGCGTTGGTATCGATGATTGAAAAGATATCAGCGCCCAAGTCGGGATACATGGTCTGGAATTCCGACATTGAGACCAACCCATCATCGTTTGCATCCATGGTTTCAGCCATGGCAAAACCCGGCGCGACCAAAGCAGCGGCAAGCGTGGCGGCGGTGATTTTCTTGAACATTGCAAACATCCTTTTCCGGTTCGTGTTGGCGAGGGTCGTTGCACCCTCTGGAGCCGAAATTGTGACCTGCAGCGGCTGATGTCTTTTGTTTTGGCGATCGGCGCAAAAACATGCAAAAACTGGCTGAAACCAGTCCTTGGAACCGGCGTAGGATTGCCACCTTGCGACAGGCTGGACCCTGTTGGCGGCAGGCCGCTCTATTAGATGCGCATTTTAGGCAAAGACCCGCGCCAAAAAGCAGGGCATAGGCCGTGGCACAAATCCGCCCTGCTCCGAATGACCGAGTCAGATAAGCCCAGCGACAGGTTTGATCATGCCGGTTTCCATCCCCTGCCAATTGGTGATCGGCGCGTTCATAAAGCGGCGGGTTGCAGGGTGATCGGCCTCCAACACCCCCAAACGCACCAACAACGCCGCAATCGTGCATTCCGCCGCACGGGTGCCGCCATCTTCGATTTTCAGGGCAATTCCCAGTTTACGGCCCGGAATGATCGCCACAAAAAAAGGCCTCGGCCCCGGTTTTAAGCGCGACAGGTTCGGTGCAGGCGCGCATCAATTCGGTGCAAGCGCGCGTTTCGCCCGCAACCAAGGCAGGGTGTGCGACCATGGCCTGCCACAGCCTGACTGCGGCGGTTTCACGTGCGTTTCGTCCGTCTTGCGCATTTGCAAACCATGCCATCGCACGGCCCATACCGTGCAATGTCGTCGCGAAATTCGGCGCCGAGCATCCATCAATGCCATAGCAAGGGCTGTCCTCACCCGTGACATTCTCAAAGGCCTCAAGACAAGCTTTTTGCATTGGATGGTCTGGCGCCACATATTCCGGTCCCCACCCCATGTGCTGTGTCAGGGTCAAAAACCCGGCATGTTTGCCAGAACAATTGTTATGCACCTGACAGGGCGTCTCATCAGCGCAGATCATCGCATGACGCGTGTCATTATCTTTGGGCAAATGCGCGCCACATCTAAAATCATCATCTGAAAGCCCAAGGTCGTTCAGCCATGCCCGCACCCGGTCGGTATGGATCGCAGCCCCATTGTGCGACGCGCAGGCCAATGCCAGATGCTCATCCGTTAGCCCTCTGGCCTTGGCCGCTCCGCTTTCCACCAAGGGCAACGCCTGAATCATCTTGGCCGAACTACGCGGCAAAACCGTGGCGCCCGGATTGCCCCAAGCCTCAACAACATTGCCAGACGCATCACAAATCACCGCGTGCCCGCGATGCACGCTTTCAGCCATAGGCCCGCGCCATATTTCAGTCAGAGGAACGGCATCAGTCATTATGGCCTCCGATCGGCGGACCTATGCGGTTTTCCGCCAATTGCATCTTTCATGTGTCGCCTTTTTCAGGCTATTATTAGTATGTCGAGTATGAGATGGCCGCGCAAAACACAACTCCCCAGAACGGAGGTGCGCGGCCGACAGGATTGAGGCTACGGACAGCTGGAGGCTGGACACATGGTATCATGGATTGCACGCGGATTTTCGGGCGCCTTTCTGGCATTGGCCGCCACAGGGCTTTGGGCACAAGAAGAAAGCACAAATCAGGTTGCTGCTGAAACAGCTTGGAGTGTGTTCGAAGACAAAGACCCTCGCGAATGCTGGGCCGTGTCATCACCGACCGAAACGGTGAACATGAAAGACGGACGTGTCGTTGCGGTCCGACGCGGCGATATCCTTTTGATGACATTTTTCCGTCCCGGCGCGGACGTCCAGGGCCAAGTGGCGTTTACTGGTGGTTACCCGTTTGCGAGCGGTTCAACCGTGAATGTCAACATAGACGGAACTGAATTCGAACTGTTCACCGAAGGCGAATGGGCTTGGCCTGCCAACGCGTCGGACGATGCCAAGATCATCGCGGCAATGAAACGTGGCGCAGATGCGGTTTTGCAGGCCCGGTCTTCGCGCGGCACCACCACCAAGGACACGTTCTCTTTGCTGGGGTACACCGCCGCGCTGGAAGAAGCGGAAAAACGCTGTCAGTGATGCGGCTTTCTTCTGTTCGAAAATATCCCGGGGAGTTTGAGGGGCAGCGCCCCTCATCCCGCTAACCTGACTGCGCTTGCGCAGGCCTTTTGATACCAGAACTTATTCGCGCGGGGCCGCGGCACGGCGCAACCTGTCATTGATGGCCGCACCCAGACCATGATCGGGAATGGGCGAAACGGCGATGCCTTTGGCACCCAAGGCATCCAAGGCGTGCAAATGATGAAACAGATTGGCCGCCGCTTCGCGCAGATCACCTGAGGCCGACAGATTCAAATCGCATTCGACCGCGCCGAAGCCCAGCAAAACCTCGCCCTCCTGCGCCTTGTGCGCCTGCAGCCGCACATATGCGCCCGGCGCATAATGCGAGGCCAATTGCCCCGGTGCGGATAATGGCGCGCTTGCCCCGCGCCGTGCAACCGGCCCGCCAAGCGCGGCCTCGATCGCCTCGACCGGCAAACCACCCGGACGCAGCAGAACCGGGCCATCCGTCAGACCAAGAATGGTGGATTCAACGCCAACCTCGCAGGCCCCTCCATCCAGAACAGCCGCGATTCGGCCCTCCAGCCCCGCCGTCACATGCGCCGCCGTGGTTGGGCTGATCCGCCCAGACGGATTGGCCGAGGGCGCGGCGACCGGTCCCGCGAAGGTGCCTAGCAAATCCTGCGCCACCGGATGGGCCGGCACGCGAATGGCCAGCGTCGGCAACTCGGCGGTCACCAAAGGCGACAGGCCCGCATCCGCACGCAGCGGCAAGACCAGCGTCAATGGCCCGGGCCAGAAGGCGCGCGCCAGCCGGTTGGCCGCGTCGGACCAGTCCACATAACGTTGCGCGGTTTCGATACTATCGACATGCACGATCAACGGGTTGAAGCGCGGCCGGCCCTTGGCCTCGAAAATACCGGCCACGGCCATGTCGTTGCGCGCATCCCCGCCAAGCCCGTAGACCGTCTCGGTTGGGAAGGCCACCAGCCCGCCCTCGCGCAAAATCTGCGCGGCCTCGGCATAGCCTTGGGAATTGGCGGAAAGATGTCTTGTGTTTTGCGGCATATCTGGCTCTGACGCGGCGTTGCGGTTGCTGGTCGGTGATCTTCGGCTAGTCTCTGGTCGAAACAAACGCATATAGTGGGCGCGGCGCGATGCCAAGCACCGCCCCAGCGACAGATCAGGAGCAGCCCCATGCCATACCGTGCCCCCGTGGACGACTATCAGTTCATTTTCGATCATGTTGTCGATCTCGATCAGGTTTCGCAGACCGACCGCTTTTCCGAAGCGACGCCGGATTTGACCAACGCCATCCTGACCGAAGCCGCGCGGATGTGCGAGGATGTGCTGCATCCGCTGCAAAGGGTCGGGGATCAAAACCCCGCCTATCTGGAAAACGGGGTTGTGCGCACGCCGCCGGGGTTTGCCGACGGGTACAAGGCCATCGCGACCGGTGGCTGGGTGTCGATCAGCGCCGCCCCCGCGCATGGTGGCATGGGCCTGCCGATGGCCCTGACCACGGCGGTCAACGACATGATCAGCAGCGCCTGCCTGTCCATTCAGCTTAACCCTTTGATGACCCAAGGCCAGATCGAAGCGCTGGAGCATCACGCCAGCGACGCCATCAAAGATGTGTATCTGCCCAAGCTGGTCAGCGGCGAATGGTGCGGCACCATGAACCTGACCGAGGCGCAGGCCGGGTCCGACGTGGGTGCCCTGCGCACCAAGGCCGACCCCAATGGTGATGGCACCTATGCGATAACCGGGCAGAAAATCTATATCAGCTGGGGTGACAACGATTTTACTGAAAATGTTTGCCACCTTGTGCTGGCCCGCCTGCCCGATGGTCCGGCTGGCACCAAAGGCATCAGCCTGTTTCTGGTGCCGAAATACATCCCCGATGACACTGGCCAGCCCGGCCAAGCCAACAGCCTGTCGGTGGTCAGCCTTGAGCATAAGATGGGCCTGCACGGCAGCCCGACCTGCGTCATGCAATATGACGGGGCCACCGGCTGGCTGATAGGAAAAGAACATGACGGGATGCGCGCCATGTTCACGATGATGAACAACGCCCGGCTTGGCGTTGGCGGGCAAGGCATTGGCGTGGCCGAAGGTGCCTATCAGCATGCCTTAGCCTATGCGCTGGATCGCATACAGGGGCGCACGCCTATCGACGGCGGCACCGGGGCGATTGTCGATCATGCAGATGTGCGCCGCATGCTGATGACGATGAAGGCCGACGCATTTGCCGCACGGGCCATTGCGCTTGCCTGCGCGGTGGCGATTGATATGGAAACCGCCACTGGCACAGCCGAATGGGCCGCCCGCGCCGCCTTTCTGACACCGATTGCCAAGGCGTTTGGCACCGACACCGGCATCGCGGTGGCCGACATGGGCGTTCAGGTGCATGGCGGCATGGGCTATATCGAAGAAACCGGCGCGGCCCAGTATCTGCGCGATGTGCGGGTCTCGGCGATTTACGAAGGCACCAACGGCATTCAGGCGATGGACCTTGTCGCGCGCAAATTGTCGGATGGGGGCGAGGCCGCCCATGCCCTGATCGACGAGATCGAGGCCCAAGCCGAAGCGGCCCGCAGCACATTGCCCGATCTGGCTGAACCTGTCTGGCAGGCGTCGGAAACCCTGCGCGAAGGGCTGGACTGGATGTTGGCGCGGTCCGATCTCAACCAACGCTTTGCCGGGGCCGTGCCGTTTCTACGCGCCTTTGCGCGGGTCTTGGGGGCGCATTACCATCTGGCGGCGGCGCTGGCCGAAGGCGGCACCGGGCCGCGCAGCGCCTTGGCGCGGTTCTATTTGGCCCGCCTGTTGCCCGAGCATGAAGGGCTTTTGGCCCATGCCACCGCCGGGACGGACGGTCTTTATGCGCTATCGCCCGAGGACTTGTCGGCATGACACACGCAATCACCGACATCGGCGGGAAACTGCGCTATCCTTGGGCCGAACCGCCGGACCACGGCACCGCGACCGAGGTCGCGCCGGGTGTTCTTTGGATACGCCTGCCGCTGCCGATGGCGTTGGACCATGTCAACATCTACGCTTTGGATGACGGCGACAGTTGGACCATTGTCGATACCGGCATTCATTCAAAACGGTCGGTCGCGTTATGGGAAGAGATACTGACCGGGCCTTTGCAAGGCCGGCCCGTGGGCCGCGTGATCCTGACCCACCATCACCCCGATCACATCGGCATGGCCGGTTGGTTGATGCAGCGTTTTGACGCCGAATTGGTCACCACACGCACGGCATGGCTGTTGGCCCGGATGCTGATCCTTGATGTCGAAGAGCGCCCGACCAAGCAGGCCTTGGCCTATTGGCGCAGTGCTGGCATGGACCCCGAAATTTACGAGGCGCGCAAAACATCGCGCCCCTATAACTTTGCCGACACCTCCTATCCAATTCCCGTTGGCTATACCCGTGTTCAACAAGGCGACACCTTGGTCGCAGGCGGCAGAACATGGGACGTGCATATCGGCAATGGACATGCCCCCGAACACCTGACCTTGTGGAGCCGCGATGACACTCTGGTCATTGCCGGGGATCAGATCATTGCCTCGATCAGCCCCAATTTGGGCGTCTATCCCACCGAGCCTGACGCCGATCCGGTGGCCGACTGGCTGGAAGCCTGCGGGCGGCTGGCCGGGCTGGCAAATGACGATCATCTGGTTTTGTCGGGCCACAAACTGCCCTTCCAAGGCCTGCCGTTGCGGATGCGCCAATTGATCGAGAATCACCACAGCGCGCTTGATCGTTTGCGTGACCATCTGGCCACCCCCAAAACGGCTGCGGACTGCTTTGCACCGCTCTTCAAACGAAAAATTGATGAAGGAACCTACGGTCTCGCGCTGGTCGAAGCGGTCGCGCATCTAAATCATCTGTGGCACGCGGGTCAGGTGTCTCGGACCCGCAGGGACGATGGGGCGTGGCTTTGGCAGTTGAAGCATTAACGCGTATGAATAACGACACCGGCACCAAGGCCAACAAGACGCGCCGCATTGGCTTTCAACTGGTCCAAGACCTTAAAAAAGCCTGACCAACGCCCCCGCCCTCGGCCGCTTAGAGGGTGACAGACGATTGTAAATGCAGTATCCCATCGTCAAAATTCAGGGCCAAAGCCCGGTGAGAACACGAAGGAAACAAAACTATGGCTGATCACAAGCACGGCGAAATGGATATCGAAGTTCAGGAAAAGACCTTTGACGGTTTCATAAAGGCCGTCACATGGTCGTCAATCGCGTGCATCGTGCTTTTGGTGTTCATCGCAATCGTCAACGGCTGAGTCAGCCGATTTTGCGAATGACTTTGGGGGCGTAGATGCGCAGTTGGGTTCTGGCATGTTGTGCCGTTTTGTCGCTTGGGGCCTGCGCCGCGGAATCCGTCTGGGCCCCAGACGAGGATGTCGCCCGCGCCGCCTATCGCCACGATGGTCCCCCAAACCTGACCCTTTACACCATGATCAACAATAACAATGGGTCAGGCGCGCATACATCGCTGATGATCAACGGCTCACAACGGGTCATTTTCGATCCGGCTGGGTCGTTCAAGCACGAAAGCATCCCCGAACGGAACGATGTGGTTTTTGGTATCACCCCGGCGGTGGAAGACGTCTACAAACGCTATCATGCGCGGGCCTCTTATCATGTTCAGGTTCAAGAACTGGACGTGCCCCCGGAAACCGCCGAGCGGGTCATGCAACTTGCCAAAGGGTATGGCGCTGTTCCATCAGCTCAATGCGCACGCTCGACATCGGCGATCCTTGCGCAAGTGTTTCCCGAAAACATTTCAACGACGTGGGGCCCGCGCAAACTGGCCGATCAATTCGCCAGCCTGCCCGGCGTGACCGAAGAGCGGTTGCGGGAATACGACAGCGACGACAATTCCAAGGTGCTTGAAGAATGGGATCCCACCCGGCATGCGGCCGAACGCAAAGCGGCCAGACAGGATACAGCCGTCGCCAAGCAAGCCACTGACGGGTGATCGCGCACAATGCGCCCGCGTCACCCTAGCAGGTACAGCCCACCATATAGGGTGGACACACCAAGAAAAATTGCCAAAAGCACATTGCGCGACAGCAGGCCTGCGGTGATCGTGACCACCGCAGCAGCCATCCGTGGGGCATCAAGGCTTCCGCCGGTCGCCTCGGGCCAGACCACCAGAGGGGCCACCAGCCCCGGCAACACCGCAACGGCGGTGTAACGCAGGTGCCGCAAGACCCATGCGGGCAACGGCCGATCACCGATCAATCCGGTAAAAACAAACCGCAGGCCGAAGCTGCCCAATCCAAGCACCACCATCACCAGCCACAATTCGCCTGTGTCGATCATGAGCTTGACCTGTCCGCGCGACGACTGTCGATCAACTCGACCTGTGCACCTGTCATCATGCCCAAAACACCGGCCACCAAAAGGCCCAGATTAAAGGGTAAAAACGCGAAAACCAGCGCCGCCGTAACCGAGACGAATCCAGCAGCTACATGGGCGCGGGTCCGCATCATCGGCCCGATCAGCGCCAGAAAGGTGATGGGAATCGCAAAATCAAGCGCCAGCCCGTCGGGAATTGCCGTGCCGATCATCGCGCCGACACCGGTGAAAAAATACCATGGCGGGCAGATCGGCGCGGCCACGCCAAAGAAATAAGTCAGGCGCTGGCCCACCGTCCAATCGCGTCGCTCGTCGAATTTGATGATCGAACAGGCATAGGTTTGGTCAACCGTAAAATACGCGGCCAACGCGCGTTGCCATACTTTAGCCTTGCCCAGATACGGGACCAACGACGCCGAATACATCGCCATCCGCAAATTCACGGCCAAAGCCGAGATCAGAACAATGATCGTTGGCGCATCATTGCGCATCAACTCGACCGCGGTGAACTGCGCTGCCCCCGCGATCACCAGAAACGAGAATGCGACGGTTTCATATACGTTCAACCCGGCCTCGGTCGCCACAACGCCA
This sequence comes from Roseovarius gahaiensis, assembly GCF_011601345.1. Classification (GTDB taxonomy): domain Bacteria; phylum Pseudomonadota; class Alphaproteobacteria; order Rhodobacterales; family Rhodobacteraceae; genus Roseovarius; species Roseovarius gahaiensis. Next base: position 65,050 of record NZ_JAAORB010000004.1, read on the forward strand.
AACAGGGTTGAAAACGGGATCATCACCAGGATAAACGGTGCCCCGTCCCGCGCGCCTTGCCAGAAGATGGATTTGGTGGTTTCCGTCGCCACGTCTACGCCTTAGATTAACTCCTGATGCCAAAGGCCTAGACCGAAGCCGAAGGAGATGCAATTGGACACCACCGTCGATCTGTCCAGCTATATAATCGCACCCGATCCGCAAGCACCGCGTCTGACCCGTTCTGTGGAAGGGGTTGATCAAAACGGTCAGCCGACCGAAATTTCCGTGGTCGAAGAACGGCCTTTGACCATTTTCCTCAATGGTCAGGAAATCGTCACGGCCATGACGATCGGCGACTACCCCGAATATCTGGCGCTTGGATTTTTGCGCAATCAGGGCATGCTGCGGCCTGATGAAACCGTTCATCGCGTCGATTATGACGAGGATCTGGAAACCGTCGTGGTGCGCACGGATGGCCAAACCACCTATGAGGAAAAGCTCAAGAAAAAGACCCGCACCAGCGGCTGTGCCGTGGGCACCGTTTTTGGCGACATGATGGAGGGTTTGGAACAGGTCACCTTGCCCGACTTGCAGGTAAAAACTTCTGATCTTTACGCCTTGGCCTCGACCATCAACCGCACCCCGTCGCTGTATCTTGAGGCGGGCGCGATTCATGGCACCGTTTTGTGCAAGGACCACCTTCCGCTGGTTTATATGGAGGACGTGGGCCGCCATAACGCCGTCGACAAAATCGCGGGCTGGATGTTCTCGGACGGCGTTTCGCCCGATGACAAGGTTCTCTACACCACCGGGCGGCTCACCTCGGAAATGGTGATCAAAACGGCGCTGATGGGCATTCCCGTTTTGGCGTCACGCTCGGGGTTTACCGCTTGGGGCGTTGAGATTGCCCGCCAAGTGGGGCTGACATTGATCGGCCGGATGCGCGGACAGCGCTTTGTTTGTCTCAGCGGCGAAGACCGTTTGTTGCGCGATGCGGATCCCTCTGCCGTGCCGGATGATGACAAGAAACACCGCCGCAAAGGCGCCCCGACATGACTGTGCCGCTTGGCGTCATCCTCGCCGGGGGCAAGGCGACACGCATGGGCGGTGGTGACAAAGGGCTGTTGCCGCTTGGCGATGGCACGATCCTGTCGAACGTGATGGACCGGCTTGCGCCACAGGTGGCGGGCATGGCGCTGAACGCCAATGGAAATCCTGATCGGTTCGCCGATTATGGCCTGCCGGTTTTGCCCGATAGCATCGCAGATTTTCCTGGACCGCTGGCCGGTGTTCTGGCCGGGCTGGATTGGGCTGCACAGCAAGGGGCACAAACCATCGTCACCGTCGCCGCCGACACGCCGTTTTTTCCGTGCGATCTGGTGGCGCGCCTGCTTGCGACCGCCCAAGACATGCCTCATCCGCTGGTCTTGGCGGCCACCCCGCGCCCCGACAACGAACAGACCAAATCCCTCAGCCGGTCGGGCCTGATCCGGCACCCCACCTTCGGCCTGTGGCCCGTGGCTCTGCGCGACGATCTGCGCGCAGAACTCCACGACGGGCTGCGCAAAGTGGTGATATGGACCGACAAGCACGCAGGCCGCGAAGCGCTGTTTGACGACCCGAACGATCCATTTTTCAACGTCAACACACCCGAAGACCTGCAACAGGCACAGGCCATGCAAAAGGACACCGCATGAGATTGTATGGCGTTGTCGGCTGGAAAAATGCCGGCAAAACGGGCCTGATGGAGCGCCTTGTCACCGAGATCACCAGCCGTGGCATCTCGGTTTCGACCGTCAAGCACGCCCATCACAGCTTTGACGTGGACCATCCCGGCAAAGACAGCCACCGCCATCGCGTGGCCGGCGCGACCGAGGTGCTTTTGGCCTCGCGCAACCGGTTTGCCCTGATGCACGAATTGCGCAACGAGGACGAGCCAAGCCTGTCAGAGTTGCTGCAAAAACTGGCCCCCGTCGATCTGGTGTTGATCGAAGGCTACAAACGCGACAGCCATCCCAAGGTCGAGGCGCACCGCACCGTCACCGGCAATCCGCTGATCGCGCCCGATGATCCCACCGTGCGGGCCGTGGCCAGCGACACACCGCTTAATCTGGATCGCCCGGTTTTTGATCTGGACGACACGACGGTCATCGCCGATTTCATCCTGTCCGAGGTTGGGCTTTGATCCCATTCGACACGATCGCCATAGTCGACTGGTCCGGCGGCAATGATCGTGGCGCCACACCCAAGCCTGACGCCATCTGGCTGGGCCTGACCCGCCAAGGTGAGGATGCGCCACCAATCTACCTTCGCAATCGGCACGTCGCCGAACAGGCCCTGACCGACCTGATCGAAACCGAACGCGCCGCAGGCCGTCGCCTGTTGATCGGCTTTGATTTTCCCTTTGGCTACCCCAAAGGCTTTGCACAGGCCCTGACCGGCCAAAGCGATCCGTTGGCTGTCTGGGATTGGCTCGAGTGCAGAATTCACGACAAACCCAAGACCAACAACCGTTTTGACGTGGCGGGCGACATCAATCGCCAGCTTGGGCAAGGGGTTGGGCCGTTTTGGGGCAATGCGCGGCCCAACCATGACGTGCCCGGTCTGCCGCGCCGCAAACAAGGCTATCACAATCCATTCCCCGACATGCGGGCCTGCGAAACCCGCGCGCAGGGAAGTTTCACCTGCTGGCAACTGGCCGGGGCCGGTGCCGTAGGCTCGCAGGTTCTGATGGGACTGCCCGTGCTCAATCGTCTGCGCCGCCGCTTTGCGGGCCAGATCGCGGTCTGGCCTTTTGAACCACTTGAAACGCCAGTCACATTTGTTGAAATCTGGCCCGGGCTGATCAACCCCGCGGTCAAGCAGGCCGAGGCACAGGGAGGCATTCGCGATGCCCATCAGGTGCGGCTTCTGGCGCGCGCTCTTGCCCACTTGCCCCTGCCCGATCTGCAGGCCATGCTGACCATCACCGCACCCGAGGAGGGCTGGATCATGGGCCTTGGCCACGAGGACAAGCTGAACCGCGCCGCAAGCGACCGCGCCTTGCAACCGCCCCCGCTGCGCGACGATTGCTTTGCCCTGCCCGCCGGTGTCGACTGGACCCCGGTGGACGAGGCGCTTGCCCTGTTGCACGACCGCCTGCACCCGGTTGTCGGACGGGCCAGCACGCCTTTGGCCGACGCGCAGGGCCGGGTTTTGGCCAGTGACGTGACGGCACAGCGGTCGAACCCGTCACAGCCCAACACGGCGGTGGACGGCTATGGTTTTGCGCATGCCACCTTGCCGCCGGGCGATCCGGTGCTGCCCTTGGTGCAGGGCCGCGCCGCGGCTGGCGTGCCCTTTGAAGGTGCCGTGCCACCCGGCCATGCCATCCGCATACTGACCGGCGCGGCGCTGCCCACCGGGGTCGATACCGTCATTCTTCAGGAAGATGTCAACGCCGCCGAGGCCGAAATCGCCTTTCGCGCGGGCATCAAGCCCGGTGCCAACACCCGGCGCGCGGGCGAAGACGTCGCCGCAGGTGACACAATCCTTCAGGCCGGGCGCATCCTGACTCCCGCCGATCTGGCGCTGGCCTCGGCCACCGGGCTATCTACCCTTCCCGTCCATAACCGCCTACGCGTGGCCGTGATCTCGACCGGCGATGAATTGGTCGAACCGGGCAACCCCGCCGCACCGGGCCAGATTTTCGACGCGAACCGCCCCATGCTTCTGGCTCTGGCCCGGCAATTCGGCTTCGACGCCGTCGATCTGGGGCGCGTCCCGGATGATCGCGCCGCCCTGCGCGCCGCCCTTGATCGTGGCACAGAACAGGCCGACCTGATCCTGACCTCCGGCGGTGCCTCCTCGGGCGACGAAGACCACGTCTCGGCCCTGCTGAACGAGGCCGGCGCGATGGCCGAATGGCGCATCGCCGTCAAACCGGGCCGTCCGCTAGCCCTTGGGCTATGGCACAAAACCCCGGTGTTCGGCCTGCCCGGCAACCCCGTTGCGGCGCTGGTCTGCACGCTCATTTTCGCGCGCCCCGCCATGGCGCGGCTGGCCGGGGCCGGGTGGCACATCCCGCAGGGTTTCACCCTTCCGGCCGCCTTCACGAAAAACAAGAAGCCCGGACGCCGCGAATACCTGCGCGCGCGCATCCGCGATGGCCGCGCTGAAGTGTTCAAATCCGAAGGCTCGGGGCGCATCAGCGGCCTTAGCTGGGCCGAAGGTCTGGTTGAACTGCCCGACGGCCCGGCCAATATCACGCCCGGCAGCCCTGTGACATTCCTGCCCTTCACCAGCTTTCTTTAGCCCGCCCTGCCCTTCATTGTTCTCAAAATACTCCGGGGGAGTCGCCCATCGGGCGACGGGGGCAGCGCCCCCAAAACCGCTCAGACCCCGATGTAACGCTCCACGATGCTACGATCGGCACGCAAGGCCTCGGCCTGCATCACTTCGCCGTTGCGGCCATTTTCGATAAACGCCACCCGGTCCGCCACCGACAGCACCGCATCCACGCGTTGTTCCACCAACAACACCGCGACACCCGCATCGCGCATCTGCACGATCGCGCGCCGGATTGCCTCGATCATCGAGGGCTGCAAGCCCTCGGTCGGCTCGTCCAGAAGCAACAGCTTGGGCCGCAGGCACAGGGCGCGCGCCGTGGCCAGCATCTGCTGCTCGCCGCCCGACAGGGTCTGTGCGGGCTGATCCGGCCGGTCGCGCAGGCGCGGAAACAGGTCCAGCACCTCCTCCAGCGTGTCACGGCCCGAGCCACGGGCGCGCAGCCCAATCTCAAGGTTTTGCGCCACGCTCAGCCCAGCAAACAGCCGCCGCCCCTGCGGAACATATCCGATGCCCGCCTTGGGCACCTGATGCGCGGGCAGCCGATTGATCTCCTGCCCCGCAAGCGTGATCCGCCCAGCCATCAACGGCAGCAGCCCCATGATCGCCTGCATACAGGTTGTCTTCCCCGCGCCGTTGCGGCCCAGCAAACAAACGATTTCGCCTGCGTCCACCTCAAGCGAGACGTCTTGCAACACCCGGCCGCCGCCATAGCCCGCGTCGATATGGTCCAATCTCAGCATCAGCCCGTCCCCAGATAGGCGGCCTGCACGGCGCGGTTTTCATGGATATCCTCGGGGGTGCCCTCGGCCAGAACCTCGCCGAAGTTCAGCACGGTGACCCGGTCGGCCACCTCCCAGACGACGCGCATGTTATGCTCGATCAGCAAAACGGTGGTGTGGCCGCGCAAGCCCTCGATCAGCGCAGTAAACCGCGCAATCTCGCCGTCCGACAAGCCTTGTGTCGGCTCGTCCAGAATAAGCAGGCGGGGGGCCTGCGCCAGCCCCATGGCAATTTCCAGCAGGCGCTGATGGCCATAACTCAGATTACCCGCCACCTCTTGGGCACGGTCGGACAGCCCGACCTTGTCCAATGCGGCGCACACGGCCCTGTCAACCTGATCGCCCTGCACCGGCTGGCCGCGCGCGGCCAAGGCCACGTTTTCACGCACCGACAGCCCCGCAAAAACGGAAGTGATCTGAAACGTATACGCCATCCCCAGGCCGATCCGCTTGTGCGCAGGCAGGGTCGTGATATCGCGGCCGTCAAAGGTAACCGAGCCAGCGGTCGGCGCGATGCGCCCGCAGATCATGCCGACCAGCGTCGTCTTGCCCGCACCATTTGGGCCGATAAGCGCATGCACATCGCCGGCGGTCAGATCGAGATCTACGTCAGATACGGCCAGCAGACCGTCAAACCGTTTGGTCAGGCCGCGTGTGGACAGCAGCACGGTCATGGCAAGCCCTTCCAGAACCGGCGGCGCAGTTCCCCGACCAGACCTTGTGGCGCAAACAGCGTCAGCACCACCAGAACGACGCCCGCGATCAGCATGTAGGCCGCGGTCAGCCCCGAGCTAAGGTCGATCAGGTAGAACATGAACAGCGCGCCGATGAATGGGCCCAAAACAGTGCCCGCGCCCCCCAGCAATACCCATAGCAGCGGTAGGATCGAATATTGCACGCTGCCGAAACTGGCCCCCACATAGCCAAATAGCAGGCCATAGGCCGCGCCCGCCGCGGCCGAGATGGTGCCCGAGATCACCATCGCCGCCAGCTTATGCGCATGGGTGTCATAGCCCAGCATCTGCACACGATCCTCGTTTTCGCGGATCGCCACCAGAACACGGCCAAACGGCGCGCGCACCAGCCACAAGCTCAGGCACAGGCACAGGGCAAACAGGGTGAAGGCCGCGAAATAGCGATTTGTCGGATCGCTCAGGTCAATACCCCACAGCATGCGCTGCGCGGTTTGTAAAACAAACCCCTCGTCACCGCGGGTGTAGTCGCCGAAATACAGGATCGTCAGGTATCCCGCCTGCGCGAACATCAGCGTCACGATCATGAACGCCACACCGGTTGTGCGCAGCGCCAACAGGGCCAGTGCGCCCGACACCACAGCGCCCGCTACAACCCCGGCCAACAGCGCAGGCGCGGGCGACAAGCCGCCATGCTGAATGCCAAGCCCCATGCCATACATGCCAGCGGCGAAAAACAGGGCATGCCCAAGGCTAAGCAACCCGGTATAGCCAAATAGGATGTTGTAGCCGATGGCGTAGCTTGCCAGCACCATGATCCGCGCAAGGTTGCCGTGGTGATAAGCCGGCAACACGAACTGCGCTACGAACAGCAGCACCAGCAGACCGCCATGCAGGGCCAGGATGCGGGCCGTGTCGCGGCTCATGGCGCGCGTGTCCCAAACAGGCCCCGAGGCCGGAACACCAGCACAAGGCCCACCAGAAGTGTTGCCAGAATTTTCGCCAGCGTCGGCGAGAAAAAGACCGAGATGATCCCATCGCTTAGCCCGATCAACAGGGCAGCAACCACAGTGCCGGGCAAACTTCCCAGCCCGCCGATGATCACCACGATGAACGACAACAACAACGGGTCAGCGCCCATCAGGTAATGCGCCTGCTGAATGGGAACGATCAACACGGCCGCCAGTGCCGCCAATCCCGCGCCGATGCCGAACACCAGCGCATAAACCTTTTCAACAGGGATACCGAAGGCCAGCGCCATCTCGCGATCCGCCTGCGTTGCGCGCATCAGCAACCCGATCCGGGTGCGTGCCATCATCGCCCAGACCCCAGCCAATACCGCCGCTGCCGCGCCGATCACGGCCAGTTTGTAACTGGTCGTTGACAGCCCCCATGGATAATACATCTGCCAGCCAGCCTCGGTATGTTCGATCCAAGGCAGGGCGATGCGTTGATTGAACGGTGCCTCGACCGGGCGCGCGTCGGGGCCGTAGGTCATCAGGGTCAGCTGCTGAAGGATATACAACAGGCCGATGGTGGCGACGATCGTGCGCTCGGGGTCATAGTTCAGGCGTTTCAGGATCGTCATGTCAGCCAGAGCCGCCAGAACACCCACCAGCACGGGCGCAACGATCAGGGCTGCCGCAAATCCGATGGCAGGATGCCCGCCCACGGTGTTGGCAACCCACCACGCGAGGACGGCGCCCAGCATGAAGAACTCCCCATGTGCGATGTTCACCACGCGCATGACGCCAAAGACCAGCGACAGACCAACAGCCGTCAGTGCCAGAACGGCAGCGGTCACAGCGCCTTCAAGGCTGGCCAGCAGGATATAAGGACCGATCTCCATAGTGATCAAGCCATGCCCCGGCGCGCGCTGCAGGGCAAGTGCAAAGGTGCTTTATCCACCCTGCCGAAGCATACGGAACACAGCCGAGGCCCCCCAGCCCGCGGCAATCGCGATTGCCAAAGACATCAGCCCATACATCAGCGGTTGCTGACGCGACAAGGTATACAGCCAACGTTCCAGCCCAACCTTGCGCACGTCGATCACGGTTTCAAATTGTGACACAACATCACCGTCACGTGTCAGGAAGATACGGGTCAGGTATTCCCCTTCGGTCAAATTGGCAGGCAGGCCGATTTCCGTTCGAAACAGGGTCTGTTCGTCCAGTGCAACTTGGCCCTCAAGCATTTGATAGGCATCATTGTTTTCACGTATGCGAATCAAGGCATCGGTAAAGACCTGCGCATCCGCAATAGAGCCAGGGGCCCCCACCGACCGGATGGCCCGCCCGATGCTGATTTTATGGCGCAGATCCTCGACATTGGACAAGACCTGATCCAATGGCCCGGTCGTGGCCACCGCGTAAAAGCTGGGCGCGGCGTCAACCTCGATCGCATCGGTATTCACCCAAATACCCAGAACCCGTTCTTTGCGGCGCACCGTCAACGGCTGCGACGGGCCGGAGATGGCCACTATGACATCCAGCGGGTCTTGTGGAATGGGGCCTTCGCGTTTGACCGCGCCGAACACCAGAATATCCGAGCCCTCGAACGTGGCAGTGATCCGGACCCTATCACTGGACAGGCCCAAAACGACCTCTTCAGCACGCACTGGCAAGGCGACCAGACACAGCAGAAAGATCAGCCGAAACAGCATCCTAATGCCCCCCAACCGCGCCGATAGAATACAACTCGGACGGTTGGAGCAGCAGATCAAGGGCCAGTTTGAAACACACCGCCAGCACCATGATAGCCAACAGAATGCGCAACTGTTCCGCCTGCATGCGTGTTCCGATCTGGGTGCCGATTTGCGCCCCGATCACACCGCCAACCAACAGCAAGACCGCCAAGGCGATATCGACGGTATAGTTCGTGGTGGCATGCAACAACGTGGTGAACGCGGTGACAAAAATGATCTGAAACAACGAGGTTCCAACAACCACCTTCGTGGGCATACCCAGCAAATAGATCATCGCAGGCACCATGATGAAACCGCCACCGACGCCCATGATCGCGGCCAGAATGCCAACCAACACCCCGACCAGAAGGGGCGGTATCACGCTGATATACAACCCGCTGGTGCGAAACCGCATCTTGATCGGCAAACCATGCACCCAATTGTGCTTTTTGCGCTTGGGAACCTTTTTGCCCGACCGCGTCTGTCGGATCGCACGCAGGCTTTCGACAAACATCATGCCGCCGATGACGCCCAGAAACGCGACGTAGCACAGCTTGACCAGCAGATCGACCTGACCCAACGACTTGAGGTAGTTGAACAAGATCACGCCATGGCCCGCACCGACAAGGCCGCCGATCAACAACACCGTGCCCATTCGCAAATCGACGGTCTTACGCCTGAGATGGGCCAGAACACCGGAAAACGACGAGGCAACAATCTGGTTGGCTTCGGTGGCCACCGCAACCGCAGGCGGGATGCCGATAAAAAACAAAAGCGGCGTCATCAAGAAACCGCCGCCCACACCGAACATACCCGACAAAATGCCCACGATGCCGCCCAACCCCAAAAGAAGGAAGGCATTCACCGACACCTCGGCTATGGGCAGGTAGATTTGCATGCTTGTTCCTAGCCGCAGTTTCATCGTGTTTGCAAGATGTTGCACGACACAGATCATCGCAGGGCTGATCAATTTTTCAAATCTGGACCTAGATTTCGGATTTTCCGCAGCCGACAGGCGTTGCGGCAAGGTCGCGCCGCAGCACCAGCGCATCCACGGCAGGTCTGTTCGGGCGCGGATAATAGCCCTTGCGCAGGGCCGCCTGACTGTAGCCCACCGCGCTATATAGCGCTTTTGCAGCGCTGTTGTCGTCAGCCACTTCAAGGAATGCGGATCGTGCCCCGCGCTTCGCGGCCGTCCTCTCAAATGCGGCCAGACAAGCGCGCGCCACGCCTTGGCGTCGCGCCTGCGGATCGGTTGCGATGGTCAGCAATTCCGCCTCGTCGGCGATGACACGCGCAAGCGCGAAACCGCGCGTATCGCCTACGGCAAACACCAAAGGGCTAGCCAGCAGATCAGAAAATTCCGTGGCCGACCACGCCCGCCCTTGCCCAGCAAAAGCGCGCGCATGCAATGCGGCCATGTCCTCAGGTGTCATCCAGTATCACCGGGGGCGTATCGCGTGAGGGCGCAGCATCAGCGGGCTTTAGATACAGCGGGGCGGGCGGCTCGTCGGGCTTGTCTGCCCGCCGCGCCGCAACCCGCGCAATCGCTACGGCCAAATCGGCCGGGGCGGGCAGATGGGCGACGGGCAGCGTCGTATCGCGTGCCTCTTGCTCGGGCACCAGCTTGGGCTGTGCCCCGTGGGCCTGCACGTAACACATGCCCCGAGGGCCCGGAAGCACCGCTATATGCGGTGCCGGGTGGACCATCGCGACGGTCTCAAACCCGGACACGCCCACAGCTGGGACATCCAATGCCAAGGCCAGCCCACGCGCCGCCGAAACGGAAATACGGATTCCAGTGAAATTACCGGGGCCAACACCAACGCCGATCCGGTCCAGATCAGCCCATGTCACACCCGCATCGGCCAGAACATCTTGCAGCAAGGGTATCAGATGTTCCGCCTGCCCCCGGCCCATTTCAATGGCGCGAACGGCCAAAACCTGTTCCCCGCACAGCAAAGCGGCCGCGCAATGCGCGGCCGATGTGTCGAACCCCAATATCAAAGGCGCGTCAGACACCAACGGGGCGCACCTCTGTCACTTCGGGGATGTAGTGCCGCAGCAAATTCTCGATTCCCATCTTCAATGTGATGGTCGAGGACGGGCAACCGGCGCAGGCCCCCTGCATATGCAGATAAACGACGCCCTTATCGAAGCCGTGGAAGGTAATGTCGCCGCCATCCTGGGCCACCGCCGGGCGCACGCGGGTATCCAGCAATTCCTTGATCTGGCCAACGATCTCGGAATCCTCACCCTCGTGCTCGGCATGGCCGGATGATGCATCGGCCTCGCCGGTCATGATCGGTGCACCGGATTGATAGTGCTCCATGATCGCACCCAGAATGGCGGGCTTCATATGGTCCCACTCGGTGCCATCGTCCTTGGTGACAGTCACGAAATCATTGCCGAAAAACACGCCCGTGACACCCGGAACGCCAAAAATGCGCTGTGCCAGAGGGGATTTTCCAGCCACCTCGGAGGTCGGGAAATCTGCGGTTCCAGCCTCCATAACCGTTTGGCCGGGCAGGAACTTGAGCGTCGCAGGATTCGGTGTGGATTCAGTCTGGATGAACATGACGGACCTCTTGGTTGTTGCAATGGATATGCGCGTCGAACAGGCGCCTGTCAAGGTTTGGAATGATTCTAAACTGGATAGAGGTCAGACTCGAGCCACGCGAATCGCGCGCTATGACCCGCACAAGGCGGGCCATTCCATGCCGTGGCATACCCGTTTTTATCAGCCCAACCGGCACCCTGCCCCGACAGGCTCAGCCCTCACAAGCTGCCGTCACGATAATTTCCACTTTCAAATCCGGGCGCGCCAACTTGGCCTCGCCGCAGGCGCGGGCCGGGGCGTGGCCCTGCGGAACCCATGCATCCCAAACCGCGTTCATTTCTTCGAAATCCGCCATGTCCGACAGCCAGACAATGGCCTGCAACATCCTGTCAGGGTGCGATCCTGCTTTGGCCAGCAGGGCCTCGACCCGCGACAGGCAATCGCGGGTTTGCTCGGCCACAGTGCTGCCATCCCCAACCTGCCCGCATAAATAAGCAACGCCGTTATGTTTGACAATTTTGCTCATCCGGGTGGCTGTGTCGATCCGTTCGATCATGTCGCGTTCCTTTCATTCAGCCGCATCGGCTGGCGTGCTTTGATGCATGGCCGCCAGTTCGCCCAATGTCACCGGCTTGATCGGCGGGCGGATACGGAGGTATCCGGTGTCATCGGGGCCAAGACTGTTTTCTTGCGCCAAAATCGCGGTGACGCTTAACCCGCAATATCGGCCTTGGCACGGCCCCATACCAGCCCGCCCAAAGGCTTTGGCCTGATTTGGCCCAAGACAGCCCAGCTTGGCGTATTGGCGGATATCCCCGGCGCGGACTTCTTCACAGCGGCACACCAGCGTGCTGTCGGCGGGCGAAAGCGCCTGCGCACAAGGCGGATATGCCGTGTCCAAAAACGGGCGCACCGCGTTTTCCTTGGCTTTCTGGCGCAGCAAGGACGTTGCCAGATCATCGCGCGCCTGCGGGCTGATTTGCCCAAGCTCTTCCAATGCTTTCAAGGCCGAAATCCGACCAGCACGTTCGGCCACAGTCGCGCCGCCGATCCCCGCGCTATCGCCTGCGATAAATACACCCTCAACCGGCGTCGCACCCCATTGATCCGTCACCGGCGAAAAACAGTGCTGCGCATTGTCCCAAAGGTGCGGAACCTCAATTGAACGCGCAGCTTGTGTGTTGGGCACGACACCATGATGCAACAGGACGGTGTCACATGCGATACGATGTGTGCGGCCGCGATTGCGGAACGTCACAGCCTCGGCGCGGGTGTCCCCCTCGATCGTGATATCAGTGGCCGCGGTATAGCGCGGCACACGCGCGCGGATGATCTGCGCCAACAGTTTCAACCCTTTGACAAGGTAGCCCGCCCCGCGCAGCGCACCGCCAAAATGCTTGCCGGCGCGCAGCAGATCATAGCGGCTTTGCGTTTCGACAAGCGCGCGGGGGGGTGTTCCGGCCCGCACCATCTGCGCCGCGATCAGGTAGAGCAGCGGACCCGACCCCACCAGCACCGCGTTGCTCGCCAGCACGCCCGATTGCTTGAGCAGGATTTGCCCGGCACCTGCCGTCATGACGCCGGGCAAGGTCCAGCCCGGTAGTGGCATCGGACGCTCAAGCGCGCCCGTGGCCAAAATAACGCGGTCGGCAGACACTTGCGCCGCCTGCCCGTTCTGCGTGTAGGACACGGTAAAACTGTCTTCGATGGCCCAGACAACGGCACCTTTCACATGCGTGATCCCGGCGTCGCGCAAACCACGCGTCAAGGTTGCACCACATTGATAATCCTTACCAAGGATATCCGCGCGCGGCTGGTTCACCCGGTCCACATCGCGGTAAATCTGCCCCCCCGGTCGCGGTTGTTCATCCAGCAGTGTAACGGTTGCCCCGTGCCGGGCGGCCGTTGCTGCTGCGGCCATGCCCGCCGGGCCAGCCCCGATGATGGCGATATCACTCTGGGTCATGATCACCCCCACCGGCACTGGGCCGCGCGATCTGAAGACCCGGCTGAACCTCAAGCATACAGGCCTGCCGGACCGTGCCATCAATCTCGATCAGGCAATCAAAGCACGCCCCCATCATGCAAAACGGGCCGCGCGGCGCGCCTGTTTTGGCCGTGTGGCGAAAGGTCTGGATACCAGCAGCCAACAAAGCGGCGGCCAGATTTTCACCCTCGGGCAAATCAAGGCGCTGGCCATCGAACGTGACCTGCACGGTTGGTTTCTTCTCCATCTCAAGAAATGGTAAATCGTTGCTCACTGAACACCTCCAGATCCGGGGCGGCGGCTGTTTGATCCAGCCAGTCAGGCAAGACTTGGGCATGCACCGCAGCCAAGGTTATGCCGCTGTGGCAGGTCACCAGATAGGCACCCGGCATGGTTTGGCTTTCTTGGTAAATCGGCAAGCCATCCGGCGTCAGAACCCGTAACGCCCCCCAGCTTCGGACAAGCTGTGCCTTGGCCAGGGCCGGGTAGGCCGCAATGGCCTTGGCGGCAAGGCTTGAGATGCCGGATTGGGTGACGCTGTCGTCATGGCCCACTTCTTCGTTGGTGGCCCCGATCTGAATGCCGCCTTCATCAACCTGACGGGCAATCAGTGAGGGGCGGTTGATCAGCTTGGGCAGTTTTTCGGTGATCAAGACCTGCCCACGCTGCGGGCGCACCGGGGCTTTGAAACCCAGCTTGGGACCAAGAACCGCAGCGCCAAGCCCTGCCGCCAAAACCAGTTTCCCGGCCTCAACCGTTGTGCCATCCGCGCAACGCATGACAAAGCCATCGGGTTTTGTGACCTCGGTGACGGTCTTGCCGGTCAAGACCTTGCCGCCCTGTTGATGCACCGCCGCGCTAAGCGCCATAAGCAAGCGCAAAGGGTTGGCGTGGCCGTCTTGGTGATGCAGGATCGCGCCGGATACCTTTGGCCCTATGTTGGGTTCTTCTTTGCGCAAGGCATTGTGGCCAAGCACGTCAAAGGGATACTCTGTGCCAAGTTGCGCCTGTAAGTTTTTATATTTCTCAACGGTTTGATACAGGCTTTCGTCAGAAAAATGCAGGTCGTACCCGCCTTTCTGCTCCAACGGAACGGCCTGCCCGGTGGTGTCGGCAAGTTCAGCCGCAAAGTCAGACCAAAGGGCAGCCGAGCGTTGCGACCACCGCGCATAAGCCGGCTGATTGAGGCCTTTGGATTGCACCCAGACCAGCCCGAAATTGCCGCGGCTGGCACGAAACGATCCATCCTCACCATCTAACACGATGACTTTGCGGCCCTTTTTCAACAGGCCCCAAGCAATCGAGAGGCCGACAACGCCGCCGCCGATGATCGCATAATCCGCCTGCATGTGGCCCTCATGGTGCTAAGTGTTCGGATCGGGGCGGCGAGTATCGCCGCCCCCGGTGGTTCATAAGACACGTCAGGTCAGATCACTGCCCGACCTTGTCGAGGATGGCCTGACCCCACTCGGTGCCAACATCTTCCAGAACGACGGGCCACACCTCGGCGCGGACCTTGTCAGCCATCGCGGCAAGTTGATCGTCGGTCAGGTCAACGACGGTCGCGCCCAGTTCATCGGACAGGCGCTGTTCCCATTTGCCCTGATCTTCTTCTGCGACGGTCCAGCGGGTCGCCTCGAACTCTTCCGCAGACGCCATCAGCGCGGCTTGATCGTCTTCGTCCAGCGCGGCCAGCGATTCATCCGAGATGATCATGTACCAAACCTCGAAATGCGTGTTGGCCGGGACATAGGCTTTGGTTACGTCGCGGAACGACGCATAGTAGCCTTCGGCCCCTGAACCGATGACACCATCGACCACGCCGGTCTGAATGGCCGTAAACGCTTCCGAGAAGGGAATGGGCGACGGGATGTAGCCCAAGGCTTCGCCGGTCAGCTGGAACGACTTGATGCCCGGAACGCGCACCTTGATGCCGTTCGATTGCGACGGATCACCGGGATTGACCGGATCGGTATTCAGCGAAATACCGCCAAAATACACCGGGTAAGCGGCCAGCATGGTGATGCCCTGTTCGGCATAAAGCCCGGCCATCACATCGCGCACCACGCCGCCGGGGCCGTAGATGTCGCGCGCCTGATCCCAGTTTGCGGCAAGGAACGGAAACGAGCTGATCTGCATTTTGCGGTCAGCGCCGGTGGCGGCGGGCTGTGTGGCCATGTCGATCGCGCCGACGCTGATGCGTTCCTGCACGGTGGTGTAATCGCCCAGTGCCGAGGCCGGGAAGATATTGATCGACACGTCGCCGCCCGTGGCCTCGGCCACCTGTTCGGAAAACGCGCGCAATTCCTTGTCGATCGTGGCGTCCTGCGGGCGCACGTGGCTCATCTTCAGGTCGGCGGCACTGGCGATGCTGCCCAGTGCGATAAGTGCCGTGGCGGCGGTGGTTGTCAAAAAGTGTTTCATTGGTGGAATCCTCCGTTTTTGTTGGAACAGTTAAGGGTGAAGGTCGTGGTTAATAGCCAAACAGACGCGGCAAAAAGAGCGACAGGTCGGGCCAAAGCGAGGTCAGGAACACGACCGGCACAT
The DNA here is from genome assembly GCF_011601345.1 of Roseovarius gahaiensis. Lineage (GTDB taxonomy): Bacteria > Pseudomonadota > Alphaproteobacteria > Rhodobacterales > Rhodobacteraceae > Roseovarius > Roseovarius gahaiensis. The sequence continues at coordinate 80,609 of NZ_JAAORB010000004.1, forward strand.
AACAGGTGACGATCAGGATCATCGCGTAGGGGATGACCTTGGTCACTTTGACGTTGCCAATGCGCGCGCCCAGATACAGGATCGAGGCATAGGGCGGCGTGACCCCGCCCATGGCTGTGTTGACGCCCATGATGGCGGCAAACTGCACGGGGCTGACCCCGATGGCTTGCATCAACGGCAGCAACAGAGGCGCGATCAGGATGATCGCAGTCACGTCGTTCACGACCATGCCGACAAGGAACAGCAGGATGTTGATAAAGATCAGCAACAGCACCTTGTTTTCAGTCACCGAAAAAATCGCGCTGACCATTTTTTGCGGGATCGCCTCGTAGACGAACATCTGGCTGAGGATCATGGAAAACAGGATCATCAACATGATCGCGCCGACGGCTGTCGCAGCTTCTTTCCCGGCGTTCAGGAAGCTATCCCAAGTCAGGCCGCGATAGATGAAAAAGCCCACGGGAAGTGCGTAGATCACCGAAATCGCCGCAGCCTCGGTCGGCGTCATGATGCCGCCATAGATACCGCCCAGAATGATGATTGGCATCAACAGGGCGGGTGTGGCGTTAAACCCCCTTTTGGTTACATCCGCGGTAAAGGCCGACAGCGTGGGCTTATCATCAAGGATCAGGTTGAACTTGCGGCTCATCCACAGGTTCATCATGGAAAAGTTGAACATGATGAACAGGCCCGGCCCCAGCGTGGCCAGAAAGCAGGCCAAGATCGAGGTATCGGTGACCCAGCCATAGACGATCATGGTGACCGAGGGCGGAATCAAAAGCCCAAGGATAGATGAATTGGCAATCAGCGCGGTGGCGTAGGCCCGCGGGTAGCCGCGTTTTTCCATCTCAGGGATCAACAGCGGGCCAATGGCGGCGATTCCTGTCAGCCCCGAGCCTGAGATTGCACCGATGATGGCACAGGACACAGCCGCCACAACCCCAAGCCCACCCCGGACATGCCCGATGAACGCGTTCACGAAGTTCAGCAAACTGGCGGCGATGCCGCTGGCCGACATGATCGTGCCCGCCAGCACGAAAAGCGGGATGGCCAGCAGCACCGGATTGCCCAGTTGCTGCGCGCCCCACAGCATCATGCCTTTCATCGTCACGTCGCCAAGAAAATACATCACCATCAGCGCGCCACCGAAACAGAAGGGCAGCGGCACACCCAAGGTCAGCGTGATCACCAGAACGGCGATGGCCAGAAGTGCGATCTCGATCATTGGGGGGCCTCCGGCCCGCGCAGGGCCTTGATGTGGCGCAGAAGGTGGCCAGCGGTGTAAAGCATCATCAACGCCAAGCCGATCATCAGCGCGACATCGGAATAGAATGTGGGGATGTAAAGCGTGGGGCTTTCTTTCCAGACGCGCCATGCGTATTGCGTGAAATCCCACGCCCAAGACAGCAGCCACAGCCCGACGATCAGGCTGATCACCTCACCCACGATAGCAAGGATGGTGTGGCCGCGTTCGGTTTTGATGGCAATTTCCAGAACGTTTGCCCGGATATGCGTATCCTCGCGCGAGGCGTTGACCGCCCCAAGGATATAAAGCCAGATCGTGGGGTAAAGCATGCTTTCCTCAAGCCCCATCACCGGCACTTGCAGCACATAACGCGTGATCACCTGCACGAACTGGCCCAAGGCCACGATACAGATCAGCCCCGTCAGCAGATATTTGGCAAAATTGTTCATCGTCTCCCCTTCCGGTTGTCGCAATGCACCGGTTGGACAGGATTTCACTGGACATGAGGTATAAATTCAATTTCAAAATTTCTTTACCTAAATAAATTCTATTTATACCCTGAGACCGATGAATATTTCTTTTCGCCAGATCGCCACCTTCCGAGAGGTCATGCGCAGTGGCTCGATCAGTCAGGCGGCACGCACCGTGATGCGCACGCAACCTGCTGTAAGTTCGATGATTTCCACCCTTGAGGCCGAATTGGGATTTAGCCTGTTCGTGCGCGAGCATGGCAAGCTGTCGCCCACCCCCGAAGCGTATTATTTCCTTGAAGAATGCGAGGATATTCTGGCCCGGCTGGAACGCACCCAACGCACGGTCAGCCAGATTCGGGCGCTAGAGGGCGGAAAATTGCGGATTGCCTGCCATCCGGCCGCGTCCAGTTTGTTCATGCCGCGCCTGTTGACGGAGTTCATGGCCGACAAGCCGGGGCTGGAGCTGGAGTTTATCATGCGGTCCTCGGGGGTGATCGAAGATCTGATCGCCTCGCAGCAGTATGATCTGGCGTTTGCCGAAACCCCAAAACGGCGCGCCGCGATTGACCAGATGGATTTCGATCTGGAATGCGTCTGCGTTCTGCCCGGCGATGATCCGTTGGCGCGCAAAGATGTGCTCAGCCCGCAGGATATGGACGGCAAGCCATTGGCGGTTTTGTATCAAAATCATGCCACGGCGGTGCAGACGGCCGATGTTTTCGAGGCCGCAGGGTGCCGCCTGAACAAACGGGTCGAGTTGCGCACCTTCCTGCCGGGGCTGCAATTTGTAGCGGCTGGTATGTGCTATGTAATCTGCGACATGATCACCGCCTATGGCTACATCATTCAGGGCCGGGCAACGGAAAACCTTGTCATTCGCCGGTTCCGGCCACGGATCAGCAACAGCGTGTCGATCCTGACCCCCGGCTACGCGACACAGTCGCTGACCACGCGGGCGCTGCACGCACATTTGGAAGGCGCGATCCACGACATGAAACGCGCCATGCAGGCGAGTATCGGTGATGGGCCGGCGGGATTACCGGACCACGAAGACCGAACAGTCTGAATGACGCACCACCCGTGCCGCGTTTGGCCCCAGCAGATAATCCTTGAAATCAGGCTTATGCGCGCCAATCACGATCAGTGACGCCTTGTCGGCCTCGGCAACGCGCAGGATTTCATCATAGGCATTGCCCGTGGCCACGATATGGCGCACCTTGCTGTTGGCCTCCTCGCCCAGAACATCCAAGACCAGATCGTTCAGACGCTTGCGCGCCTCTGCAACGGCCTTGTCGTGGTGGTTTTGGTCGAAATAGGCCCCCACGACGCTCATGCCGTAATCCGGGACAACGGTGATCACATCAAGCTGAGCCTCATCCAAAGCAGCCAGACGCGCGGCGGCCTTCACCACATTGTCGTCGCGATGCGGGTTGCTGATATCGACGGCGCAAAGAACAGGACCGGTCATGCGGGCACTCCTTCATTGGCTTGCTTGGTCATACGCGCCCGCTGCAACAGGGCGACCAGCCCCAAAAGCACAAGCGCGGGAATAAAGATCAACTCTTGCGGCCATTGGCTGACGGGTGCCTTGACCGACTGGATCACAACCGGATCGGCGCCATAAAAATCAAAGCCCTGCATGGTGTCCGAAAACGGCGTGCCGAACATCGGTTCTTCCAGCACGACGTTGCCGCCGTCCTGCATCAGGGCCAGCCCGTAGTCCTGTAGTATCGCCGCGCCATCCATGCCCTCTTTGACCGTCAGCACCAATGTGGTGTCCTTCGGCTCACCGCTGATGAAATCCGGGCCCGAGACGACAATGCGCAACTCCTGACCGGGGCTGGCCGACCCAAGGGCCTGTTCCAGATTGACGGGCTCGACCATCTCGAACGGCGGTTGGATACGGTCCATGAAATAGTCGGGCCGGAACAGGGCAAAGGCAATCGCCACCAACACAACGCTTTCGTAGATCCGGTTCTTGGTCAGGAACCAGCCCATTGTGCCCGCAGTGAAAACAAGGATTGCGATGGTCGCGACGACAAAGGTTATGATGCCCTGCACCCATGTGACATCAATCAGCAAAAGGTTGGTGTTGAAGATGAACACGAACGGCAGCGCGATGGTGCGCAGGCTATAGAAAAACGCGATGAACCCGGTGCGGATCGCATCGCCCCCAGACACAGCGGCGGCGGCAAAACTGGCCAGCCCCACGGGGGGCGTCACATCGGCCATGATCCCGAAATAGAACACGAACAGATGCACCGCGATCAGTGGCACGATCAGGCCCGACTGTGCGCCCAGTTCCACGACAACGCCCGCCATCAGCGAACTGACCACGATGTAATTGGCCGTGGTCGGCAGGCCCATGCCCAGAACAAGGCTAAGAAGCCCCACCATGACCAGCATCAAGATCAGGTTGCCGCCCGACAGGAATTCGACAAGGCTTGCCATCACCTGCCCCACGCCTGTCAGGGTGACGGTGCCCACGATCACGCCCGCCGTGGCGGTGGCAAGGCCAATGCCGATCATGTTGCGCGCACCCGCGATCAGGCCCTGCAACAAGTCCATGATGCCGGCGCGGGTGGCCGTGCCCGCCGCCCCTTGGCCCCGGAACATCGCCTTGAGGGGGCGCTGCGTCAGCAAGATCACAAACAGCAGCGCCGTCGCCCAGAAGGCCGACAGTCCCGGCGATTTCTGTTCAATCATCAAGAAATAGACCAACACGATGATCGGCAGCAGGAAATAAAGCCCCGCCTTGTAGATCTCTCCCACCACAGGCAGGCGCAGGTCTTCGGCATTGGGATCGTCGGGTTCCAGATCAGGCACGCCTGACGCCAGCCACAAAAGCCCAAGATACGCCAGCACCAGAAGCGCCGACAGCACCATGCCCGAGCCTTCGGGGAACATCGACACGATCCAGCCGACGGGATATTGAACGCCATAGCACAGCCCTGCAAAGCCCACGAAAAAGACAAACATACCGCCGATGGTGCGGCCAAGGCTGACGACCCGGTCACCCAATGTGGGCATATTGTTTTTCACCGCTTCCAGATGGACGATATAGACCAGCGCGATATAGCTGATCGCGGCGGGCAGGAAGGCGTGGGTGATCACCTCGACATACGAGATGCCGACATATTCCACCATCAGAAACGCCGCAGCCCCCATGACCGGCGGCATGATCTGGCCGTTGACCGAACTGGCCACTTCGACCGCGCCACCCTTTTCGCTGGTAAAGCCCACGCGTTTCATAAGTGGGATCGTGAAGGTGCCGGTGGTCACCACGTTGGCGATGGACGACCCCGAGATCAGGCCGGTGGCGGCCGAGCCGACAACAGCGGCCTTGGCCGGACCGCCGCGCAGGTGGCCCAATGCGCCGAAGGCCATCTTGATGAAATAATTGCCCGCGCCGGCCTTATCCAGCAGGGCACCGAACAGCACGAACAGGAAAACGAACTTGGTGGACACGCCAAGGGCGATGCCAAACACACCTTCCGAGGTGATCCACATGTGGCTCATGGCCTTTTGCAGGCTGGCGCCCTTCCAGCGGATCACCTCGGGAATCCACGAGGACGCGCCAAAAAACACATAGCCCAGAAAGATCGTGGCGATAATCGCCATGGCCGGACCAAGCGCGCGACGCGCGCCCTCGAACAGGATGATCAGCCCCGCAAGCGCGAACCATTTGTCCATGTGGTCGGCCAAGCCACCGTTATCGACGATTTTCTGATAGAAGAAATAGCCATAAAGCGAGATAAACGTGCCCGCCAGCGCCAGCACCCAATCATAGATCGGCACATAGCTGCGAGGGCTGGATTTGAACATCGGGTAGGCCATGAAGGCCAAAAAGATCGCAAACGCCAAATGGATCTGGCGCGAGTTGTTGATCAGATCACCGGGCAGGACGTAGTTGGATATGGGCGAGGCCAAAAGCACCTGAAACAGTGACCAGACGATGGCAACACCCGCCAGAAACAGGCCGACGGAACCAGCCGGATCGCGCGCGCCGCCATCGGTTGAGGATACAAGCTCTTGCAGTTCGGATTCGCTCAGCGGTCCTTTGCCACCTGAAGGCTCAGTCATACCGGTCAACTCCCTGTGCGTGACAGCGCATGGCGCGTCGCTCTACTTGTTATTTTTATTCTGATAAAAGGGGGGCCACACGGCCCCCCTTCGCAGGCAAAACCGAATTATTCGATCCAGCCCTGTTCTTTGTAAAATTTCGCAGCACCGGCGTGCAGCGGGGCCGACAGGCCTGCGGTGGCCATTTCCTCGGGGTTGAGGTTGGCGAAGGCCGGGTGCAGCTTTTTGAAATCATCGAAGTTTTCAAAGACCGACTTGACCACGGTATAAACCGCCTCTTCGCTGACGGCATCCGAGGTCACGAAGGTTGCACCGACGCCAAAGGTCTGGGTTTCATCGTCGTTGCCGCGATACATGCCGCCGGGGATCGTCGCCGTGCGGTAGTACGAGTTTTCATCGACCAACCCACTGACCGCGTCGCCACTGACGTTGACCAGCACACTGTCACATGCGGTGGTCGCCTCTTGAATCGAGCCCGAGGGGTGGCCCACGGTATAGACCATCGCGTCGATCTGGTTGTCGCACAGCGCCTGGCTTTGCTCGGCGGCCTTCAACTCGGTTGCGAGGGCGAAATCATCAGTCGTCCAGCCAAGGGCGTCCATCAGCACTTCCATTGTGCCGCGCTGGCCCGACCCGGGGTTGCCGATATTCACGCGCTTGCCCTTGAGGTCTTGAAAATTGTTAATGTCGGCATCAGCACGGGCGACCACGGTGAAGGGTTCGGGATGAACCGAAAACACCGCGCGCAGACCCTCAAAGGCGCCATCATCTTCGAATCTAGAGGTGCCGTTATAGGCGTGATACTGCCAATCCGACTGCGCAACGCCAAACTCCAGCTCTTCGGCGCGGATGGTTTTGATATTGTAGATCGATCCGCCCGTCGATTCGACCGAGCAGCGAATGCCATGATCCTTGCGGCCCTTGTTGACCAGACGGCAAATCGCGCCACCCGTGGGGTAATATACCCCGGTCACGCCGCCAGTGCCGATGGTGATGAACTCTTCGGCCTGTGCCGCCGGTGCCATCATCGCGGCAACCGCCGCACCGGCCATTGTGATCTTGAACTTGGAAAACATCTTTTTCTCCCTTTTGTTGATGTTTGGGTTAGGTCAGCCGCTCCAGACTTCTCCGAGACGGCGATTGATATCCTCGACCTGCGCGATTTGCGCGCGCGCGCTTGAACCGGAACGGCTGACGATCATGCCGATGATCGTCTCGACCAGAACAATCGTCGCCGCGAAGGACGAGTAGAAATGCGGGCTTTCGGTGGGCACCAAAAACCCCGCCGAGGCATGCTGCAGCGCCGGGCACGCCGGGGCATCGGTGATCACCACGACAAAAGCGCCCTGACGCGCGGCCAGATCTGCCGCTTCGATCGACCGAGTCGAAAAGGGCGGCTTGGTGACGACGATCAACGCGTCCCGCTGATCAAGCCCCGCCAGCCCCGCCCCAAGCGAGGCCCCCATCCGGCTAAGCATGGCCCAGTTGGTAGTGCAGTAATTCGCCATATAGGCCATGTATTCGACGACACCGGTCGACCCAAGTGCCCCCAGCAGACGCACGTTGCGCGCCTGATGCAGGCGGGTGACCGTCAATTCCAGCAAATCACGGTCGATATCCTGAAGCATCGTCGCGATGTTGTTCTGACAAGCTGAGACGTGGGATTGGAAAAACACCTTTTGGTCGGTCGAATGGGTGTTTTGCAGGTCTTCGGCCCGCTCCGCAAAGCTACGGACCCGGCGACCGATCTTTTCGCGCATCGCCTCGCGGACGCCTTCATAGCTGTCATAGCCAATGGCGCGCGCCATACGAGAAAACGTGGCCGGGGCAAGCCCGCTATCCTGCGCCACAGCCCTCAGGGAACGGGTTGCCGTATCGACAGGATTCAGCGCCACATATTCACCGGCACGCCGCAACTTTTCACTGAGAGCCTCAGCGTTTTGTGCAAATTTCTGTTCAAACGACTGTGGCAAGCCGGCAATCCCCCCTGATTGACCACGAAAGAATTCGTTCCATTTGTTTCATATATTGTCAACGATTGAATCATCTGTTTCAGTCACGTCAACTTTCAGGATGCAGACGCTATGAACCACATTTTCCCACGGCACACCAAAGCCCGCCCACCCATCGCAGCCAAAGGCGATGGCGCGTATATCATCGACACGTCGGGCAAACGCTATCTCGACGGATCGGGTGGCGCGGCGGTGTCGTGCCTTGGGCATTCCGACCCCGATGTCATCAACGCGATCAAGGGGCAAGCCGATCAGATCGCCTTTGCCCACACCGGCTTTTTCACGTCCGAGCCTGCAGAACGGCTGGCCGACCGTCTTGTTGCGCATGCGCCAAAGGGCATCGACCGGGTGTATTTGGTGTCTGGCGGCTCGGAGGCGGTGGAGGCCGCGCTCAAGCTGGCGCGACAATATTTTCTGGAACGCGGAGAGCCGCAGCGCACGCGATTTATCGCACGACGTCAAAGCTATCACGGCAACACCTTGGGCGCGCTTTCGACCGGCGGCAATGCGTGGCGACGCGAGCCCTTTGCCCCGCTGATGATCGACACCAGCCATATTTCGCCCTGCTACGACTATCGCGGACGCGAGGACGGCGAAACGCCCGAAGCCTATGGCCAACGCGTGGCCGATGAGCTTGAAGGCGAATTGCAGCGCCTTGGCCCCGAAACCGTGATCGCCTTTGTCGCGGAACCGGTTGTTGGGGCCACCGCCGGGGCCGTGCCCGCCGTGCCGGGGTATTTCAAGCGTATCCGCGAGATTTGCGACCGCCACGGCATTCTTCTGATCCTTGACGAGGTGATGTGCGGGATGGGGCGCACCGGCACGCTGTTTGCTTGCGAACAAGACGACGTCACCCCCGATATCGTGACCATCGCCAAGGGCCTGGGTGCCGGGTATCAACCGGTTGGCGCGATGCTGTGCAGCTCGGCGATCTATGCCGCCATTGAAGCTGGGTCTGGATTTTTCCAGCACGGACACACCTATATCGGCCATCCAATGGCCTGCGCTGCCGCGGATGTTGTCGTGCAAAAACTGACCGATGGCGGCATGACCGACCGCGCCGCCCGGATGGGCGACGTGCTGAACACGGCCCTGCATGACGCGTTTGGCCAGCACCCCAATGTCGGCGACATTCGCGGGCGCGGCATGTTCCGGGGGCTTGAATTGGTGGCCGACCGCGACACCAAAGAGCCCTTCGGTCCGGGCCTTGGGCTGCACAAGGCGCTGAAGGCGGCGGCGTTCGAGGCGGGCCTGATCTGCTATCCGATGGGCGGCACGATAGACGGGCGGCGCGGCGATCACGTGCTGTTGGCCCCGCCCTTCATCGTGACCGAAGATCAGATCGGTGAACTCATGGACAAACTTTCAACCGCGATGAACGCGGTGCTGCCATGACCGCATTACCAAACCTGATGGTCGCGCCCAACGGGGCGCGGCGTACGAAATCGGATCATCCAGCGCTTCCGATCACGCTATCTGACATTATCGAAACGGCAAAGTCCTGCGCCACCGCGGGCGCCGATGGCTTGCACCTGCATTTGCGCGACGCCGAAGGCCGACACCTGCTGGATGCCGGGCGCTATCGCGAGGCCTTGGCCGAATTGCGCACCCAGGTTCCCGGCATGGCCTTGCAGATCACGACCGAAGCCGCAGGGTGCTATGCCGCGCCGCACCAGCGGCAGGTGGCGTTGGCGGCCGGGGCCGATATGGTGTCCGTGGCCCTACGCGAGATGGTGCAGGACACGCCCGATGCCACCGCAGCTACCTTTTACAGTGACTGCACAGACCGTGGGATCGCGGTTCAGCATATCTTGTATGACGCGGCCGATTTCGATCTGCTTATCCGGCTTTTGCCAAAGGCGGCTCTGGATGACCCGGCGTTGCAACTGATTTTTGTTCTTGGCCGCTACAGCGTGGATCAAAACAGTGACCCGGCGGACTTGAACCCGTTCCTTGAGCGTATGACCGAGGTGGGCCTAGCGCCCGATTGGGCTGTTTGCGCCTTTGGGCGCGGTGAAACCGCCTGTCTTGTCGAAGCACACCGGCAGGGCGGCAAACTTCGGGTCGGGTTCGAAAATTCATTGTGGCACGCCGATGGCAGCCTAGCGCGCGACAACGCCGATCGCGTTCGGCATGTGCGACAAGCCTGCGCATAAGCGGTTGACAACCAAGTCGTGTTTTGGACGTGGCCAGAGATCACCAAAGATGCGCCCGACCATATCGTGGCTGGACCGGTGAAAAGCCAGAACCACAAATGCGCGCGATGCCAACCTGTCCTAAGGTCCGGCAGTGTAATTTGTACAGTGCTATCAATGTCCAAGGAAAATTGGTGGAGCCTAGGGGGATCGAACCCCTGACCTCTTGCATGCCATGCAAGCGCTCTCCCAGCTGAGCTAAGGCCCCATCACATGGGGCGTGTGCCCCGTGTTCGCCGCTATCTAGGCAAAGCGGCAGGCGGGATCAAGTGAAAAATCCCGCCTTTTCGCGATCAGGTGTCGGTGTCCTCGTCGGACACGTCGGCGATCTCGTCCAACGACACGCTGTCGTCGTCGTCATCTTCGAGAACGTCATCGCCCAGATCGACATCGACATCATCATCCGCAAGCACTTCGCCATCCGAATCAACCTCGGTGCCTTTTGCTTTCTTGGTTTCAGCGTCTTCGTCATCCGCAGTGATAGACCGGCTTTTGCCGGTTTCCATCTCAACGATCTCGCCCGTGTACGGGCTGACAATCGGGTCTTTATTCAGGTCGTAGAACCGTTTTCCGGTAGTCGGGCAAACGCGTTTGACGCCCCATTCTTCTTTGGGCATGGGTGATCCCCTCACATCTTTCTGTCTTGTCGACGATCAGCGCCACCTGCCATAACCCGGCGAAGGTGTCAAAGCCTTTAAGCGGCGCGGCGCATTCCGCGTGTTCAGGAGGGCATATGGGCCAACATATCCTGCCGGGCAATCCCCCGGTTGCGCTGATTTTACGCCGGTCACCACGGGCCCGGCAAATTTCGCTGCGCGTGTCGCGTCTCGACGGGCGGGTTACCCTGACCGTACCACAGGGCGTGCCCGAGGCGACAGCGTTGAATTTCGCCCACGACAAGGAAAGCTGGCTGCGCAAACAGCTATCAGCGCAAACACAGATGATTCAGGTTGCGGTCGGCGATGATATCCCATTCGCGGGGGACATGCGCCGAATCGTGGCCGGCACGGGCCGCCGGATCAGTCTGACAGAAGACACACTTGCCGTCCCCGGCCCCGGCGACAGCGTGGCCACACGCCTGCAGGCGTGGCTCAAGTCGCAGGCGCGTGACAGGCTGGCCGCTGCGTCTGACCGATATGCAGCCGCACTCGGGCGGCCCTACACGCGCTTGACCTTACGCGATACGCGGTCGCGCTGGGGGTCGTGCTCGTCTCAGGGGGGGCTGATGTATTCATGGCGCTTGATCATGGCCGCGCCCGAGGTACTTGATTACGTCGCCGCACACGAGGTGGCGCATCTGGCTCAGATGAACCACTCCCCTGCCTTCTGGGCCGTGGTGGCGCAGCTCTACCCCGACTATGAACGCCCCCGGCAATGGTTGCGCAGATATGGCACCGATCTACATCGCTACCGCTTTAACACCTGAGACGGATTGTGGATTGACCTGCGCCCAAATTGTGATCACAAATAAAGGATGCTGCTGAATCCGCGTCCAGAACCGGCCACATCGGCCCATGACCGTGTGTATCGCGGGCTGCGCAGCCGCATCATGCACGGAGAAGTGCCGCCCGGCCAAGCCCTAACCCTGCGCGGCATCGGAGCAGAATTCGACGTGTCGATGACCCCCGCACGCGAGGCCGTCCGCCGCCTGTCGGCCGAAGGTGCCTTGACGGTCTCGAACTCAGGGCGCGTGACCACCCCTGATCTAAGCAATGACCGCATCGAGGAATTGGCCGCGCTACGCGCCCTGCTTGAAGTGGAACTCGCCAGCCGCGCCCTGCCGCGGGCACATATCGCCCTGATCGAGCGTTTGCAAAGCATCAACTCCCGCATCGCCGAAGACATCGCGCGACAGGATGCCGTGGCCTATATCCGCCGCAATCTGGAGTTTCACCGCACCCTGTATCTGCGCGCGCAAGCCCCGGCGATGCTGGCCATGGCCGAAACCGTCTGGCTACAACTAGGGCCAACGATGCGGGCGCTGTATGGACGGCTGCGGCGCAAGGATCCGCCGCATTATCATCGCCTGATCATTGCCGCGCTGAAGGCCGGGGACGAACCCGGGCTGCGCCTTGCCGTGCGCTCGGACGTGACACAAGGCCTGCGGATGTTGGTGGCCTAAACGTGACCAATGCGCCTGTGACCCCCTGACGACCGGGGCGATGTCTGGATCAGAGGAGCATGACGATTGGCACCACCGTCAAGCTGCTGCCTGGCCCGGCGCGGCCCCACAGCGCGCCCTCACACATGCCGTCTTTTCGAGAAACTTCGCTTCATTGTTCCCCAAATACTCCGGGGGAGTCGCCTTTGGCGACGGGGGCAGCGCCCCCTTTCCAACACCTGCCTCTCGATCAGCCCGCCAGACCTTGGGCCCCCAAGCCCAAAAACTTCTCGCGTCTGTCTTTGATCAGCGCGGCGCGGTCCTTGGCGTCCAACTCGCTCAACATGGCGTCGATGGCCGTGCCAACGGCCTTGATTGCCACCTGCGGGTCGCGATGTGCACCGCCCATGGGCTCATCGATTATGCGGTCAGCCACACCAAGCTTGATCAAATCCTGCGCCGTCAGGCGCAATGCCTCGGCGGCCTCGCGCATTTTTTCAGCGTCTTTCCATAGAATCGACGCGCAGCCCTCGGGTGAGATGACAGAATAAACCGAATGCTCTAACATGGCGACACGGTTGGCGCTGGCAAAGGCCACCGCCCCGCCCGAGCCCCCCTCGCCGATAATCACACTGACCAGCGGCACACCGATTTGCAGGCATTTTTCGGTCGCTCGCGCGATCGCCTCGGATTGGCCGCGTTCTTCGGCGCCTTTGCCCGGATAGGCACCGGGCGTGTCGACCAGCGTGACAACCGGCAGGTTGAACTTGTCGGCCATTTCCATCAGTCGGATGGCTTTGCGGTATCCTTCCGGGCGGGCCATGCCGAAATTATGCTCAATGCGTGATTTGGTATCGTTGCCTTTTTCGTGGCCGATCACCATCACCGGGCGGTCGTTCAACCGTGCCAAGCCGCCCATCACAGCGTGGTCATCGGCAAAGTTACGATCCCCGGCCAAGGGGGTATATTCGGCGAACAAAGCCTCGATATAATCGCGGCAATGCGGGCGATTGGGGTGGCGCGCCACTTGGCATTTTCGCCACGGTGTCAGGGTCTTGTAAAGATCGCGCAGCATGTCGGCAGCTTTGCTATCCAATGCGCCGGCTTCGTCTTCGACATCCACCCCCTCGCCCGCACGCGCCATGGCGCGCAGCTCTTCCGCCTTGCCTTCGATTTCGGCCAAAGGCTTTTCGAAGTCGAGGTAATTGGTCATCGCAAACTCCAAAGATTGACGCAGCGATATATGGCCTTCTGCGGCACGATTTGCAATCACCCGCGCGTTAACCCCTACGAAAAAGGCAGCCCCGACCAATGGTACGGGGCTGCAAGTTGGAAGGAAACGCAATCTGCCCGGTCAGCTCCGGGCCATTGCAAGCATCCTGGCGAACTGTTCCTCTGTCAGAACAGACCGCCAGTGATCCGTACAGTCCGACCGCATCATCACAAGCTGCGCTTCAAGCGCGCCAATACGGTCGGCCAATGTCTGCCGCTCAACGCGGGGGGCACCGGTGTCGATGGCGGCGCGCAGCGCGGCGCGCGCAGCCAGCGCCTCGGCCTCGACGGCCTTGCGCTGCGCTGGCTTGCGATCCATCCATTGCGCCAGATCGGCGCGCTGCGCCTCGGTCAACTCCAGCGCGTCTGCGTTTTTGTTGATGACGGCGGTATAAGTAACAATGGGGGCTGACAATTCCCGCACCTCTTGCGCGTGGCCCGACTGCGGCACGGTCGTGCCGATCAGAATACTTGCGGCCAATAAGGCGGATTTCATTACATTTATCATGACGCCCCTCATCTCGCAGACCATGGCTGGCCCGTGTTGAGACTCAATACATAGCGATTCCAGAATGTTTTCTTTGATTTAAATCAAGAGTCCTAGGTTCATAATTTAAACATAGAAGATACCGCACAACTCAAGCGTCTTGGATAGGTCAGCCTTGCGCAGGCCACAGCACGGGAATCAACGTCGCCACCAACAGCGCGGCCATGATCCAGTTGAACACCCGCAGGCGCGCCGGGTTTTTCAAAAGGCGGCGCATCTGCTGGCCCAGCACGGTCCAGCTGGTGGTGCTGATGGCCGATACCAGAACATAGACAGCGGCCACCCAAAGCACGGCCGCCAAATCGCGGCCGCTGGCATAAAGCGTGATCGCCGACAGGGCCATGGACCACGCCTTGGGATTGACCCACTGGAATGCTGCCGATTGCAAGAATGTCAGCGGGCGCCCGTCATGACCATCGGCCGCGCGCGCCGGGGGCGCGGCATTGGCGATTTTCCACGCCAGATAGAGCAGATATGCCACGCTAAGCGTTTTCAAGATTGTATAGCTGGGCGGCCAGAGGTCGAACACCTGCATCACGCCGATGCCAACACAAAACACCATAGCCGGAAACCCAAGCCCGATGCCCAGCATATGCGGCACCGTGCGGCGAAACCCGAAATTCGCCCCTGACGCCATGAGCATCAGGTTATTGGGCCCCGGTGTGATTACCGTGACAAAGGCAAAGGCAACGAGGGCGGTCAGCAAATCAAACGTCATGCCCGCATCCCTAAACCGCGATGGTCAGATCGGCAATCTGGATCAGGCCGATTTAGACCGACCGCGTCGGGCGATCCCCCGTGCCGCGCCTGCGAAGCGTCGCAGCGGCCGATCTGACGGCCCGCTCATCCGCCCTGTCAGGCGGCCTCGCGAAACGGGCCGTCAGGCCCGGTGAGCAGCTGCACCCTAGATCCGGCCCTTCCATGGCACCAGCCATGCCTCGGCCTTGCGTGTCAGGATATCGATGGCATAGCCAATAATACCAATCAGGATGATACCCATGATCACGATATCGGTGTTCTGGAAGCGGGCGGCGACCATGACCATCATCCCGACACCTTTCTCGGCGGCGACAAGTTCGGCGGCCACAACAGTGCCCCAGCATACCCCCATGGCCACCCGCGCACCGGTGAAGATTTCCGGCAGGCTGTTGGGCACGATCACATGGCGCATCAACTGCCACTTGCTGGCGCCCAGCGAATAGGCCGCATGCACCTTGGAAATCGCCACACCCGACACGCCCGCGCGCGCCGAAATTGTCATGATCCAAAGCGCCGCCAGAAACAGCAGGATGATCTTACCGGATTCACCGATCCCGGCCCAGATGATGACCAGCGGGATCAAGGCCAAGGGCGGCACCGGGCGCATGAATTCCACAATCGGGTCAAACCAGCCGCGGAACCAGTTGCTCAACCCCATCGCGTAGCCAAGCGGGATACCCACCGCCGCGCCGATGACAAAGCCCACGATCACCCGGAACAGCGACCAGAACAAATGCTCCCACAGGGTGAAGTTCTGATAGCCTTCGCTGGCGATCTCGCCGACACGGGCCACCACAGCCTCGGGCGCGGGCAGCCAGATCGGTTCCATTTGCATGCCCTTGGCCGGGCTGAAATTGAGCGAGCCTTTCGCCGTCACGGCAACCGATCCATCGACAACGCGCACGGTCTCACCGGGCGCGACCGGCTGGCCGTCAATCGCCACCACCTTGGCGCCCTCCTTGCGCTTGACCTCGTCGTTCTTGTCCATCAGCAAAAGTTCGGACCGCCAAGCGCCAACCTTGATCGCATCGTTTTTGGCAAAGCCGTCGCCGGGCTGAATCTCGGGCTCCTCGGCGTCTGCGCCCACCTTGAAGACACGGGCATAAACCGTGGCATCGTCGCGGCGGCCATCCGGGGCTTCAAGCGTGTAGGTGAATTGCGTATCGCCCACAAACGGGCCTGGCGCATGGATCGGCACCCATTGCGACCCGGTGAAGGCCCCCCACAGCAGGAAAATAGCAACAATCGAGATCACGCTGGCCCAACGATCGGGTTTGACCGCGCTTTCATCTCCGAATGTCACGGTTTTCAGCGAGGTGAAATCCTGCATTTGGCGGAATTTACGGACCCCGAAACGCACCAAGAAAAAAGCCGCCGCGAATATCACGACATAGAGTATCAGAATAGTCATGCCGAAGCCTCCTCGGAGCGGCCCATGATCTCTTCTTCCATGTCCCAGATCATCGACAGGATTTCTTCGCGCTTTTCCCCGAATTCAGGGTTTTTCTTGACCTCGCGCAGATCGCGACCCACGCCGTCATCGGCAAACGGCAAGCTGTATTCCTTATGGATGCGGCCGGGGCGCGGGGCCATGACCAACAGCCGTTCGCCCAGCAACAGCGCCTCTTCGACGGAATGGGTGATCAGGATGATCGTCTTGCCAGTTTCTTTCCACAGCTTGAGGACCAGACCCTGCATCTTTTCGCGTGTCAGCGCATCCAGCGCGCCCAGCGGTTCATCCATCAAGATCACGTCAGGATCATTGGCCAGACAGCGCGCCAGCGCAACGCGCTGCTGCATCCCGCCTGACAATTCGTAAACGGCCTTGTCTTTGAAGCCCTGCAAGCCGACAACATCCAGCAGGTGATCAACCGTTTCGCCCCATTGTTTTTCACGTTTTCCGGCCATCCGGGGGCCGAAACTGACATTGTCGCGCACGCTCATCCACTCGAACAGCGCGCCTTGCTGAAACACCATGCCGCGTTCGGCATCCGGGCCGGTGACAAGATGGTCGTTCAGCATGATCCGCCCCTCGGTGGGGGCCAGAAAACCGGCAAGGATGTTCAAAAGCGTGGTCTTGCCACAGCCCGACGGGCCCAGAACGCTCATCAATTCGCCGGTATTGAGGGTCAGAGATACGTCCTTGAGGGCCTGCACGTGACTGCCATTGGGCAAATCGAAACGCATCGAGATATTTTCGATGGATAGCGTCGACATCCCACCTCCGTTCGGTTGTTATTTTGAATTTTTGCGGGCGGAAGGGGCGCGGGCCGCCGTGGTGTTCCAGCGGCCCGCGCGATCACGCTTTGCTTACATCTCGCTTGCCTGCGTCAGCGGGCCAAGATTGACATTGTCCACATACGTGTCGAGCGCCGCATCGATACTGCCGGCCTCGACGAACACGTCAGCCACGCCTTTCATGAATTCCTGTGCGCCACCGTCCAGCCACTTTGCGGTCAACTGGTCTTCGACGGTTGGGAACACGAATGTGTCAATGGTGGCTGCCGTCGCCTCGACATCCATACCGCTGTCCTTGGCGATGACAGGCAACATTTCATCGCGATTGGCCGGATCGGCCCACATGGCGTTGGCGTCTGCCGTGACTTTCAGGAAATTGGCCACAACATTGGGGTTTTCGGCAATGAAATCGGCCGGGCCGCTGGTGACGTCAAACACCAGAATACCCAGTTCTTCCTTTTCCGCCCCGGTCAGCAGCACGTTGCCATGCTCCTTGGCACGGCGCAGTGATCCGCCCCAGCCACAGAACATATCAACCGCACCCTGTGCGATGGCGGCAGCCCCTTCGGGCGGGGCCATGTTGACCACATCCATGCTCGAGATATCGACGCCGAAATGGTTCATCTGCTTCAAAAATCCGTAATGCGCGGCGGTGCCGAGCGGCACGGCAACTTTTTTCCCGGCCAGTTCATCCGCGTTCGTTTTGTCGATTTCCAGTACTTCGGCGACAACACAGTTGTCGTTGTCGGCATAAGACACAGCGACATCGACCACTTGCAAATCCTGCCCGGCGCTGGTGGCCACGACGAAGGGCGGCACGCCCTGACTGACCGACAGTTGCACATCACCCGAGGCCATCGCCGCACTCATTGCGGTGCCGGTATCGAAGGCACGCCAATTCACGGTCATGCCAAGCGCTTCGTCATAGGTGCCTTGAACCTTGGCGTATTGGAACGGCATCGGCCATTCAAGGAAATACGCTACGGTTAGATCTTGGGCCGTCGCGGCGGCGCTGCTGGCCAAAAGGGCAGCTCCCGCTGCGGCGGATATAAGGGTGGATTTGATCTTCATGTGGCAAACTCTCCTGTTGGTCTTTTGTTTGTCGTCGGGCGGAATTTTCGCAGTTCCCGGCCCGGTCAGACCCAAAACACACCAAATCCCACCAAACCTGTGATTTGTAACGATATCCGATCCGAATTTGTGATTCCGATCAATGTTTTTATGATCTCGCCCTTGGTATTTCGGATTTTTGGAAAGGCCAATTCGGGCAAAATGCACGAAATTGTCGCAGCTCCGCGGGGCCTTGTAGATAACACTATTTATATGTGTCGCCCACTGGTCATAAGATTAATGTCCAACTGGATATATCGGAAACCTGGCATTAAAGGCTGAATAGAGCCTAGAATAAAGCGCAGGCCTTTGCCTGCCACCCCGGCCATTGGCCGGGCCTTATCGGATGGAGCACCCACTCATGGATGGCAACCTGCAGAACGACATCGAAAAAATCGTCGAGGCCGATCGCGCCCACGTTTGGCATCACTTGACCCAACACAAACCACTGGAAACCGGCGAGCCGCGCATCATCGTCGAAGGGCGCGGCATGCGCGTGTGGGACCAGCACGGCAAGGAACACCTTGATGCCGTCTCGGGCGGGGTTTGGACGGTGAACGTGGGCTATGGTCGCGAACGCATCGCGAATGCCGTGCGCGACCAGTTGATCAAGCTGAACTATTTCGCAGGCTCGGCAGGGTCTGTGCCCGGTGCGCAATTTTCGGAAAAACTGATCTCGAAAATGCCGGGGATGAGCCGTGTATATTACACAAACTCGGGCTCGGAGGCGAACGAGAAAGCGTTCAAGATGGTGCGCCAGATCGCGCACAAACGGTATGGCGGCAAAAAGCACAAGATCCTTTACCGTGACCGCGATTATCACGGGTCGACCATCGGGGCGATGTCGTGTGGCGGGCAGGACGAACGCAATGCGCAATACGGCCCCTTTGCGCCGGGGTTCGTGCGGGTGCCGCATTGTCTGGAATACCGCGCGCAATGGGATTTGTCGGGCGAGGAATATGGCCAGCGCGCCGCCGATGCCATCGAAGAGGTGATTTTGGCCGAAGGCCCCGATACTGTGGGCGCGCTCTGCCTTGAGCCTGTCACGGCAGGTGGCGGCGTGATCACCCCGCCCGAGGGCTACTGGCCGCGCGTGCAGGAAATCTGCCGCAAATACGATATCTTGCTGCATATTGACGAAGTCGTCTGCGGTGTGGGCCGCACCGGCACGCATTGGTTCGGCTATCAGCATTACGGGGTTGAACCCGATTTCGTGACCATGGCCAAGGGCGTGGCCAGCGGATATGCCGCCATCGCCTGCTGTGTCACCAACGAGCGTGTGTTCGACATGTTCAAAGAAGACATGACCGATCCAATGGACTATTTCCGCGACATCTCGACCTTTGGCGGCTGCACCGCCGGGCCAGCCGCGGCGTTGGAAAACATGGCCATCATCGAGGAAGAGGGCCTGTTGGAAAACACAACGGTCATGGGCGACTACATGCTGGACCAGCTGCACGCCCTGAAAGACAAGCACAAGGTCATCGGTGACGTGCGCGGCAAGGGCCTGTTTCTGGGGGCCGAACTGGTGGCTGACCGCACCAGCAAAGAGCCGGTGCCGGAAAAGCACGCACAGGCCGTCGCCGCCGACTGCATGGCGCAGGGCGTGGTGATTGGCGTGACCAACCGCTCGATCCCCGGCTTCAACAATACACTGTGTTACTCCCCGGCGCTGATCGCCACCCGCGACGATATCGACCAGATCATCGCGGCCACCGACAAGGCGCTGACCAAGGTCTTTGGCTAAATCAATCCGGCCATTGATTTCCCCTCCTGCCCGGTGCCTTCGCGTGCCGGGCTTTTTTATGGGGCAAAAGGATCGTCCGGATACCCTACCCCGGCCAGATACAGACCCTGCGGCGGACAAACCGGGCCACAGGCCGCGCGGTCGCGCGCCTCTAGCGCGTGCTTGACATCCTCGGGTGCCCACGCGCCTGCCCCCACACGCTCCAGCGTGCCGACAAAACTGCGCACCTGATTGTGCAGGAACGACCGGGCGCGCAGGTGAAACTGCAGCTCGGGGCCGCCAACGCCCTCGACGCGCTCAATCTCAAGAGCATCCAGCGTTTTAACCGGGCTTTGCGCCTGACAGATCGACGACCGGAAAGTGGTGAAATCATGATGGCCCAGAAGGTGCGCCGCACCCTCGCGCATCGCCGCGATATCCAATTCATGCGGCACCTGCCAAACCAACCCCTTGTCCAGCGTCGCGGGCGCGCGCCGCATCAGCAGGCGAAACAGATAGCGCCGTTCGACAGCGGAAAACCGGGCATGCCAGTCCTCATCCACCCGCGCGCAGGCGACGATGGCCACCGGCTCAGGCTTCAGATGATAATTCAGCGCCTCGGACAGGCGGAACGGCGTCCAATCCTTGGTCAGATCGCAATGCGCCACCTGCGCCAACCCATGCACGCCCGCATCCGTACGGCCAGCGGCAGCAATGTTGTGCGGCCCCGGCTCCAACCGGGCCAGCGCCGCCTCGATCGAACCCTGCACCGAGGGCTGATCGACCTGCCTTTGCCAACCGACAAAAGGCGCACCGTCATATTCCACTTTCAACGCGTATCTTGGCATAGCTGCCCAATACCCCGCCGCCCCTAGGGGAACAATCCCCCAAACCTCCCCTCTGGCAACTGAGCGTGTGCGTGGCTATCTTGGTCAGGGCACAGGCAGGGGGCCGCAATTGATCATCACCGATATCACCGATGGCCTGACACGTAAGGTCGGGACTGTGACCGACACCCTGTCGGAATCCCTGTTCGAGCCGGTGATACGGCTGGGCGTGACCGGACTGTCGCGCGCCGGTAAGACGGTATTCATCACCTCGCTGGTGTCCAACCTGATGGATCGGGGCCGGATGCCCGGCCTGCTGGCCGCCTCTGAAGGCCGGATCAGCGCGGCGTTTTTGCAACCGCAGCCAGACGATACCGTGCCGCGATTTGACTATGAAACCCACCTTGCCGCGCTGACCGCGCCCGAACCGCGTTGGCCCGACAGCACGCGCGCCGTATCGGAATTGCGCCTGTCGCTGCGGGTCCGTCCCACAGGGCTGCTGTCGGGGTTGTCGGGGCCACGCACCGTGCATCTGGATATCGTGGATTATCCCGGTGAATGGCTGCTGGATTTGGCCCTGTTGGACAAGTCTTATGCAGACTGGTCGGCCGAGGTGCTGGCCCGTCTGGCAGATCGCCCGCAAGCCACCGATTACCTGACACAAGCGCAGGCCACCGACCCCGCCGCCGCGCTGGATGAACCCGTGGCGCAATCGCTCGCCAAAGGGTTCACTGCCTATCTGAACGCGGCCCGCGATGCCGGGTTTTACGATTGCACGCCGGGGCGGTTCCCGCTGCCCGGCGACATGGCCGGATCCCCCGCTCTGACCTTTGCCCCGCTGGCCCCGCCCGACAAACCGTCGCGCAAATCGCTGTGGCGCGAAATGGAGCGCCGGTTCGAAGCCTACAAGGCGCAGATCGTCAAACCGTTCTTCCGCGATCATTTCGCCCGGATCGACCGGCAGATCGTGCTGGTGGATGCCTTGGGTGCCATCCATCGTGGGCCCCGCCCTGTCGAGGATATGCGCCGCGCCATGGCCGACATCCTGTCAGCCTTCCGTCCGGGGCGGAACGCTTTTCTGACCCGCCTGTTGATGGGCCGCCGGGTGGAAAAAATCCTGTTTGCCGCCACCAAGGCCGACCACCTGCACCACACCCAACACGCCCGCCTGACGGCGATCATGGCGGCACTGACGCGCGACGCCCGCGACCGCGCCGATTTCGCCGGGGCCGACACCCAAGCCATGGCCATCGCCGCGCTGCGCGCCACAGTCGAGGAAACCGTGCAGCACAACGGGCGACCGCTTGAGTGCGTGCGCGGGCGGCTGCTGGACACCGGCAAGCAGGCGGCGTTCTATCCCGGTGACTTGCCCCAAGACCCCGCCCGCCTGCTGGCCCCGGCGCGCGAGGGCGCAAAACACTGGCTAGACGCCGATTATCAGGTGATGAATTTCGCGCCCGCCCGTCTGAGCCTGAGACCCGGCGAAGGCCCGCCGCATATCCGGCTGGACCGGGCCGCGCAGTTCCTGATCGGGGATCGGTTGTGACCCCGGTGCGCGCCCATATCGGTCATGCACCGCATCTTCTGGCCATCCTCTGGGCGTTCACCCGCGCCACGCCGTGGCTGCCGCAGGTCCGCTCTCGGCTGACCGATATGCGAGTCATGGCAAAGGTGATCCACCGGGGCTGGGTGCAAGTTGTGTATGACAGATACGGCCCGGCCGGGTTCATCGCACGCGACGGTGGGCGCATCCATGCGCTTTATGTGCATCCCCGCGCCCGTGGTCAGGGGCTGGGCCGGACGTTGCTGGATGATGCCAAAGCGCGCGCCCGTCAGTTGGATTTATGGGTCTTGCAGGCCAATACAGCCGCGCGGGGCTTTTACGCGCGCCACGGTTTTGCCGAGACCACCCGCACCCACGGCGCGGGCAATGATGAAAACTTGCCCGATATCCGTATGGTCTGGCAGGCATCGCACAGGGGACCGCAATGACCAAAGGCCCGATCCTGATTGATCTGGAAGATGACGCAGATGCGCCATCCCCGGCCACCGCGCCGCCGGTGCCCGACCCCGATGCACCACCCCCACCCGAGGGGCGCGCGATGCAAACCGTGGCCACGCTGGCCGCGCGCAAACCATCAAAGCTGGCACGACTGTTCTGGGGGTTACTGCTGGCGTTCCTTGGCGCGGCTGTATCGGTGGCCGCTTGGGATTTCATCACCGGGCTGATGACGCGCGCGCCGCTGTTGGGCTATGCGGTCACAGGGCTGGCAGCGGCCTTTTTGCTGGTGCTGTTGATCATCGCGCTGCGCGAATTGCAGGCCATATCCAGATTGGCGCGACTTGACAGACTACACTCGCGCGCCGACGCTGCACTGAGCGCCGACAGCCTGCGTGACGCGCGTGCCGTGGTGTCCGATCTGACCCGGCTTTATTCCGGGCGCGACGATACAAGTTGGGGGCGCGAGCGCCTTGCCGATCTGAGCGGTGATCAATTCGACGCCGGCGCATTGCTTGGGCTGGCCGAGACCGAAATTCTGATACCGCTGGATCAGGTCGCCATGCAAGAAATCGAAGCCGCCGCACGGCAGGTGGCCACAGTCACCGCTATTGTGCCGCTGGCGCTGGCTGATGTGGTGGTCGCGCTGACGTCGAACCTGCGCATGATCCGGCGCATCGCGGAAATCTATGGCGGGCGCGCGGGCACCTTGGGCAGTTGGCGGCTGGCGCGCGCCGTGATGACGCATCTGGTGGCCACAGGCGCCGTGGCCGTGGGCGATGATCTGATCAGTTCGGTCGCGGGCGGTGGTGTTGTGTCGAAAATCTCGCGCCGGTTTGGCGAGGGCGTGGTGAACGGCGCGCTGACCGCGCGGGTGGGTGTGGCCGCGATGGAGGTCTGCCGACCGCTGCCCTTTGCGCAAACCCGCCGCCCATCTGTGACCGGCCTTGTCAAACGCGCTTTGACGGGCCTTTTCAGCTCGCGCTAAACCCTGTGCCGTCAGGCCAAAAAGCGTATGCGCAGCCAAGGTGCCGACGAACAACGCCCCGGCGTGGGCGCGCCCCGCTTAGACAGATTTCAACAGGCGCAAGGCGTCATAGATGGCCGCATGGGTGTTGCGCGACGACACCGCATCGCCGATGCGGAACAACTGAAACGCGCCGTCGGGATTGGGGGCCAAGGCCTGTGGCTTGCCTGCAATCAGGGCGTCATAATCGATCTGCCCCAGATTGGACGACAGCGGTTTAAGGTCAAAATACAGATCGTCCAATGGCCGGGTGCCATAATTCACCACGATCTGATCCACCCGCCGTTCGCGCGTGACACCGCCATAATCGCTGCCGATCTCGGCCAGCACTTCATTGCCGTCCCGCCGCGCGGCCAGCAACCGCCATGTGACGGTGAACGTGGCATCCAACTGTTGCAAGGCGCGCATGTAGGGCGTCAGCGACATGCCCGTCACCTCGGGCGCAAAGGCGCGGTCGGGGGTCATGATTTCCACTTTACCACCGGCCTGCGCGATGATTTCAGCGGCTTGCAACGCAGCGTTGTCGCCTGCCTCGTCATGGATCAGCACGTTCTGGCCCGGCTGCGCATCGCCCGACAGGATATCCCACGTTGATACAACAAGGTCGTTGCCGTCGCGCAGCATCTCGGTATGGGGCAGACCGCCGGTCGCGATCACGGCAACATCGGGCGCAGCAGAGGTAACAGTGTCAGCCTCGGCATAGGAATTGAAGTGAAACTCAACGCCCAACCGTTCACATTCGGCCATCCGCCAGTCAATAATCGACAGCATCTCGCGGCGGCGGGGCGATTGCGCGGTCAGGCGAATTTGCCCACCCGGATCATTGGCGGCCTCGTGCACGACCACGTTGTGACCCCGTTCCGCGGCAACGCGGGCGGCCTCCATCCCGCCGGGGCCGGCCCCGACGATCAACACCGATTTCGCCTGACTGGCAGACGGGATGATATGCGGCTGAGACAGCTCCCGCCCCGTGGCGGGATTGTGGATGCACAAAGCCTTGCCGCCCTGATAAATGCGATCAAGGCAGTAATTCGCGCCGACACAGGGGCGAATGCGGTCTTCTTGGCCCTGCATGATCTTGCGCATGATATGCGGCTCGGTGATGTGGGCGCGGGTCATGCCGACCATATCCAGTTTGCCACTGGATATGGCATGGCGGGCGGTGGCGACATCGGGGATTTTGGATGCATGGAAGACCGGAATATCCACCTCGGCGCGCAAATCGCCCGCGAAATCCAGATGCGGGGCGTTGCGCATCCCCTGCACGGGGATCACATCGGTCAGGGCTGCATCCGTGTCTATATGGCCGCGGATCACGTTCAGGAAATCGACCAGCCCGCTGGCTTTCAACCGCTTGGTAATCTCGGCCCCTTCGGCCTTGGTGATCCCGCCTTCGGCCTGTTCGTCGGCGACATAGCGGATACCGACTATGAATTCCGGGCCGACACGATCCCGAATAGCCCGTAGCACGTCAAAGCCAAAGCCAAAGCGCATGCGGTTTTCCAGATCGCCGCCATAGGGGGCATCCAACGCATTTAGACGCGGCGACCAGAAGGCATCCATAAAGTGGCCATAGGCCTCAAGTTCGATCCCGTCGAGGCCCGCCGCCTGCATCCGCTCGGCGGCATCGGCGTAGTCCTGAACGATGCGCGAAATATCCCAGTCTTCCACCACTTTGGGAAAGGCGCGGTGCGCCGGTTCGCGTTCGGGGCCGGGCGACACGGATGGCAGCCAATCGCCTTTGTCCCAGCGGGTGCGCCAGCCTAAATGGGTCAGTTGGATCATCACCGCGCAATCGTGATCGTGGCATTCATCCGTCAGCTTTTTCATCCAGCCGACGACCTCATCCTTATAGGCCAGAATATTGCTGAAGGCTGGCGGGCTGTCGCGCGATACCACGGCCGATCCGGCGGTCATGGTCATCGCAACGCCACCCTTGGCGCGTTCGACATGATAGGCGCGGTAGGCATCCTTGGGCATCCCATCCTCGGCATAAGCCGGTTCGTGAGACGAGATCATGACCCGGTTTTTCAGGGTCAGGTGTTTCAATTGATAGGGCTGAAGCAAGGGATCGCTGGACATCTGCACACCTTCGCGAATCTGGATGGTTCAGCGGCAGGTTGCGAATAATGTTCATATGTGTCAAGTTTTAAGACATCAGTGTATATTTTTTAAAACGATGGCCCGCCCATGACGGATAAGCAAAAAGAAAGCGGCTGGCGTGGATCGCGCGACGTCTGGTTAAATGCCGCCCTTACGGCACTGATCGACGGTGGGGTCGATGCGGTAAAAATTCAGCCATTGGCCAGTGAAATGGGCCTGTCACGCACCAGTTTTTATTGGTTTTTCAAAGATCGAGCTGACCTTCTGGCGGCTTTGCTGGACCATTGGGAGGCCTTGAACACCGCCAACCTACTGGAGTCTGCAAACGCCTATGCCGCCACCGCGAACGAGGCTGTTTTGAACGTGATCGCCTGTTTTATCGACAACACGCAGTTCGATCAGCGGCTGGAATTCGCGATCCGGGGATGGGCCCTACAATCGCCAGAGGTGATGACCCGCCTGCGCGACAACGACCAGCAGCGCATCAGCGCCTTGCAAACCACGCTGCAAAGCCATGGCTATGACCGGCAAGATGCCTATGTGCGCATCAGCACGCTCTATCACGGGCAGATTGGCTATATCTCGATGCAGGTTGAGGAAACGCTGGACACCCGGATGAAACGGGTGCCGTTTTACACGCGCACTTATACAGGGACTGCGCCCAGTGATGATGAACTCGCCCGCTTTTATGCCCGGTTCAATTATGTCCCGGCAGCGCCTTAGTCCTTGGGCTGATCGTCAGCCCATGTAGGATGGAACCGGCCAGCCGGTGACAGGGTGAAGATCTCTGCGCCCTGTGCGGTCACGCCGATGGAATGTTCAAACTGCGCCGACAGGGATTTATCACGCGTGACCGCCGTCCAGTCATCGGCCAGAACCTTGGTTTCGGGGCGGCCAAGATTGACCATCGGTTCAATGGTGAAAAACATCCCCTCTTCCAGAACCGGGCCAGTGCCCGCGCGCCCATAGTGCAAAACATTGGGCGGCGCATGAAACACCCGGCCCAGACCATGGCCGCAGAAATCGCGCACCACCGACATGCGCTGTGCCTCGGCATAGGTTTGGATCGCATGGCCAATATCGCCGAAGGTGTTGCCGGGCTTGACCGCCTCGATCCCTTTCATCAAGGAATCATGGGTCACCTTAATCAACCGCTCGGCCTTGCGCGATAGCTTGCCCGCCACGAACATGCGGCTTGTGTCGCCGAACCAACCATCGACAATCACCGTCACGTCGATGTTCAGGATATCGCCATCTTTCAGCTTTTTGTCACCGGGGATGCCGTGGCAGACCACGTGATTGACGCTGATGCAACTGGCGTGCTTGTAACCCTTGTAGCCGATGGTTGCGGATGTCGCGCCAGCGGCGTTCACCTTGTCTTCGATGATGCGGTCCAATTCGCCGGTGGTTTGTCCGGGAAAGACGTGCAGAGCCACGTCATCCAGAATGCGCGCCGCCAGTTCACCGGCTTTGTGCATGCCGGCAAAGTCGGCCTGTTCATGAATTCGAATACCATCTCTGGTCACTCGTCCGGTGTGTTTCTGGGTCACGCGTGCCTACCAAGTCTTGATCTATATTGCCTGTATCTAAGACTTTTTCCGCCAAAGCGCCAGAGGCTGTAACGGCGTGTTACATACCTAGGTTTCTGTGCAAATGCACACCGTATCCTGTGCAAATCGGGCATAGCGTGCTTGGTTGCAAAGAGGGCCGCGACAAGATTAAGCTAAGATGATACGAGCGGTTCGTCGCGCAGACGTTATCTTGATTTCCTGAAAGGTTTGTCATGCTGTCTTTTTCCAGGCCTCTGGTGGCCCTAGCCGTCCTGTTTTCCGCCACAGTGCCCGGCATTGCGCAGCAATCAGACCAGCCCGTGGCGGTCACTGTCGTAACTGTGCAGCCGCAGACCGTCACCCTGACCTCGACATTGCCGGGCCGCGTTGCCGCGTCGGCGCAGGCCGAGGTGCGCCCGCAGGTCAACGGCATCATCACCGAACGGGTGTTCACCGAAGGCGGCGAAGTGCAGGCCGGTGACCCACTGTATAAGATCGACGCCGCCAGCTACGAAGCCGCCGTTCAACAAGCTCGCGCCAGCGTGGCGCAGGCCGAGGCGCAATTGGGCGCCGGCCGCCGCGATGCAGAACGCCTGATCGAGTTGCAGGCCCGCAATGTTGCCAGCGAGCAAGCGCTGGACGAGGCACAGGCAGCCCGTGATTCGGCAGAAGCCGCGCTGGAATTGGCGCGCGCGCAACTGAACGCCTCCGAGATCGAGTTATCGCACACCACCATTCGTGCTCGTCTTTCCGGGCGCATCGGCCTGTCGCAGACCAGCCCCGGCGCGCTGGTCACGGCCAGTCAGGCACAGCCAATGGCCGTGATCCGAAATATTGACCCGGTTTATGTGGATGTGACCCAATCCGCCGCCGAACTGCTGCGCTGGCGGCGGGGCGAAACCGAAGAAGAGCTGGCCGGGGCCGACAACACCGTGCGGCTGACTTTGGCAGATGGATCTGAGTATGGCGAAACCGGCCGTTTGCAGGCGGCCGAGCCGAATGTTGACCCGCAAACCGGCGTGGTCACGCTGCGCATGCAGTTCGACAATCCCAAAACGCTGCTTTTGCCGGGCATGTATGTGCAGGTGAACA
Source organism: Roseovarius gahaiensis (assembly GCF_011601345.1). Lineage (GTDB taxonomy): Bacteria > Pseudomonadota > Alphaproteobacteria > Rhodobacterales > Rhodobacteraceae > Roseovarius > Roseovarius gahaiensis. The sequence continues at coordinate 108,969 of NZ_JAAORB010000004.1, forward strand.
TGCCGGTCGAGGTCGTGGATGATGTCTATCTGGTCCCGCAAGAGGGCGTGGTGCGTGATCGTCGCGGACGACCAACCGCATGGGTTGTCAACGCCGACAACGTGATCGAGGACCGCGCGCTGAACATCCTTCAGGATCGTGCCTCGGACTGGGTTGTAGACACCGGGCTGGAACCGGGCGACCGCGTGGTTGTGGCGGGCTTCCAAAAAGCTGCGCCCGGGGACACCGTCACCCCCGAAAACCGCGCCACGCCGGATGACGCGGGCGACGATCAGTGACGCACGGGGGCGTATAGCACATGGCACGTTTTTTCATCGACCGGCCCGTATTTGCGTGGGTCATCTCGATCATCATCATGGGGATCGGCATTTTGGCGATCCGTATGTTGCCGGTCGCGCAATACCCGCAAATCGCGCCGCCTTCGGTGACGGTTGCTGCCAGCTATCCGGGGGCCTCGGCGAACACTGTGGCCAATACGGTGACACAGGTGATCGAACAACAGATGACCGGGCTGGACGGGCTGCGCTATTTCTCGTCCTCATCAACGGCGGCGGGCACTGTGGAACTGACCCTGACGTTTGAAACCGGCACCGATGTCGATATCGCGCAGGTGCAGGTGCAAAACAAACTGAGTCAGGCCACACCGCTATTGCCCGAGGCCGTCCAGCGGCAGGGGTTGACCGTTGAAAAATCATCCGCCGGGTTCCTGATGGTGGTGGCGCTGATTTCATCCGATGGCAGCCTCGAACAGGTCGATCTGGCCGATTACATGGTCACCAACCTTGTGGATGAGTTAAGCCGGATCAACGGTGTTGGATCGGTCAATGTGTTTGGCGGGCAATACGCCATGCGAATTTGGCTGGACCCGGCCAAGCTGGCCGCGTTCGAATTGACCCCTGCCGATGTGGTGGCCGCCGTCTCGGCCCAAAACGCCCAGATCTCGGCCGGGGCGTTCGGGGCGCGCCCTGCGGTCGATGGTCAGCAATTGAACGCAACGATCACCGCGCAATCCCTGCTCAGCACGCCCGAGGATTTCCGCCAGATCGTGCTGCGCGCCGAAACCGATGGCGGGCTGGTTCTGCTGGATGATGTGGCGCGCGTCGAAATCGGGGCCGAGAATTATTCGACCATCGCCCGCTTCAACGCCGCCCCGGCGGCGGGTATGGCGATCAGCCTTGCACCGGGGGCCAACGCGCTGGACACCGCCGAAGCGGTGAAAGAGCGGATGGCCGAATTCGCCCGGTTTTTCCCCGAAGGCGTGGATTACGTCATCCCCTATGACACCACGCCGTTTGTCGAGATTTCGATCAAGGAGGTGGTCAAAACCCTGTTCGAAGCGATCGGGCTGGTGTTTCTGGTGATGTTCCTGTTCCTGCAAAACCTGCGCGCCACACTGATCCCGACGCTGGCCGTGCCGGTCGTGCTACTGGGCACCTTTGGGGTGCTTGCAGCGGCAGGATTTACCATCAACACACTGACCATGCTGGCGATGGTGCTGGCCATCGGCCTTTTGGTGGATGATGCCATCGTCGTGGTCGAAAACGTCGAACGCATCATGGAGGAAGAAGGCCTGCCACCGCGCGAGGCCACGCATAAATCCATGGGGCAGATCACCGGCGCGCTGATCGGGATTGCCATGGTGCTATCGGCGGTGTTCGTGCCCATGGCGTTCTTTCCCGGCTCGACCGGTGTGATCTATCAGCAATTCGCGATCACCATCGTGTCGGCAATGGCGCTGTCGGTGGTGGTGGCAATCACGCTGACCCCGGCGCTGTGTGCCTCATTGCTCAAGCCCAAGGGGCATGGCGCAACCCGCGGGCCTTTTGCCTGGTTCAACAAAGGCTTTAACGGCGTGTTATCCGGCTACACCGGCACCGTGCGCTGGAGCGTGCGCCGCCCGTTGCGGGTGGGCCTTGTGTATCTGGCACTGGCCGCCGCGATGGTTTTTTTGTTCATGCGCACGCCCACCGGGTTTCTGCCCGAGGAAGATCAGGGCATCCTGTTCACCTTGATCCAGACCCCCACAGGCGCCACCGCCGAACGCACGCTGGATGTGGTCAAGCAGGTCGAAGATTATTACCTGACCCAAGAACCAGAGGTGGTGAAATCCATGTTCGGGGTTGTCGGCTTCAGCTTTGCGGGCAGCGGGCAGAACATGGGCATCGCCTTTGTTCAGCTTAAGGATTGGGATGAGCGCCCGTCGCCTGCGCAAAGTGTTCAGGCGCTGGCCGGGCGGGCCTTTGGCGCGTTCAGCCAGATCCGTGATGCGCAGGTGTTCCCCATCGTGCCGCCCTCGGTGATCGAACTGGGCAACGTGTCGGGCTTTGATTTCTACCTGCAAGCACGCGATGGCCAAAGCCACGAAGACCTGATCAACGCCCGCAATCAGGTGCTGGGCATGGCGGGGCAAAGCGATGTCGTCACCTCGGTCCGACCAAGCGGCTTGGAAGATGCCGCGCAATTCAATCTGGATATCGACTGGCGCAAGGCCGGGGCCATGGGGCTGACACCGACGGATGTGGGGCAGTTGCTGCAAATCGCGTGGGCCGGGACATATGTGAACGACTTCATCGACCAAGGCCGGATCAAGCGGGTCTATGTGCAGGGCGAGGCCGACGACCGCGCCACGCCCTCGGATATCGAGAAATGGCGCGTGCGCAATGCCAGCGGCGGGCTGGTGCCGTTTTCCAACTTCGCCGAAGGGCAATGGGATTACGGCGCGCAGGGGCTGTATCGCTATAACGGCATCCCGTCGATCCAGATCCAAGGCTCGCCCGCGCAAGGCGTCAGCACCGGCGAGGCGATGGCCGAAATGGAGCGGTTGGTGGGACAATTGGGCGATGGCTATGATCTGGCTTGGACCGGGCTGTCGCTGGAAGAACGGCAATCGGGCAATCAGGCCCCGCTGCTATATGCCCTGTCACTGGCGGCCGTGTTCCTGTCGCTGGCAGCGCTTTACGAAAGCTGGTCCATTCCTTTCGCGGTGATGCTGGCCATGCCAATCGGGGTGTTGGGCGCTTTGCTCGGCGCGTGGCTGGGGGCGTTTGAAAATGGCGTGTTCTTTCAGGTGGGGCTGCTGACGGTGATCGGCCTGACCGGCAAGAACGCCATTCTTATCGTCGAATTTGCCCGCGACCGATACGAGGCGGGCGAGCGCGTGATTGACGCCGTGGCCGAAGCCGCGCGCCAGCGTTTCCGCCCGATCATCATGACCTCGATGGCGTTTTCGCTGGGGGTTCTACCGTTGGTGCTAAGTTCCGGCGCGGGGTCGGGCGGGCGCAACGCGATCGGCTCGGGCGTGTTGGGCGGCACCTTGTCGGCCACCGTTCTGGGGGTGATCTTTGTGCCGCTGTTTTTCGTGATCGTCACCCGCCTGTTTCGCAAAACCGGCGGAGGTTGAGGGCAAGGGGCGAGTTGTCCGGGTGGACCTGTTCGATGACGGCTTTCAGTGTAGGGAGCGGACCTTTCCTATACGCCAAGGCCAGTTAGCAACTGTCGTTGAAGTCGGCCCCTTGCCAGACCGCGGGGTGGCGATCAGACGGCAGTTCAGAAGCACTTTATGCCAGCCAAATCCGAAAAAGATCGGAGTGGCGCGCCCAGCCTGACCAATCGCCAGCCCGTGCGGGCGGTCTGGGAAACTGGTGTCAGGCGCAGAACACTAAATTGGTGCGCCCTGAAACCGGGCCAGCGTGACGCCGCTGTCTTTTAGACCGGCGCGCACTTGGCGGGCGATATCCACAGCGGCGGGCGTGTCACCATGCAGGCAGATCGTGTCGATCCGGGTGTCGATGCGCCGCCCGCTTTGGGCGATGATCGCACCGGCGGTGACCATCTCGACAATACGGCTGGCCGCCTCGGCCGCATCGTGGATGACCGAACCGGGCAGGCTGCGATCGACCAGCGTGGCGTCATCGTTATAGGCGCGGTCGGCGAAGATCTCACAGGCCGCGTTACAGCGCAGATCGGCCACAGCGGCCTGTTGCGCGGTGCCGGCCAGCACCATGATCGTGATATCGGGGTCCACCGACAGCGCTGCTTCGTAACAGGCCAGTGCAAGGTCGTGATCTTCGGCGGCCATATTGGCCAGCGCGCCGTGCAGTTTCAGATGCCGCACATGGGCACCATTGGCACGGGCCATACCGATGGCCGCGCCCATCTGATAGCGCACCATGTTGCCCAGGCTTTCACGCGGCACATGCATACGCTGACGGCCAAACCCTTGCAAATCGGCAAAGCCCGGATGCGCGCCGATGCCGACACCGCGCTGATGGGCGGCCCGCATCGTGGCCGCCATCACGTTCCAATCGCCCGCATGAAAGCCACAGGCGATATTGGCCGACGTTACCACGTCCAGCAAAGCGGTATCGTCGCCCATGTTCCACGGGCCAACACTTTCGCCCATATCGGCATTCAAATCCACGCTGCGCGTCATGTTTGGGCCTTTTCTTGGTCAAGCTCGGTTCCAGCGGTCACGCCGCCGATCAATTGATAGGAAAGAAGATCACGGATGTCATGCGGATCGCGGACCAAGGGATGCAACCCGCTGCATAGCCCCGCCCGATGGGCGGCGGCGCGGCGCTCGGCCTCGACAGCGTTGTCCAATGTGACGAAGGTAAACCGCAACCTCGCCCCCGGCTGGGCCTGCGCGACAATCGGCAAATCACACGGCAGAACCGAACAGATGCGCGGATAGCCCCCGGTTGTCTGGCATTCACTCAGCAAGACAAACGGCGTGCCGTCGCCGGTGATCTGGATATCGCCCGGCACGACCACCTCGGACAAGACAGACAGGCCCGTGTCACTGTGCAGCGGGTCTGCAGCCTCGGCGATCAGACGTACCCCCATCCGGCTGCCGCGCGTGTCACGGTGAAATTCCGTGGCCTCGAATCGGGCAATCTGATCGGGCCCGAAGAAATCGGTTTGCAGGCTTGGCACAACGCGCACGGTGCCGCCGTCAAACCGTGGCAAGGGCGTAATCCCCTGCCCGACCTCACCCGGCTTGGGATCATCCCCCAAAGGCAGATCATCCCCCGCCTGCACCGCATGACCCACACCGGCCGCCAGATGCGCGCCCCGCGCCCCAAGCTGCGCGGGCAAATCCACGCCGCCACCGACGTGCAAATATCCGTAACTGCCCTGCTCGGCCCCGCCGATGGACAGCCGCGCGCCCCGCGGCAAGGCATGAGAGGCATTCCATGCGATGCGCGTGCCATCAATCGACGCGCGCATGGGCGCGCCGGTCAGCGCGATGCGCATATCCGCCCCGGCCTCGAACTCGCCACCCAGTCCAGCCATTTCAATCGCGGCCAAATCATCGCCCTGCCCCAACAGCGCGGCCCCTTCGGCCAGCGCCAGACGGTCTGCCGCGCCCCCGCGCGACAGGCCAAAGCCCAGATAGCCGGGGCGCCCTTGATCTTGCAGGGTCACGCCCGGCCCGGCCCGGTGGACGATCAGCACGCGGGTCATGTGATCTTCTCGGACATGGCGCCGCCATCCGGCCCGTCCTGACGCATGGCCGCTAATTTTTCAGGTGTGGTTGGCTGAAATTCAACCTCGTCACCGGGGCGCAGCACAAAGGGCGTGTCGGCCTCGGGCCGGAACAGCCGAAACGCCGTTTGCCCGATATGCCGCCATCCGGTTGGGGTGCTGACAGAAAACAGAACAAGCTGCCGGATCGCCACCGTCAGCGCGCCTTCGGGCACGCGCTCGGTCAGGGTCTTTTGGCGGGGGATGTTCCATGCCTCGTCCAACGCGCCCAAATAGGGCTGACCGGGGGCAAAGCCGATGGTCTGCACCCGCACCCGCGTGCCCGAGATCGAGGCAATGGCCTCGGCCTCGGTCAGCCCTGCGGCTTGCGCCGCCTCGGATAATTGCGGGGCCAGATCGGTGCCATAGACCGTCGGAATGCGCCACAGGCGGCGACCTTGTGGCAGATCGGCCTGATACCAATCACGGCTGTCCAGCAGGCGGCGCAAGTGGTTTTGCAGATCGCTGTGGTTGATCCAAAGCGGATCAAACCGGACATAGGCCGAGACCAGCGAAGTTGAACATTCTTCAACCCCGTCCCAACCTTCGGCTTCGATCGCGGCACGCAGGGCCAGCGCCGCACGGTTGGCGGGTTCGGTCAACTGGTCACCAAAGCTGACCAGCAGGCCAACCACACCCACGGTGCGAATGCGGGGCCAGCCCGTGGCGTCTTGGGGTCCGGTTTCGGCGGGGTGCGATGTCATATGACCATGCTGTCTGGTTTCGGGTTGCGTGGGGCGTCAGCGGCGCAAGGCTCAGGGCTGAACGGCACCCGGAAGATAAAGCGCGATTTGCGGAAAGGCGATCAAGGCCATCGCCATCAGGAACATGGCGAACACGTAAGGCAGTGCGCCCAGCATCACATCGCCCATTTTCCCCGATTTGCGCGCGCCCTGCACCACGTACAGGTTCAGACCCACAGGTGGGGTGATCAGGGCCATTTCGATCAATACGATCATCAAGATACCGAACCAGATCGGATCATAGCCCAATTGCACCACCAGCGGCACGATGATCGGGATCGTGACCACCATCAGCGACAGGGTTTCGATGAAAAAGCCCAACACGATATAAATGCCGACGATCACAAAGATCGTCATCAACGGCGTCAGGCCCAGCCCCTCAAGAAAGGCGCGCAATTCCTGCCCCAGCCCGGCCGAGGCCAGCGTGAAGTTCAGGAAAGACGCCCCCAGAACGACCAGCATGATCATTGAGGTGATCTTGATCGTGCCCAACAGGCTTTCGGTCAGCATGCCAACCGATACCCCCCCGAACACCGCTGCAATGACCAGCGCCCCGGCAACGCCCACCGCGGCGGCCTCGGTCGGGGTGGCCCAGCCCTTGTAGATCGTGCCGATAATAACCGTGAACAGCAGGATGATCGGCACCAGATGCGCCAGCGCACGCAGCATCACCGGCAGCGCGAACAGCCGTTGTTCACCGCCCAGCTCGGGGCGGATCATGCAGATGATCGCCGTCATCACGATAAAGGCCAGCGCAAGGCCGATACCCGGCACCAACCCGGCCAAAAACAATTGCGGAATCGAGGTTTGCGTCAGAAAGCCATAAACGATCAGGTTGATCGACGGCGGAATCATGATGCCCAACGTGCCGCCTGCCGCAATCGCACCGGAAAACAGTTTTGGATCATAGCCCAGCTTTTCGGCTTGTGGCATCGCCACCGTGGCCACGGTGGCGGCGGTTGCCACCGAACTGCCCGAGGTGGCCGAGAACATCGTTGCGGTTGCGACATTGGCATGGACCAGACCGCCCGGCAGCCATGAGATCCATTTATCAAGCGCCGCATAGGTGCGCCCGGCCACGCCGCTGCGCACAAGAATTTCGCCCAACAGCACGAAAAACGGAATGGCGATCAGCGTGGCGTTATTCGAGGTAGACCACACCATGTTGCCCAAGCCACGGGTCAGCGGAAAGGCGCTAAAGAACGTATCCACGCCAAAGCCCAACAGGAATAGAACAATTCCCACCGGGATCGACAGGCTAAGCAGGGCCAGCAGGCCAACCGAGACATAGGTGATCATTTCAACACCTCCTGCTCTTCGCCAAAGGCGCCGATTGCGGCCTCGGACGCTTTGAACCGGCCGCGCGCGACCAACGTCAAGGCCGCCAAAAACGTCAGCCACGACATGATTGCAAACCATGCCCAGCCCGCGAACCATGGCACGTGCACCCACCACAAGGGGGTTTCCAACGGGGTATTGGCCCGTGACCCGACCGAAAGCGACCGCTCTAGCACAGGCCAGCATTTGACGGCGATCAAGCTGACAGTGGCCGCCAGCACCACCATTGCCAACAGATCGAACAAAGACCGACCCAAGGCGCCAACGCGCCCACGGATCAGATCAATCCGCACATGGCCCAGTTCCAGCAGGGCATATGCCATGCCCCATGACGTGGCGATGGCCATGGCATAGCCGCTGATTTCATCGGTTCCACCGAAAGAGGCCCCCAATTGCCGCAGCCCGATATCCAACAACACAACCGCGGCACAGGCCAGAAGCATGATGCCAACAGCTATGGCAACGCCCCGGTTCAGGCTACGCAGTGTTTTCAGAAGTCGCTCTGCCATCGGGGGCCTCTTTCGTTCAGTGCCAGGTCTTATTCGGTGGGGATGCTGACACCGACCACTTCACCAACCGACGCGTTCCAGCGCTGCGCCCAATCGGCACCGGCGCGATCCGCCCAATCAGGCAGCACTTCGGTCACAAGGATCTCGCGTGCATTTTCGAAATCGGCATCCGACACCTCGACCAGCGTCATATCGCGCGCGTCACCGGCCGGGCATTCGCCATTGCCGGTCAGGCAGGCAATATCATTAACCAACGCATCCTGTGCGACGGCCCATGCGGGATCTTCGAATTCGGTCTTGATCTGGCTTTCGATCAGGCTTTGCGTGTCGGCATCAAGGCTTTGCCACTTGTCCATATTGATCGCGGTGACAACCGGATCCCATCCACCCAGCGGAATGGGCAGCAGATGTGTCGAAACTTCCCACCATCCGGCGCTATACCCCGATCCGGCGCCAGTGACGGCGCAATCAACCACGCCTTTTTGCAGCGCGCCCGGCACTTCGGAAAAGCTGACATTCACGCCCTCGGCGCCCAGCGCCTCAAGAAACTTGGCCGTCATGCGTCCCGAGGCCCGCACCTTGAGCCCCTCAAGATCATCAAGGCTGTTGACCTCGGCATTGCAGAACACAACCTGCGGTGGGTAAGGCGCAATCGCCAGCACATGGCTGTTGAACGTGTCGCGATAGATGTCTTCCACCATCGGGCGCGCGGTATCGACCATGGCGCGGGCCTCATCGGCGGATAGGGCGACCAATGGAACGTCAAGGCTTTCCAGCGCGGGCGAGTCGGCCACGGCGTAATCGGCCACGGTCATTGCCACGTCATAGACGCCCTGCCCCAACAGGCGATACACGTCGGCCACGCCCAAGTTCATCTCGCCATGGGTGGTCAGGGACACGTTGATCGACCCACCGGAGGCCTCGGGCAGCGTTTCTGTCCAAAACGGTGTCTCGAACTGCTTGTGCAGTGGCAGGCTGGACCAACTGCCGACGACCGACAGGTCTTGTGCGGCCAAAGGCGTGGCCGCAATCGCTGCGGCGGCGGCTGTTGTCAGAATATGTTTCATCTTATTCTCCATGTTGGTTGTGGTGTTGTGTTCGCATCAAGCATCGGCGGACATCTGAGGCGCGATCACCGGAACTTCGGCATCTTCCGGCACATCGGCAATCAGCATGTGACCGGGTTTATGCGTGATACAAAGCGGCAATTGCGCTTGTTCGACCGCCACTTGCGGTGTCACGCCACAAGCCCAGAACATCGGCACCTCGTCGCGGCCAATCGGGGCCGCATCGCCCCAATCGGGGCAGGAGGTATCTGTAATGCCGATCTGCGCCGGATCACCGATATGCACCGGCCCGCCGTGGGCCAAGGGATAGCGCCGCGAAATGGCGGCTACATCATCGACATGCGCGGCAGGAATGGCGCGCATGCTGACCACCATCTTGCCCGAAAACCGCCCCGCCGGAACAGTCTCAATATTGCTGCGGAACATCGGCACCGTGGTGTTGTGCCGGATATGCCAAAGCGGCACGCCCGCGCGTTGGACGGCATGTTCGAAGGTGAAAGAACACCCCAGCGCAAAGGCGACCATATCATCGCTCCACAGGTCAAGGATGTTATCGGCAGACCCATCCAATTTGCCATCACGGTAAATATTGTAGGCCGGCACATCGCTGCGAATGTCGATATCGCGGCCCAAGGTGTGCATCATCGGGTTTCCGGTGTCGGAGACACCGGTTAACGGGCACGGCTTGGGGTTGCGCTGACAATAGCGCATGAAGTCCAAGGCATAAGCCTCGGGCATGATCACCACATTGGCCTGCAAGCAACCAGCCCCCAACCCAGCCGTCTGTCCACTATAGCGACCCGACCGGATCGCGGCACGCACGTCACCCGCGCCTGAGCCCTGCAAGTGTTCGTATGTGATGTCCAATTGGCAGCCCTCCGATACAATGTGCAGGATCACCAAAGAAGACAATAAACGCAAATCGAATAAAATTTACAGTTGATATAAAATATTTTTATCACTGATCGTAGTTCAATGCGATTTTCAAGGCGGTTTGCGCGGCTGTCGTCACGATCGGGCTTCGCGGTTCCCCCATGTAGGACGCAGAAAAGCGCAGCGGCTGCGGATGCCAGCCGGGATCAAATTCGGTGATCCGGCCTGTCGCCACATACCTGGCCCCCAAGGCCCGCGGCAACGCGGCCACGCCCAAACCCGCCTCGACCAGACGAAAGCAAGCTGACAGGGACGAAGATGGAAACAATGTCACGCCGGGCCCAACGCGTTCGAACAGTTCCGCCTTCAATTCCCGATGTGGGCGGGTGTTGCGGGCATAGGTGATCACCGGGCGCGCAAAATAACTGTTGGGCTGATCAGGCGCGTCCTGACCAACGGCGCGATACCACGCCAAATCAAACCCCGGCAGTTCGATATTATCAACGGAAAAGTCTGATACCGGCCCCAACAGAATGGCCAGATCAATCTCGCGGTCCAACAAAGCGGCACGCAGATTGATCGAGATATCAACATTGATTTCGATCTCAAGCTGAGGATAGCGTTGGTGCAGTTCGGCAATCAGATCCGGCAGCCAGCATTGGGCGATGGTCTCGGACACGCCCAGCCGCAGATGCCCCTCCACGCCTGTCGGGTCGATCACGTCTTGGGCCACCAACTCGCTGAGCTGCTCAAATTGCTCGGCATATTTCAACAATAGCTCACCACGCTTGGTCAGGCGCAAACTGCTTCCGGTGCGATCGAACAGCTCGGTCGAAAGAGAGCGTTCAAGATTGCGGATGCGCGTCGTGACAGCAGGCTGGGTTAGATTCAGCATCTTCGACGCCTTGCCCACCCCACCCAGACGGACGACGGACAAAAATGTCTTGAGCTGTTCCAGATTGATTCGCGACATGACCATCACCATACAAAGCGCGTGCGCCGAAACCCACAGGCCAGTGCCGGATCAGGAGCGCGATCACCACACGACCCAAGTCAGCCTACCGTTCGGTAGTGTCTCAGTTTGAAATCAGGGAGTCTTTATATGGCTCAACGCAATCTTAACCTCTTACATACATTGTCACGCCCGCGCGATGCGCTCTTGTCAGTGTCACGACAAGCTTACATATATTGCCTAGATGTGGTAACAAGCATCTTAGGCGGCATTAGACCGCACGCACAGGAGGAAGACGATGCCAAAAGGACCGCAAGGCCAAAAGCGCCCAGCGGACGTGATCGGCAATGCTGTCCACATTGCAAAGATCGCAACGGGCGAGATCGAAGAAACAACACTGAAACAACCGGCCAAGCGCAAGAGCGGTTTGGCGGGCGCGAAGGCGCGTCAGGACAACACCACGGACGCCCAGCGCTCAGAGATCGCGCGCAAGGCCGCAGACGCGAGGTGGAAGTGATGGCTGCGCCTTATACCCCTCTTGCTATCGCGAATGAGTTCATTGACCGTCACGGCGAGCCCTATGGCTTGGAGCATATGAAGCTTCAAAAGCTTGTTTACTGCTCTTACGGCTATTGGCTCGGGCATTACGGTTTGGAGGGCTCGCGCCTTACTTCCGAGGGGCCTCAGATTTGGAAGTTTGGCCCAGTGTTCCCAAGCCTTTATCACGCATTGAAGCTTTTTGGCAGGCGCGAGATTGATGCGCCTCAATCTGCATCTCCGTTTGGAGAGCCTGATAGGGTTGATGAAGGAGATCGGGAAGTTCTCAATCTTATTGATTGGGTATGGGACAGATATGGCCACATGACGAGCTTTTCTTTGTCTGATTTAACCCACCGCCCCGGCACTCCTTGGCATAAAGTTGCACAGGAGAACAACTTTAGAGTTGCTCAAAACACACCGATCCCGGACGAGTATATTCACGAAGAGTTTTGCCGTCTGCTGACAGAAGTTGATGCCGATGGCGAAAATCAAAGAAAAACAGGTTGATCTCGAGCGCGACCCGACGCCTGAAGCGGAGGCGTCAGGAACGTTTGAGTCTCCGGAAGAAAGAGCGGCTCAGGCCCGACATAATCGGGATATGGAAACCCTTTCGGCGCAGCAAGGCCCCATCGGGAGGTTGATAGGCTCGGATGATAGTTCGCTCAACTTGAGCTTCATTCTTCTTATGGTTGGGTTTTTTGCGCTTTGAGTGATTGGGTTTGCGTCTATATGGGCTGAGAACCTCGGGACAGCGTTAGAGCGCCTACTGACCTTTCAGTTGACGGTAGCTGGCTACATATTCGGCAAGAAAACAAAGTGAACTTTTTGCTTGTTAAATAGGGCCTGCATACTTATATTCTAGGTATGAACAAACTCGACACCAAAACCCGCTGCACCATCCTCAATATGCTTGTTGAGGGTTCTTCCATGCGCTCAATCAGCCGCATTACAGGCGTGTCGATCAATACCGTTTCCAAGCTGCTGGTGGACGCTGGTGAAGCGTGTGCGGCCTACCACGATGAAGCCGTGCGCAACGTGAACGCACAGCGCGTCCAGTGCGATGAAATCTGGTCTTTCGTCTACGCCAAGGACAAGAACGTAAAAACCGCTAAGGCCGCTCCTGATGGCGCTGGCGACGTGTGGACGTGGACGGCTATCGACGCTGATAGCAAGATGATTTTGGCTTACGAGATTGGTGACCGTTCGGCGGCAACGGCAATTGAGTTTATGGACGATCTGTGTGCCCGCCTTTCCAGCCGCGTGCAACTGACCACGGATGGCCGCCGCGCCTATCTGGAGGCCGTAGAAGGCGCGTTTGGTGGCGATGTGGACTATGCCCAGCTTATCAAGCTGTATGGCGATCTGGGCGGCAAAACAGCAGAGCGCAAGTATTCTCCGGCTGAGTGCACCGGGATTAAGAAGCGCGCTGTTGAAGGTCGCCACGACATGGCGCACGTCAGCACGTCATACGTTGAGCGCCAAAACCTCACAATGCGCATGGGTATGCGCCGATTTACCCGCCTGACCAATGGCTTTTCCAAGAAGCTGGAAAACCACCTGCACATGCTTTCGCTCTACTTCGTGCACTACAATTTTGTGCGGGTTCACAAGAGCCTGCGCATGACAGCCGCGATGGCGGCTGGCGTGTCCGACACGCTGCACGATATGGAATGGATCGTGGGCCTGATCGACGCGCGCGCACCAGCACCTAAGAAGCGTGGCCCCTACAAAAAGAAATCAATTTCAAACTGAGACACTACCTACCGTTCCGGCCTAGGCATCACGGTTCTTCCACATCCAAGACAACAGAGGGCGGTTCAATGGTATTCTCGATCAATGACAGAATGTCCGATCGGATCGCGCCATCATTAGGGTCGAACAGTCCGGTCCGTTTCAAGGCTTGGCGCACATTGATATCGGTTCCCAAATACTCAAGCGCCACTTTCGAGGCACCGGGTTTGCGCCCGCGTCTTGTTGGTCCGCCGGTCTGGATACCCAGCAACAGGCCGATGCGGTTGCGATGGCTGGGGTACAGGGTTGCCTGCGTGATCGTGTTTACCTCGATCGCTTCATACTCCAGAATATGGAGACGGTCGGCAAGATAGAACAAAACGCCCTCGTACTTGTTCAAGCCGTTTGATCGCCCGGTCTTGGGGTCTCGCAGGATTTCGATATTTTTCCAATAATACTTGTTATCTTCGCTGTAGACGAGCGCGAGAGACCGGATGACCTTGCCTTGGTTTCCAAAAGAATAGAAATACCGAAAATAGTAGCCCAGGTATTTTCCCAAGTCTTGGCTGTGCTGATACAGCTTGTCGAGATGGCGCAGGGGTTTGCTCAGCGCCTCTTGTTGGACCGGCCTGCGTTTTAGCGCGATGACATCCTCGAACTGTCGCGGGTCCAGCAAAAGCTCGGATTCCGAGACGCCGAAAAAATCGCAGATTCGCCGCATGTTGCGGCGCGACGGATGCGAACTACCAGCAAGATACTTGTTGAATTGTTGGCGGTTGATTTCCAGCCTGCGGCACACCTCTGCAATTGAAAGGTGGTAACTGCACAGCAGGGCGAGGTTGTGGCGAAGCTCATCAGACATGTCTCATTCTTATAGTGACGCCTTAATCGCGTCAACTTGCGAATGGTCGCGAAGTTGTCACGTTATGCCAAGGGACATAGGCTTTCGACCAACAAAGGCATCACTGAGATGTGCGGCAAATCGGAGGCAGGCAAATGGAGCATGTGGTTAAATTCCCCCAAGAGGTTAAGGAAATCCATCATATGGAAATTCCGATGCCTGATGGCTGCAAGCTGGCCGCGCGCATATGGATGCCAGCAGGCGCAGAAGATGCGCCGGTTCCCGCGATCTTGGAATATTTGCCCTATCGCAAAAACGATTTCACCACCGCGCGCGATGCGTCAATGCAGCCCTATCTGGCCGGGCATGGCTATGCGGTGATCCGGCTGGACCTGCGCGGTGCAGGCGATTCCGAAGGGCTGATGGTGGATGAATACCTACCGCAAGAACTGCAAGATGGGTGCGACGCGATCGCCTGGATCGCCGATCAGCCATGGTGCGATGGCAATGTCGGCATGATCGGCATTTCCTGGGGCGGGTTCAACGGTTTGCAGATCGCAGCGTTGCAGCCGCCCGCGCTTAAGGCCGTGGTGACACTGTGCTCCACCGATGACCGCTATGCCGACGATATTCACTACATGGGCGGCTGCCTTCTGGGTGAGCAACTAAGCTGGGCCTCGATCATGTTCGGGCGCAATACCCTGCCCCCCGACCCCGCGAATGTGGGCGAAAAATGGCGCGACTTATGGCTAGAGCGTCTTGAGGGCAGCGGTTTGTGGCTGAAGAATTGGCTACAGCATCAGCGGCGCGACGCCTTCTGGCAGCATGGGTCAGTTTGCGAGGACTGGTCAAAGGTTCAGGTGCCGGTCTACGCGGTCTCGGGCTGGGCCGATGGCTATCCACGCAGCGTGTTTCGCCTGATGGAGAATTTGCCGGGGCCGAAAAAGGGCTTGGTGGGACCATGGGCCCATCGCTATCCGCACATGGGCGAACCCGGCCCGGCGATAGGTTTTCTTCAGGACGAATTGCGTTGGTGGGATCACTGGCTCAAAGGGCGCGAAACCGGCATCATGGACGAGCCGATGATGCGGCTCTACATGCAAGACAGCGCCACACCCAAGGGCCATTACACGCACCGCCCCGGCCATTGGATTGCCGAGCCAAGCTGGCCCTCACCGCAGGTGACGCGGACAGCGTTCCACCTGACACCAGACGGCGGATTGAGCACCGCGCAACCATCCGCAAGCACCGTCCTGCATCACCACAGCCCCGCGGATGTGGGCATGGCCTCTGGCAAATGGTGTGGCTACGGCACACCGGGCGACGCCCCGTTGGACCAGCGCCGCGAAGACGCCGGAAGCCTGTGCTTTGAAATCGACGTGCCCGAGGATGGGCTGGCCTTTGCGGGTGATGCCAATGTCCACTTGCGGCTTGCCGTGGACAGGCCGGTGGCGCAAATTGCCGCGCGGTTGGTGGATGTTCACCCCGATGGCCGCGCGACTCGCCTGTCCTTTGGTGTTTTCAACATCAACCACCTTCAGGGACACGACCAGCCGCAGATGTTGCAGCCCGGCGAAGTCTACAACGTGACAATCCCCATGAAGCACGTCGCGCAATCCTTGCCCGCCGGGCACCGGCTGCGGCTGGCTTTGTCCAGCAGCTATTTTCCGATGATCTGGCCAACGCCCGATCCGGTGATGTTCAGCGTTCACACCGATGGCAGCGCATTGGAGTTGCCATTGCGCGCACCTGCCGCCTTGGATGATACCTTGGCCGCGTTCGACGCCCCAGTGGCCGCACCGCCGCCCCCGACCGAACAGATTGTCGAACCCGAAACGTGGTTCCGCATTGTCGAGGATGCGGCAAACAACGACATACAAATGCAATTCGCCGATGGCGGCGGGGTCACGCGTTTGCTGACCAATGACCTAACACTGCACAAGCAGGGGTATGAAACATATGGCGTTCAGCTTGATGATGTGACCTCGGCTTGGGGGCGGACCGAATGGCATTACGGGCTTAGCCGCGACGATTGGTCGGTGCGGTCCGAGACCCGCACATTGCTGCACACCGATGCCAACGATTTTATCATCACCGCCGAGTTGCGCGCCTGGGAGGGAGATACGCTGATCGCGGAAAAACAATGGGAAGAACGCATACCGCGTGACCACATGTAAGTCAGTAGAAGCGATGTCCGGCGTATGTAGCGAATTCATGCGAAAGTGATCGGTTTCAACACCATGCATGCTCCGATCAGAAATAGTTAAGGGAGAACAAGACGATGAAACAGACAGGAACAACTCGCCGGGGCTTTCTCGGCACGACGGCGGCTTTGGGCGCCCTTGGACTTGCCCCCGCTTGGACCACAGCGGCCTTTGCGCAAACAGGCGGCACACTGCGCCTGCGCATCGACGGTGACAACAATGTGCTTGACCCGGGCTTCATGAGTGGCGGCACCGAGATCGAAGCCCAGAAGCAATGCCTGCCGTTCCTTGCGCAATATGCCCGTGACGGAGAAACCTTCACATGGGAGCCGACCTATTTCGTCACCAAGCTGGAACAACGCGACGCCACGCATATCGACTTTGAACTGGCCGAGGGCCTGATCTGGTCAAACGGCTACGGCCCGGTCATGGCGTCAGATGTCAAGTTTTCCTACGAGCGGATGAAGGACACCGACTGGTCCGGCTATTTCGAAGCATTGGACCACGTCGAAGTGACCGGCGACCGCAGCGGAACCATTGTTCTTGCCAAGCCCTTCGCGCCGTTCATCATGATCACGCTGTGCCATGGGCCCGGTGCGGTTCTAAGCGAAAAGGCGATGGCGGATGTGGGCGGTAGTTTCACCACGAAGTTCCCGGCGGTCTGCGGCCCTTACACATACGAGGCGACACCGGGCCAGCGCGCAGTCTTTTCCGCAAACCCCGAGTGGACTGGACCCAAGCCCGCCTTTGACAAGGTCGAATGCAACGTCATCACCGAGGTCAAGGCGGCGGAATTGGCCTTTGAGGCCAGAGAGTTGGACTGCACCGAGGTCGGCGCCGATACGCTTGCGCGGTATACCAAAGATCTTCCGGACGGCACCGACATCGCCGTGGCCGGAGAACTGCAATACATGTGGATGGGCATGAACACCGAACATCCGAAGTTGCAAGATATCCGCATCCGTCAGGCGATCCAGCATGCGGTGGATGTCGATACGATCCTGCAAGGCGCCTACTCGGGGACAACGGCCAAGTCGCACGGCATCATCTGCCCCGGTCTGACCGGCCAGCGGGACACCACGGGCTATAGCTATGATCCGGCAAAGGCGCGCGCCTTGTTGTCCGAGGCCGGTGTGTCGGGATTGAGCCTGACGCTGCGCACCCTGAACAACCAAGAGCGGATGCTGACCGCCCAGATCATTCAGGCGAACCTGATGCAGGTGGGCATCACCGTCAAAATTCTGCCGCTTGACAGCGGCCCCTACTGGGACATGGGCCAAGAAAGCAAAGGCGACACATGGCAGGATCTTGAACTTTGGCTGATGCGGTTCGGCACCACGCCGGACCCCTATGAGGCGACACAGTGGTTCACCTCGGATCAGGTCGGGGTCTGGAACTGGGAGCGTTGGACGGACGAAGAATTTGACCGCCTCTACGAAGAGGGCATCAACGAGACCGATCCGCAAAAGCGCCACGACATCTATGTTCGCATGCAAGAGATCATGGAGAACACCGGCGCCTATGTCTGGATCAACCACGAGCCCGAAGCCTTCGTGCACAGCACCGAGGTGGTGGTGAATGCCGCCCCGTCGGGCGAATTGAACTACCGTCGGTTCGGCCAAGGCTGATCATCGGCCTTCGGGAACGGCCCGCGCAGCACCGCGCGGGCCGGTATTGTGCAAATCGATCGAAGAGAGGCCGAACGTGCTGTATTACCTTACAAAACGTCTGGGATTGTCGGCGATGGTCATCGGCTTGGTCGTGCTGGTGCTGTTTTCGCTGCTGCACCTGATACCCGGCGACCCGGCGACCATCGCGCTTGGTCCGCGCGCCACGCCCGAGGCAATCGCGCGCTATGCGGAAAAGATGCACTTGGATGACCCCGTTTGGCGACAGTTCCTGATCTATATCGGCAATGCCTTGACCGGCGATCTTGGGCTGGACGTGTTCTCGGATCGGCCGGTGACCGCCATAATCAACGAGCGGATCGGCTTCACGCTGGCGCTGGTCGGCGCGGGGATGGGCTGGGCCATGTTGCTTGGAATTCCGTTGGGCTGCTTGGCGGCGGTCAAACCCAACAGCTGGATTGACCGCATCACCGGCGTGCTGTCGGTTGGAACGATTGCGGTTCCGTCATTCTTGGTGTCGATCTGGGCGCTGCTGATCTTTGCGGTGCATCTGCGCTGGCTACCGGCCATCGGCGCGGGAGAATCCGGAGATATTGGCGACCAGCTTTCCCACCTGATCCTTCCCGCCTTTGCCATCGGGCTAAGCTGGGTGGGGTATCTGGCACGGATGGTGCGCGCCTCGATGCTGGAGGTGATGGGCGAAAACTACATTCGGTCGGCGCGCGCTTTTGGCTTACGGCCGCGGCGGGTGATCTTTGGCTACGCGCTGCGGGTGGCCATCCTTCCCACCATCACGCTGATTGGTATGGGGTTTGGCGGTATGCTCTCGGCGACTGTATTTGCCGAAATCATCTTTGCCCGCCCCGGCATTGGCAAGCTGATCTTCGACGCCGTGATGGCGCGCAACTTCCCGATCGTGCAGGGCGCGGTTTTGGTGGCCACAGGCCTCTATATCCTCGTCGTCCTGTTTTCTGACATCCTCATAGCTTGGTTTGATCCCCGTGTCCGAGAATCGCTCTGAATCCGAAACCGGTATTCCGGCTGTCGACGCGACGGGGCTACCCGATCACGTGACCGAGGCCGAAATCCGCGAATCCGCCGCCCGTGAACGCCGCGAGAAGCTGCATATGTTCCTGACCAATTGGCAGGGGCTGACCGGGCTGATCCTTGTCACGCTGTTCTTTGCCAGTGCCATCTTTGCACCTTGGCTTGCGCCCTATGATCCGAACGCGCTGGATGTCCCGGCGCGTCTGTCCGGCCCGACGCTGGAGCATCTGGCAGGCACCGACCAATTGGGCCGCGATACGCTGTCACGCATTCTCTACGGTGGGCGGGTGGCCCTTTATATCGCGGCGATCGGCGTCTCTGTCTCATTGGTCATCGGCTTGATCCTCGGCATGATCGCCGGGTTCGGGCCCCGTTGGCTGGACAATCTGCTTCTGTTGGCCTTTGACACCGTGCGCTCTTTCCCGACAATCGTTCTGGCGCTGGCAACTGTGGCCCTCACCGGACCAAGCCTCGGCGTCGTGTTGGCCATCGTGATCATCACATCAATCCCGCAATATGCGCGGGTGGCCCGCACGGCCACGCTGACACTGAGGAACACCGATTTCATCCTCGCCGAACGCTCGCTGGGCGCCAGCATGACAAGAACCCTTCTGCACCACGTCATGCCCAATGTCGTCGGGCCGCTGCTGATCCTCGCGGCGATGGAAGTGCCAGTGGTGGTCACTGTCGAGGCGGGCTTGAGCTTTCTGGGCCTCGGCGTGACGCCACCCACCGCCAGTTGGGGGACGATTCTGAACGAGGGCTATCTGGTGATCCGCGATGCGCCTTGGATGGTAATCGCAGGGGGCATCCCGCTGATCCTGACGACGCTAGGCTTTACCTTCCTTGGCGAGGCACTGCGCGACATTTTCGACCCACGCATGGGGAAAGGACGCTAATATGCCCAAGGATACCACAGACGCGCCCGAAACGCTGCTGGACATTCGCAACCTTTCGGTTGATTTCCGCACGCCGCGGGGCCGGGTCAAGGCGCTGCGCGACTTCTCCTTTCCGATCCGCAAGAACAGGATCGTGGGGATCGTGGGCGAAAGCGGATCGGGGAAATCCACCGTGCTTTGGGCATTGCTGGGCCTACTGGCCAAGAACGCCGAAGTGACGGACGGCGAAGTCCGCTTTGGCGACCGCGACCTGCTGCACGCCAGCGAGGCGCAGCTGCGCGCCACCCGCGGCGAGGAAATATCGGTGGTCTTCCAAGACCCGATGACCAGCCAAATCCCGGTGCTGACCTATGGCCAGCAAATGCTGGACATCCTTTACCGGCGACCGGATGTGTCCACGGCCGAGAAACGCCGCATGGCCGTCGAGATGCTGGGCAAAGTGGGCATCCCCGACCCGGACAAGCGGATCGACCAATATCCGCACCATTTTTCGGGCGGAATGCGTCAGCGGGCCGGGATCGCCATGGCGCTGCTGACCGGGCCACAGCTTTTGCTGGCGGATGAACCGACAACTGCGCTTGACGTGACAATGGAAGCGCAAATCATTCACCTTTTGCAGGATCTCCAGAAGGAACTGGACGCAACAGTTGCCGTCGTTTCGCATAACCTTGGCCTGATTGCCGAGCTGTGCGACGACGTGATCATGATGTATGCCGGCGAGGTCATCGAGGCAGGCGACGTGCGCGAAATCTTCCACAATGCGCAGCATCCCTATACCCGCGCGCTTTTGGAATGCGATCCGGCACGGATCGACGATGTGTCGCGCAAACTGCCGGTGATCCCCGGCGATATCCCCGACCTGACCAAGGCGCTGTCGGGCTGCATCTTTGCGCCGCGCTGCCCGCGGGCGCTGCCCGCCTGTCAAGAGAAGATGCCGCCGGATGTGACCCGTGGCGAGATGAGCCTTGCGCGCTGTCACCTGCTGGACGGGCCGCACCATGACCCAAGCTGGCCGCCGCCGTTGGACGTTATGACCGTCGGGCAAGGCGACGCCGGTGCGGCCAAGCCCGCGCGCGCGATACGTGACGCTCCTCTGCTTGAGGTCACTGATCTAAATGTCCAGTTCCAGACAGTCGGACCGCTGCGCGCGCGTCTGAACGGTATCCGCCAGCGCCACGTGGATGCTGTGCTTGATGTCAGCCTGTCCGTTGCCCCGGGCGAAACCGTCGGGCTGGTTGGCGAAAGCGGCTCGGGCAAGACGACACTGGGCCGCTGTGTGCTGAACCTTGTGCCGTCGCAAGCGGGCAGCGTGCGCTTCGAAGGCACAGAAACCCAGAATATGCCCGAACGACGATTCAAGCCGCTGCGCCGGGACATGGCAATGATGTTTCAGGATCCTGTCGGCTCGCTCAGCCCGCGCAAATCCGTGCGCGCCCTGATCACCGAACCCTTCCAGATTCACGGTATCGCCGGTGTTGATCTGGACAAAGAGGCCGAGCGGCTGGCCGAAATGGTGCGCCTGCCCAAAGCCTTTCTGTCGCGATACCCCCATGAATTGTCAGGCGGGCAAGCTCGGCGTGTCGGCGTGGCCCGCGCACTGGCCCTGAACCCCAAGCTGATCATCGCCGACGAGCCTACCGCCGGGCTGGATGTGTCGGTGCAGGGCGAGATTCTCAATCTCATGGCCAATTTGCAGGCCGAGCACGAGCTGGGCTACCTGATCATCACGCACAACCTGCCCGTGGTGCGCCATATCGCCGACAGGCTGGCCATCATGTATCTGGGCCGCATCGTCGAAGAGGGGCGGACCGACGAAGTCTTTGCACGGCCTGTTCATCCCTACACGCAGGCCCTTGTCCAAGGCGTGCCGCAGCCCGACCCGGATCGCCGCCGCGTGCATGTATCAATCTCGGGCGAGGTGCCAAGCTTGCTTAATCGGCCCAAGGGCTGCGATTTCGCAGGCCGCTGTCCGTTTGCACAGGATCGTTGCAGGGCCGAGAAGCCACCTCATATGACGATGCCGGACGGGCGGCGACATGCTTGCCATTTCCCACTTGTCCAGTCGTGACACACATCAAATAAAGAGAAGATCACAATGAGTTACGGTATCTATATCGGACGCAACCACACAGCCGACGGGGTGGCCTACCTGGCCGGTTATGGGGATGAGCCAAGCAGTCACTGGCTGGAAATATGCCCGCGCGCCGAACATCCACAGGGGGCGACCGTCACGGTGGGCGTGACCCCGCAAGCCGATATGCCGGGCCATCTTGGTAGCATTCCACAAGCCCCTAAGACGCTGCGCAATATGCGGGTGAGCTATAGCTATTATCTTGGAGTCCCGGCCCCGCTGACCAATGGCGGGCTGAACGAATGTGGCGTGGCCGTGCGCGACATCTGGTCCACCTCACGGGCCGATTTGATCGAGATGACGCCCAAGGATCAGAGCGGGCCAAACTATTCCGACCTTGCCCGATTGGTGGTGGAGCGGGCCCGCACTGCCCGCGAAGGTGTCGAGCTGATCGGCACGCTGATCGCCACGCATGGCTATTCCACCTATGGCGGCAATTCCCACATAATCGCCGACCCTGACGAGGCTTGGGTGGTGATTGAGTTTGCCGGCGGCAAGGGCCTTTGGTGTGCCGAACGGCTGGGCCCGGACAGCATCCGGGCCTCGCGACCGGGCTATATTGGCACGGTTCCAGACGCCCCGACCGAAGATTTCCTGTGTCCGCCGCATTTCTTCGACACGGCCCGCGAGATGGGCTGGTGGTCGCCGGATGATGGCCCGTTTCATGTCAATCATGTCTATGGTGACGGCAAGCACCGTTGGGATGGCGTCGCCTGGATCGAGGACGAAATGCGCAGCCGCGCCGCGCGGCCGGGCAAGATCGGTCTGGAGGATGTATTCTGGTCGATCAGCACAGAGCGCCTGACCGGCGACACCGCCGGGTATGGGCAGGTTGTGCCGCTTGTCCATCCCAAGCATGATGCGCTGCGCATGATGTGGCATGCGCCGGTCGGGCCGGTCACCGCGCCGCTGTTGCCGGTCTTTATGGGGCAGACTTCGGTGCCGCCTGCATGGCAGCAGCACCGCTACCTGACAACCGGCGAAAGCCATCGCTTTCTGGACTGTCGAAAGGCGGACAAAGACCCCGATACGGTTTCGCTGGTCCCACAGGGCATCGAAACCGGCCCCTCGGCCTTCAGCGACTTCAAACGGCTGATGCATCTTGCCTTCCAAACGCCGGACCCGATCCTGCAGGAAGTCTGGACGCACTGGCGCGCGATCGAGGCGCACACGAATACGGAACTGCCCGATATTGTGCGCGCGGCATCGCGTCTGCTGGATGCCGACGAAGCGACGCTGGCATCACGGGTTTTGACAGAGTTCAATCATGCACGGTTTGACCGGGCCTTGACCGATTGCAATGCGCTCGCGGATGCGGCCTATGCCCGATTGCGCGCACTTGGCGCGTTAAACATGACCACAACGCCCCTGTCACCGGAACAGATATGGTAGGATCAAAAATATCGGGCCACGCCTAAGCGCCAAGCTGGAAACCGTTTTGTTGGAACCAAACGGCATGATCCCGTTGCGTCGCGGTGTCGTCGGCGACATGTGCAATCCGGCAGGCTAAGGCTGCATCACCCAAGATGCGGCCATCCTCCGCAGGTGCAGGAAAACGGGCCTCGCGCGTCTGCCGCGACCAAGCAAATCATGCGCGAGGCCGCGGCGATTGGACACTTGGGCAGGCCCTATGACTGCGCGGGCCTGCTGGACGGGGGGCGGCGGGGCTCAGCCCGCATCACCCTCGGACACAAGTCGTGACAGGTCTGCCGCCGCAGCATGCATCGAAGGCAGATATTCCAACGCGCGTGCGATGTCGAAACGTTGCGTCGGCGCGTGAAAGGCCAGCGTCGCCATCAGACGGTCGTTCGTATCAAGGATCGGCACGGCAAGCGCGATCATGTCGCGCATGAATTCCTCGCGATCAATCGAATAGCCCTGCGTGCGCACGCTGGCGATCTCTGTCATCAGTTCGTCGGCACCGGTCAGGGTATTGGGCGTCCGCGCCTCAAGGTTGGTCGCGGCAAGGTATTTCGCAAGGTGCGTCTTTGTCAGTGACGACAGGTACATCTTGCCGCTTGCCGTGCAGTAGAACGGCACGCGCGTGCCGATGGGCAATTGGATCCGCAGCGGCCATTCGGTCTCGACCCGCTCCAGATAGATCATCGCGTCGCGATCTGGCAGGGCAATGTTGCAGGTCTCGCCGATCTCGCTGCTCAGCCGTTTGAGAATGGCCTGCCGCGCGGTGCGGATGCGCAGCGAAGACAGGATGCCGCCCGCCATGGTGCGCAACCGGGGGCCGGGCGAATAGGTCCGCCCATCCATGTCGCGCTGCAAAAAGCCTTCGTCCTCCAGCGTGGCAAACAGCCGGTGGATCGTTGGCTTGGGCAGGCCGAGGGCGGCGTTCACATCCGTGGGCGTGACCGGCACGCCTGCCTTGGCGATTTCTTCAATCACCAAAAGCAAGCGCAGGTTTGTGGGGATTGTCCCCGTGTTGTCCCCGTCCATCGAAACCCCACCGTCATCGGTTCGGCAACAGCGCCGTTGAAAATTCAGGCACCAACGCGATTATGAACCAGACCGTCAGCAGTGCCACCAGATACGGCAGCGTGTAGCGCAAAAGCCGGAAGTAGGGAACGCCCGTCACGCCGGATGCGACATAGAGATTCAGACCATAGGGTGGTGTGACGAACCCGATGGACGCCCCGACAAGGAAGATCACCGCGAATTGCACCGGCTCGACGCCCACCGAATGCGCAATCGGTGCAAGGATCGGCGCAAGGATGATCGTCACTGGCAGGCTTTCCAGCACCATACCGCAGACAAAAACGATCGCCATCGACGTGAAAAGCACCGCGTAATACCCGCCCATCGAGGTTACGAAATCGCCGATCAGTTCCTGCGCGCCCAGCACCGACAAGATCTGCTGCATCACCACCGACACCGCGATGAGCGGCGCAAGAATGCCTGTGATCTGCGCCGAGCGCATGGTGATCGAAGGCAACTCCAGCGGGCTGAACCCTTCGACCACCAGCATTTCCGAGACGCGCTTTTCGCTCACGTCGCGGCCTTTGGCCCCGCCCATGATCTTGTAGAGCGGCAGGCTTATAAAGCCCACGATCACGCAGAAGCCCACGGTCACGCCCGCCGCCTCTGTGGGTGAGAATTTTCCGGTGTAAATGCCCCAGAGAACCAGGCCGATGGCAAAAAAGCCAAGCCATGCGCCGATGGCGGTTTTGATCACCCGCATCGGGCTAAGTGCGATGAGAATGCCCCACTTGTTGCTCCAGCAGATCAGGAAGGCGGCGAACATCATCGCGCCCACCATCATCGCACCGGGGATGATGCCGGCGACGAACAGCTCGGAAATCGGCAGATTGAGCAGGAAGCCATAGACGATGAAAATGATCGAGGGCGGGATGATGATACCCACCGTGCCGCCCGCCGCCGCCGTCGCCGCCGAGAACCGCTCATCGTAGCCGCCTTTGACCATTTCGGGATGCAGCATCGAGCCGATCGTGGCCGTGGTGGCCGAATTGGAGCCGGAGATCGCGGCGAAAAGCCCGCAAGCGCCAAGTGACGCCATCGCCAGCCCGCCACGGATCCAGCCAAGGCAGGCATAGGCGAAATCGCTCAGGCGTCGTGCGATGCCCGAGCGGTTGATCAGGTCGCCCGTCAGGATGAAGAGTGGCATCGCCAGCAGCGCAAACCCGTCGGTGAACACATCCGCCAGCGCGCCGCCGATATTCTGCAATGGCATCCCAAGCACGAAGGAGACGCCGATCACCCAGTAGCCGATCACCAGAAAGACCGGCACGCCGAGCATGAAGAGAAGGGTCACCCCTATAGAAATGAGCGTGACAAGCGTTGAAGGGTCGGTCATGTCAGTCGCCTCCGATCACGGCTTGGGTGATAAGCGTGTTGCCCCGCCTGAAATTGGCGATATCGGTCAGCAGGTTTTCAATCACCCGCGCCACCAGTGTTGTGAACGCCAGCGGCACCGACAGCAGGAACCACCATTGCATGATGTTGTCCGTGCCCAGCATGATCTGAAAATTCGCGGCCGAGTTAGCCGCCACCTTGGTCGCGGTCACGACCACCACCCAAGAAAATCCAATCCACATCACCGCATCCAGCGTCAGGCATGCCATCTGACCCGCCCGTGGCATGGCGGTGCGGAATTCATTAAACGCCAGATGCGTGCGCAACTTGACGTTATAGCTGCACCCGAACCACGTCATAATGAGGAACAGGAACGGCGGCAGCGTGGTCGACCAAGGTGCCTGCTGCGACAGGACGAAGCGGCGAAACACCTCGACGAAAATGATCCCACCAATGGCGAGGTAGGACACGACCATAAGCGTCTGTTCAAGGTTACGCTCGGTCCACGGCACGACGCGATAGAGCACAAGAAAAACCATTGCCAGCGCCAGCATCGCGATCAGCCCCAGCGGCCAAGCCGCCGGTGCACGCATTGCTTCGCTCAACATCCATGAATCGCCCGCAGCGAGGGCACTCAGGATGTCCCCCGTGCCCTGAAACCAACCGGTCATGCCCATTCCTCCCTTTGGGTTGCCGTATGTCTTGGCCGCACGTCACGGCGGCTTGAGGTCGGGCCGCATACGGCCCGACCCTATGCTAGGTGATCATGCCGAACGCCACC
Source organism: Roseovarius gahaiensis (assembly GCF_011601345.1). Classification (GTDB taxonomy): domain Bacteria; phylum Pseudomonadota; class Alphaproteobacteria; order Rhodobacterales; family Rhodobacteraceae; genus Roseovarius; species Roseovarius gahaiensis. Next base: position 135,601 of record NZ_JAAORB010000004.1, read on the forward strand.
AGCGGCGCGGCTCGACATTCTCGGGCAGCGTATCCACGGGAATCTGGCGCGCGGTGTCGTAGATCTCTTGATAGGTGTCGATGCCACCGGCCCAGTTGTTGAGCCGCTCGCGCCACTGCGCCCAAGGCTCGGGGTTGAACTCGGGCGAGCACATCTCTTCGGCCATCTTGATCTGATCGTCTGCAAGGAACGCAGGACGCACGTCATGCTGGTCAAAGATCGTGCCGGGAAGCTGCGGGTCAGAGAAGCCCACCGTCTTGACCAACGCCGCCTCGTTGGCCGCCTGCACGTGAACCTGTGCCAAATAAGCCGATTCCATGATCGCGTCCTGCAGATGCGGTTCCATCTCGTCAAAGACCCGCGCCGACATCGACGTGTGCTCCGTGCCGCAGAAGAACTTGAGGTCGACCGACTGGCTCACAACCGGCGACATGTTGGCATAGGCCACGGCAGACGCCCAAGTTTCGGCGCCGTCGATCAGACCCTGCTTGAGACCGTCAAGCGTTTCTTCCCACGCCACCGGCACTGGGTTCAGGTTCAGCTGTTGCATCGCGATGCGGCCAAGTTGTGTGCCCGTCACACGGTTCTTGGTGCCAAAAAGCTCTTCCAGCTTGGTGACAGTGGGCTTATCGGCAAAGTTGCTGCCAAGCTGGATGCCGCGCAGTTCACAATGGCTGAAGAGGAACTTCAGACCGTGCCGCTTTTCCAACGGATCGCGCAGGATGCGCTGCGATTCCGGCGAGTACAGGAAATGATACTGCGATGCCCGGCTGGGGAACATATAGGCGTAGTCGAGCACGTTGAGATAGGGCGCGCCACCAGCCGAGTTCTGCGTCGAGGCGGCATACATGTCGATCACGCCGGTCTGGGCCTTTTCGACACAGTTCAACTGGCCGCAGATTTGGTTATCACCGATGAATTCCACGCGGATTTCACCTTCGGTCCGCTCCTCCAGATCGCGGGCAAACTCCAGAACACCGGCGCGTTCAATCAGAAGGTTCTGCGCATTGAAGCCAGCCGCGCCCAATTTCAGCGTGTGTTTTGGCTCTTTGGCAAACCGCTTTTCATAGGTGCTTTCGGCTGCACGGGCGACCGAAGACAGCGACACCGCCCCCGTCAGCGCCCCGGCGCCCAAAACCACGGATGACAGGCCGAACTGACCTGACAGGCGAAACAGATCCCTGCGGGAAATCCCGCTGAGGGCTTTCGATGCTTTCATGATATCCTCCCTTATTGCGCAATTTTGATACTTGCAGTCTCAATATTGATCGACATATGCTCAACCTGGCAAGGAAAATATTTCCCCGCACACAATTTGGGCAAAGGGCGGTCGAAAATGTCGGAAATATCAGCGGATTACGTAATCGTTGGGGCGGGCTCTGCTGGATGTGTGCTTGCGAATCGCCTCTCTGCCGATCCGAATATCACTGTCATTCTGATGGAAGCGGGCGGGCGTGACTGGAATCCATGGATCCATATCCCGGTCGGCTATTTCAAAACCATGCACAACCCGTCGGTGGACTGGTGTTACCGCACCGAGCCTGATCCGGGCCTGAATGGCCGTGCGCTTGACTGGCCGCGCGGCAAGGTGCTGGGGGGGTCGTCCTCGCTCAATGGGCTGCTTTACGTGCGCGGCCAGCCGCAGGATTACGACCGCTGGGCGCAGAAGGGCAATCCGGGCTGGGGCTGGGACGAGGTGCTGCCGCTCTTCAAGCGATCCGAATGCCAAGAGCGTGGCGCGGATGAGTTTCATGGCGACGCCGGGCCGCTTTCGGTCTCGAACATGCGGCTACAACGCCCCATCTGCGACGCCTGGGTCGCCGCCGCACAAGAGGCCGGCTATCCGTTCAACCCCGATTACAACGGCGCAACACAGGAAGGCGTGGGATATTTTCAGCTCACCGCGCGCAAGGGGCGGCGCTGTTCGTCGGCCGTGGCCTTTCTCAACCCAGTCCGCAAGCGCGAGAACCTGACCATCCTGACACGGGCACAGGCCAGCCGAGTCGTTTTCGACGGCACCCGCGCCACCGGGGTGGCTTATCGCGACCGGGCGGGCGCCGAGCATGTGGTCACCGCCGGGCGAGAGGTCATCCTATCCTCCGGCGCCATCGGATCGCCGCATCTTCTGATGCTCTCGGGATTGGGCGAGGCCGCACACCTCAAGGCATGTGGCATCGAGGTGCTGCGCGACCTGCCCGGCGTGGGCGGCAACATGCAAGACCACCTTCAGGCCCGGCTGGTGTTCAAGTGCAATGAACCCACGCTGAACGACGAGGTGCGCAGCCTCTACAATCAGGCGCGCATTGCGCTCAAATACGCGATGTTCCGGGCCGGGCCGATGGCGATGGCCGCAAGCCTTGCAACCGGCTTTATGCGCACCGGCCCGCATGTCGAAACGCCCGACATCCAGTTCCACGTGCAACCTTGGTCAGCCGACAGCCCCGGCGAGGGGGTCCATCCCTTCTCGGCCTTTACGATGTCGGTTTGTCAGCTGCGCCCCGAAAGCCGCGGCAAGATCCGTCTCGCCCCGGACGATCCAACCGGATACCCGAAAATCCACCCCAACTACCTTTCGACCGAGACCGACTGTCGAACGATCGTCGAAGGCGTCAGGATCGCCCGGCGCATCGCACGCCACGCACCGCTCGACAGCAAGATCTCCGAAGAGTTCCGCCCCGACGCGTCGCTTGATCTCGACGACTACGAGGGCACGCTGGATTGGGCGCGCAACTATTCCACGACGATCTACCACCCCACCGGCACCTGCAAGATGGGGCCCGGCGGGGATGCGGTGGTGGATGCCCGTCTGCGCGTGCACGGCATCACCGGCCTGCGCGTCGCGGATTGCTCGATCATGCCCGAGATCGTTTCGGGCAACACCAACGCCCCGGCGATCATGATCGGCGAAAAAGCCGCCGACATGATCCGCGAGGATCACAGCGCGGGCGCCCGCGCCACCTAACTCCGACATACAATCGTGAAAGGATTCACACGCCATGCAGATGACCACGGAAGAAGCCTTTGTCAAAACCCTTCAGCGGCATGGGATCAAACATGCGTTCGGGATCATCGGGTCGGCCATGATGCCGATCTCGGATCTGTTCCCGAAGGCCGGGATCACCTTCTGGGACTGTGCGCATGAGGGCAGCGCAGGGATGATGGCCGACGGCTACACCCGCGCGACAGGCCGGATGTCGATGATGATCGCCCAAAACGGCCCCGGCATCACCAATTTCGTGACGGCGGTGAAAACCGCTTACTGGAACCACACGCCGCTGCTGCTGGTCACACCGCAGGCGGCCAACAAGACCATCGGCCAAGGCGGTTTCCAAGAGGTCGAGCAGATGAAGCTGTTCGAAGACATGGTCGCCTATCAAGAAGAGGTGCGCGACCCGTCGCGCATGGCCGAGGTGCTGGCGCGGGTGATCTCCAAGGCCAAGCAACTTTCGGCACCAGCACAGATCAACATCCCGCGCGATTACTGGACACAGGTGATCGACGTAGACCTGCCCACGGCGCTGGAATTCGAACGCTCGCCGGGCGGTGAAAACTCTGTCGCGCAAGCCGCGCAGATGCTGTCGACCGCGAAAAACCCGGTTATCCTCAACGGTGCCGGGGTGGTGCTGTCCGAAGGCGGGATCGCGGCAAGCCGCGCCTTGGCCGAACGGCTCGATGCGCCGGTCTGCGTGGGCTATCAGCACAACGACGCCTTCCCCGGCTCGCATCCGCTTTTTGCCGGGCCGCTGGGCTATAACGGCTCGAAGGCGGGGATGGAGTTGATCCGCGATGCTGACGTGGTGCTGTGCCTTGGCACGCGGCTCAACCCGTTCTCGACGTTGCCGGGCTACGGCATCGACTACTGGCCCAAAGACGCGCAAATCATCCAAGTCGATATCAACCCCGACCGCATCGGGCGCACCAAGACCGTCTCGGTCGGCATTGTCGGCGACGCGGGCAAGGTCGCCCGCGGCATCCTTGCCCAGCTTTCAGAGACCGCTGGCGATGAGGGCCGCGAGGCGCGCCGCGCCAAGATCGCCGAAACCAAGTCGAAATGGGCGCAGCAGTTGTCGTCGATGGACCACGAAGAGGACGATCCCGGCACGACGTGGAACGAACGCGCCCGCGCCGCCAAGCCCGACTGGATGAGCCCGCGTATGGCGTGGCGCGCGATCCAATCGGCGCTGCCGCGCGAGGCGATCATCAGCTCGGATATCGGCAACAACTGCGCCATCGGCAACGCCTATCCCAGTTTCGAAGCGGGGCGGAAATACCTCGCGCCCGGTCTGTTCGGCCCCTGCGGCTATGGCCTGCCGTCCATCATGGGCGCCAAGATCGGCTGCCCGGACGTGCCGGTGGTGGGCTTTGCCGGCGACGGGGCCTTTGGCATCGCCGTCAACGAACTGACGGCGATCGGCCGGCCCGAGTGGCCCGCGATCACCCAGATCGTGTTCCGCAACTACCAGTGGGGCGCGGAAAAGCGCAATTCGACCCTGTGGTTCGACGACAATTTCGTCGGCACCGAACTTGACACGCAGGTCAGCTTTGCCCGTATGGCCGAGGCCTGCGGCCTCAAGGGTGTGGTCGCCCGCACGATGGAGGAACTGACAGACGCGCTGAACCAAGCAATCATCGACCAGATGCAGAACAATACCACCACCCTCATCGAGGCGATGCTCAACCAAGAACTGGGCGATCCGTTCCGCCGCGACGCGATGAAGACCCCGGTTCAGATCGCCGGCATCGATCCCGCCGACATGGTCGAATAGACCGACATGAAGCTGCCAGACCTCTCGCTCGCGTCCGGCCGACATTTGGCCGGGCGCGTCCGAAGCTATTTTCCCGGCCTCATGATCGCCGTTTTGGTGGCGCTGGCCGCGCAATTCGTGGCCGAGCATTACGGCGCGCCGGCGATGCTGATGGCGCTCCTGTTCGGGATCGCACTTAACTTTCTGAGCGAAGAAACCTCGGCAGCGGCCGGGATCGGCTTTACTGCAAGGTCCGTCTTGCGGTTTGGTGTCGCCATTCTCGGGGCGCGGATCAGCGTAGAGATGCTGACCTCGCTGGGCTGGGGAATGATCGGGCTGCTGGTGCTGGGGGTGATCGCCACCATCCTCTTTGGTGTGGCGCTGGCGCGGGTAATCGGACAGGGGCCGCGCTTTGCCATCCTTACGGCCGGGTCAGTGGCAATCTGTGGCGCTTCGGCCGCCATGGCTATCGCCGCCGTCCTGCCAAAGGACGACCGGTCCGAACGAAACCTATTGTTCACTGTGCTGGGTGTCACGGTCCTGTCAACGATCGCGATGATCCTCTATCCGATCTTCACCACGGCGCTTGGGTTCGATGACGTCACGGCCGGTGCCTTTATCGGCGCGACGGTGCATGATGTCGCGCAGGTTGTTGGCGCGGGCTTTTCGATTTCCGAGACCGCGGGCGAGACATCAACCCTCGTCAAGCTAATCCGCGTCTCTTTCCTTGCGCCGGTGGTGATCGTGATCACGCTGGTGTGGCACCGTGAACAGATGCGCGACGGCGGCACCCGAACACCGATCGTGCCCGGTTTTGTGGTGGGGTTTTTGTGCCTCGCCTCGCTGAATTCCCTTGGCCTGATCCCCGCAACACTGGGGGCGCTCTTGGCCAAACTGTCGTCTTGGGCGCTGCTGGCGGCCATCGCCGCTGTTGGCATGAAGACGGACCTGCGCAACATCATCAAGGTGGGCGGCGGGGCGATCACGCTGATCGTGGCCGAAACCCTGTTTCTCGCGGCGCTTGTTTTGGCAGGGATCAGCTTTCTGGAGCTGACGTAATGGCCGACGCCCGGCTGGCCCTGCGCGCCAGCTGGTTACGCCTAACGGTTTGTTTGCTGCAAAGCCGCGACAACTTCGGCCAGCGCAGACACCGCAATGGATGGCGCATCTCTCAAAGATGGAACCAGACCAATGGGCCCGCGCAAACGCGTCAATGCTGACTCATCAACGCCCATGGCGCGCAGCGTGTCCAGCCGCATCTGGTGGGTTCGTTGGCTTCCCAAGCTGCCGATGAACGCGGCAGGGCTGTTTACCGCTGCGCGCAACAGGTCCGGTTCCCACCCATGGTCGTGGAACAACGTCAGAAAGGCCGAAAAGGCGTCAAGCGTGTTCAACTCAGGCACCTGATCGGGCGTTGTCAGATGCACGGGCCTTGAACTGGCCAAATGCCCGATGGCGGCAAGGTCTTCGGGATCAGGCGAAAGGAGATGCAGGTCAAATCCCGTCGCCTTGCCGATTTGGGCGATGGACCGAAAAACAGCCCCGCGCCCGGCCAGCACCAGACGATCACGGGGGCTATAGTCAAAAGCTTTGCTCATGTTTTCGGCAGAAAATTGCAAGCGCACAGGGTGACGCGCCGCCAAATTTTGAGCTGCCTTCAAGATGGCGTTCCGATCCGGCACCGGATCAATCAACACCGTCAGCGCCCCGCCACAGGGCAACTTGAGATCGACATAGCGCGAGCCTTCGCCATAGCGAATAAGCGTTTTTGTGCCGCGCTCCAGTGCTGACTGTGCGTGCAGTTGAATGTCGCGGTCGATGCACCCGTTGGACAAATAGCCGGTCATGGCCCCATTGGACTCGACCAAAGCCAGCGACCCGACCTCTCGCGCGGCCCCACCTTCGATGGCCATGGACGTGATCAGCGCGAAAGGACGGCCGGCATTGATGAGCGCGGCCGCCTTTGCAATGATGTCCGAGGGATGCTCGGTGTAGGTCAGATCCTCAGGCGGCAGCGTCTTCATTGACCACTTCGGCAAATGATTTGAAGAACTTCGCCGCCAGTTTTTTGGCCGTGCTTTGGATCAGACGGCTGCCAAGCTGCGCCAGCTTGCCGCCGATATCCGCCTTGGCGTCATATTTCAGCAGTGTGGTGTGGGCGTCGATGGCTGTCAGCGTGACGTCCGCCCCGCCTTTCGCATGGCCCGCCGTGCCGCCGTTGCCTTGACCAGTGAGCGAAAATTGATCAGGCGCACCGGACGTATCAAGCTGCACATTGCCGCTAAAACGCGCCTTCACAGGCCCAACCTTGAGCACGACTTTGGCTTCCAGTTCTGTGTCAGAATGTTTGATCAGTTCTTCACAGCCCGGGATACACTGCTTCAGCACCTCGGGATCGTTCAGCGCTTCATAGACACGGTCTTTGGGGGCGTTGATTGTTACTTCGTCAGCGAGTTCCATGCGATATCCTTCTTTAGCAACAGGGAAATTTGAGGGTGGCCAGATGCTCGGCCTGTTTAGGGGTTAGCGCGAGCATGCGACGCAGGTGGATCAGTAATTTTCTGAGTGATTTCATAGGACGTGCTCCAATGCGCCACGTTCAAACGCGGCGTAGGCTTCGGGCGTGTCGATATCGGCGTAAAACCCCGCAGCGGACAGGTCGTGGAACTGTACATGTTCGGGGTTCTGGCGCGTGAATGACCTGCAACCGGGGTTGCGAGGATCAGTCAGAAGCCGAGCCCGCAGCACCGCAGGGACCACGATCGGGTTGCCGCGCTGGCCTGCGTATCGCGGGATCGAGATTTGGCCGGGCTGTGCGCTATGGGCGTCAAGCAACGCGTGCAGATCGTTTTCGCGCAGCATAGGCTGATCACTCAATCCAATCAAAAGGTCATGGCCTTCTGGCACCGCGTTCAAACCGCAGGAAACAGAGGTGTGTTGACCCAATCTGTAATCGGGGTTGAAAACCGTCTGCACAACACTGCCGTCAAGCGCGGCCTCGATCTGCTGTGCCTCATGGCCGGTGACGACGATCACGGCGCCATTTGTAACCGCGCTGTACACGCGGACCATATGACAGATCATCGGCATGCCATTAACCGGCAGTAACAGCTTGTTGTCTGTGCCCATCCGGCGCGAAAGGCCGGCGGCGAGTATGACGGTGCTCAGATTATTCATCGCAGGACTTCACCTTTGCCCGGCGACGCTCGACCAGTTCAGCCAGGATAGACAGGGCGATTTCTTCTGGCGTGACCGCGCCAATATCGGACCCGGCTGGCGCTTTGACACGGTCTACTGCGGCTTTCTCAACGCCTGCGGCTACAAGCTTTGCTGCGAGGGCTTCGAACTTGCGGTGGCTGCCAACAAAGGCAACGTAGTCCGCCTGCGTATCGAGCGCGGCCTTCAGCGCGTCCAGATCCCCCTGACCTTGTGTCGCGACCACGATGAACCGCTGTGGCCCAACGGCCTGCATTTCGGTTTCGACGTGCCAATGGAAGGTCGGTGCAAGCATGCTCAGCGCTTGCGCGACCGGAGATGCGCCCAAAACCACCAGTTGCGGCAGGGGCAGACACGGCTCGATGAATATATCCACTGTCCCCCGTGAAGGGCAGCCGTTGCGGGCGAATTGGGTGCCGTCAATCTGATCACCGGGCGTGACGCCCTTTTCGGCAAGCAGGTCTTCCGGTGCGACCGATACAAGCTGCGGTGCGCCCTCTGCCAGAGCCTGCAAAGTCGCGCGCTTTACCGCGCCTCGGGTACAGCCACCGCCCAGCCAGCCCTGCAGGATGGTGCCATCCGCCGACAGCAGCGCCTTGGCACCCGGCTTGGCCGCCGTCGCGCCCACGGTGCGCACGATGGTGGCAAAGGCAAAGGGCTCTGACCGGTTGCGCAGGTCTTGTGCGACTTCGGCGAGTTCAGAAGAGATGACTTCTGCGGGTGTCATATGCGGGCCAACTCCGTTTCGAGGGCAGCAAGATCGTCAAGGGTGTTTGCTGCACGGAACAGATCGAGATGCGGAAGGGCTGCGGCCATGCCCGCGGCCACAGGTTGGTAATCTGTCCAGCCTTTGAGCGGGTTAAGCCAGATGATCCGGCATCCGCGCTTGCGCAACTTGGCAAGGGCGCGATCAAGGATCGCCGGATCGCTGGTGTCGTAGCCATCGGACAGGATGACCACCACAGATCGACCGTCAACAAAACGGCGCGCATAAGTATCTGCGAAGCCTTGCAGGCTTTCGCCGATTTTCGATCCGCCGCCAAAGCCATCTGCCATCAGGGTCATGCGGCCAATGGCGCGCATCGCGTCTTTGTCGCGCAAGGCTTCGGTGATCCGTACAAGGCGGGTGTGAAAAAGGTAGGCATCCGCCGATGTATCGGCCCGCATGAGCCCGAATAGAAAAGCCAGAAAGACTTGGGAATACACACTCATCGAACCGGACACGTCGCAAATCGCCGTGATCTTGCGGCTACGGTCGGGCCTGCGTTTCTTGATCAGGCGCAAAGGTTCGCCACCGGTCGCAAGGCTATGGCGGATGGTTTTTCGGAAATGCAGCCTGTCGCCCCGGCGGGCCGCAACCCGGCGACGGGATCGGGTGTCGCGCAACGCCGCGCCCAATCGGCGCGCCACGTCTTCAGCTTCGGCGATGTCCTCGGGGCGCACCAGATCCCGCAAGTCGCGGCGGTTTAGGTTGCGCTGTTTCGTTGCGATCAACTTCCCAGTGCCATCACTGTCCGCCTCGCCACCATCGGTGTCAGGGGCTGTTGCAGAGCCAGCGGCGCCAAGATCTTCGCCCTGTCCATCGCGGGAGGAATGCACATTATCGTTCGCGCTAGCGGTTTGGTTCGGGATGACTTTTTGTTTCACCCGGCCCATGTCCATCCAGAAGCTGTTGAACAGATCGTCGAACCGCTCTGCCTCGTCCTTGCAGCCGGTGCAAACGGCGCGCAGGGCCTTGCGGCAGTCGTCGGGATGGATCGCGTCGATCTCCGAAATCGCGGCCATGGCCGCATCTGCCTCGGCGACACCCAAACGCAAGCCATTCTCGCGCAGATGCGCGATGAACCCCGCCATGCGCGCGGCAGGCCCGGGATCACGGGCGGTGAATTTCGTGACCCGGCTCATGCCGCCTTTCCCGCGATGCGGGCGGCGACATCCGGGGTGATGCTCGCCTGATCGCTTTGGGTCTTTAGCAAGGTGGTCAGGGTGGATTGCAAAACCGCCGGATCTTCGGTCAGGTCTGCGATGCCCAGCCCCATCAGAGCTGCCGCAAAATCCAGCATTTCGGCGATGCCAGGTGTCTTTTCCAGATCCTCCTCGCGCAGGCGTTGCACAAAGCCGATGATCTGCTCGCCCAGCCGCTGCTCGATTTCGGGGCAGCGCGCCTTTAGGACGGCCAATTCCGTCGCCCGGTCGGGGTATTCGACATAAGTGTATAGACAACGACGGCGCAGCGCGTCCGACAGATCGCGGGTGCCATTCGATGTCAGGATCACGATAGGCTGCGAGGTGGCCTTGATTGTCCCAAGTTCCGGGATGGAAACCTGAAAATCCGACAGGATTTCCAGCAAATAGGCCTCAAACTCTTCATCTGCCCGGTCGATTTCATCGATCAGCAACACCGGGGGTGTTTTTTGCGTGATCGCCGCCAGAAGCGGGCGTTCCAAAAGAAAATCACGCGAAAAGATGCGGTCTTCGACGGCTTTGCCAGTCTCTCCGCCTTCGGCTGCCGCGCGGATGCTCAACAATTGCCGCTGGTAGTTCCATTCATAGATCGCCTGCGCCGCGTCTAGGCCTTCATAGCATTGCAACCGGATCAGCCGCGTGTCCTGTGCTTGCGCCAATGTGCGCGCAACTTCGGTCTTGCCGACACCTGCGGCCCCTTCCAGCAACAAGGGGCGGCCCAGTGACAAGGCCAGTTGCAAAGCAACAGCCAAGTCATCAGAGGCCACATAGCCTTGCCCGGCCAGTGCGGTTTTCAAGTCAGTCCAGCTCATAGGATTCTCCTGAGGGTACGCGTCTCCGCGCACCCTCATTGGCGTTAGTCGTGCAGCCCAAGTTCATTGGCGGTCTTCCAGATCCGCCAATGATCATGCGGCATGTTGGTATGCGTGTTGCCAAAGGCACGGAATGCATCCTGCACAGCGTTGGAGAAACACGGCACACCACCGACATGCGGGCTTTCACCCACGCCCTTGGCACCGATGGGATGATGCGGACTGGGCGTTACGGTGTAGTCAGTCTCGTAGTTGGGCACCTCCCATGCGGTTGGCAGGAAGAAATCCATCAACGTCCCGGTTTTGACGTTGCCCATGTCGTCATAGGCAATCTCTTGGCCCAGTGCGACAGCCAGCGCCTCGGTCAGGCCGCCATGGACTTGCCCTTCGATGATCATCGGGTTGATCCGCGTGCCACAGTCATCCAGCGCATAGAAGCGGCGGATCTCTGTCACGCCTGTATCCACGTCGATATCCATCACGCAGACATAGGCCCCGAACGGGTAGGTCATGTTTGGCGGATCGTAGTAGCTGACCGCCTCAAGCCCCGGTTCCATGCCCGGAATGGCCTGATTGTAGGCGGCAAAGGCGATTTCCTTCATCGTCTTGAACTTTTCAGGCGCACCTTTGACGACAAAACGATCGACATCGAATTCTACGTCATCGTCGTGCACCTCGAGCAAATACGCCGCGATCATCTGTGCCTTGGCGCGGATCTTGCGCCCGGCCATGGCCGTGGCGGCCCCGGCCACCGGGGTGGAACGCGATCCATAAGTGCCAAGGCCATAAGGGGCGGTGTCGGTATCACCCTCTTCTATGGTGATGCTGTCCGCTGGCAGACCAACTTCTGAGGCAAGGATTTGCGCGAAGGTCGTCGCATGTCCCTGACCCTGAGAAATCGTGCCAAGCCGCGCAATCGCCGAGCCTGTCGGGTGGATACGGATTTCACAGCTGTCGAACATGCCAAGGCCAAGAATATCGCAGTTCTTAACGGGCCCCGCACCGACGATCTCGGTGAAGAACGACAAACCAATACCCATCAGCTTGCGGGTCTTGCCGGCCTTGAAATCCTCAACACGCTGCGCTTGTTCGGCGCGCAACCCGTCATAGTCGACGGTCTTGAGCGCCTTGTCCCAAGCGGTGTGATAATCACCCGAGTCGTATTCCCAACCCAAAGCCGCAGTGTAGGGGAATTGCTCTTTTTTGATGAAGTTGATCCGACGCAGCTCTGCCGCATCCATGTTCAACTTGATCGCCAGAACCTCGATCATGCGTTCGATGAAATAGACCGCCTCGGTCACCCGGAAGGAACAGCGATAGGATACGCCCCCCGGTGCCTTGTTGGTGTAGACGCCGTCCACCTCTAGGAAAGCTGTGGGGATATCATAAGACCCGGTGCAGATATTCATGAACCCGGCCGGGAATTTCGTTGGATCCGCACAGGCGTCAAAGCCGCCATGATCCGCTGTCACATGACAATGCAGACCAGTGATCTTTCCGTCTTTGGTGGCCGAGATCTTGCCCTTCATCCAGTAGTCACGGGCGAAGGCCGTTGTCATCAGGTTGTCCATCCGGTCTTCGATCCACTTGACCGGCTTGCCCGTCACGATAGAGGCCACAACCGAGCAGACATACCCGGGATACGCCCCAACCTTGTTGCCAAAGCCGCCACCAATATCAGGTGAGATGACGCGAATGTTATGCTCTTCCATCCCGGAAATCAGCGCCACGATTGTGCGGATCGCGTGCGGCGCCTGAAAGGTGCCCCAAAGCGTCAGCTTGCCGTTGACTTTATCCATCGAGGCCACGCAGCCGCAGGTTTCCAGTGGGCAAGGATGGGTCCGGTGGTAATACATCTCTTCCTCGGCCACGATCTCGGCGTTCGAGATGACCTCGTCGGTGGTGTCCTTGTCGCCCGCTTCCCATGTGAAGATATGGTTGGCGTGCTTGCGCGGGCCGTGGGCCCCGTCAGGAATAGAGCCATCCTCGGCCACCAGATCCTCGCGCAATACGACGTCTGATTTCAGGGCCTCGAACGGGTTCACCAGAACTGGCAATTCCTCGTAGTCGACAACGACCGCTTCCATGCCGTCCGAAGCCGCATAGCGGTCTTCGGCCACGACAAAGGCCACCTCTTGGCCTTGAAACAGCACCTTGCCATCGGCCAAAACCATCTGCTTGTCACCGGCCAGTGTCGGCATCCAATGCAGGCCAAGCGGTTCCAGATCAGCGGCTGTCAGCACGGCCAGAACGCCGGGCACTTCCAGAGCGGCAGATGTGTCAATATTCTTGATTCTGGCGTGCGCATGAGGAGAGCGGACGAAATCGCCAAAGAGCATGCCATCCAGTTTGACATCATCAACGTAGTTGCCCTTGCCCTGGGTAAATCGGGCGTCCTCGACCCGCTTGCGCGAGCAGCCCATGCCTTTGAGGTTATCGACGCGTTCGTCGCGAGTGACTTCGTCTTTCATTCCGCCGCCTCCTTGGCTGCATTCATCTCCGCCGCAGCGTGCTGAATGGCTTTGATGATGTTTTGGTAGCCCGTGCAGCGGCAAATATTGCCAGCCATGCCAAACCGGATTTCTTCCTCGGTCGGGTTGGGGTTCTCTTCCAAAAGCTTGGTTGCGCGGGTGATCATTCCCGGTGTGCAGTAGCCACACTGCAGCCCGTGATGCTCTTTGAACGCATTTTGCAACGGGTGCAGGTCGTCAGGGCCACCGATCCCTTCGATCGTCGTGATGTCGGCGCCATCGGCCTGCACTGCGAACATCGTACAGGCTTTCACAGATTTTCCGTCAATCGTGACGCTGCAAGCACCGCAATGGGACGTTTCGCAGCCGATATGCGGCCCGGTGATATTCAGCCGCTCGCGCAGCGTGTAGATCAACAATTCGCGTGGCTCGGCAAGGAACTCTTCGACTTTGCCGTTCACAGTAAATTTAATGTGCATCTTGTTGGACATATTATTCCTCCCTTACGCCCGCGACCAAGCGCGTTCGATGGCGCGTCGCAAAATGACGCCGGCCACATGGTTTTTAAAAGCGACAGGGCCCCGGTTGTCTTCGTTGGGGTCAATGTCGCCCAGCATGGCCTGCATCGCTGCCTTGATCGCAGCGTCATCCACGGCCGTCCCGACAAGCGCGGCTTCTGCGTCTGGCGAATGGATCGGAATATCGCTGAGGTTGGTCATCGCGATTGAGGCGCTTGTGCAAACCCCGTTCTCTTTCACGATTTGCACAGCAGCGGCCGCCGTAGCGTAATCCCCGATCTTGCGCTTTTGCTTTTCGTAAGCGTGACCGCCCTTGGGACGCGGAATGGTCACGCTGGTCAAGACTTCGTCATCTTCCCGCGCGGTCATATACGCTGCTTCGTAAAATTCCCGTGCAAGGATGTCGCGCGCGCCATCCGGCCCAATCACGGACATCGTCGCATCAAGACACTGCATCAGGCCCGGCATGTCATTGCCCGGATCGCCATTGGCAACATTCCCGCCCACGGTGCCCATGTAGCGCACCTGAGGATCGGCAATTTGCAAAGCCGTCTCGCGCAGGATGGGTGCAGCGTCTGCCAGCCCTTCGTGGCTGATCAGGTCCATTTGGGTCACCATGGCCCCGATCTTGATCGTGTCGGCACCAATTTCGATCTCTGACAGCCCGTCGATATCCTGAAGATCGATCAGATGCGGCACATCGGCCATGCGCAGTTTCATCATGGGGATGAGGCTGTGGCCTCCGGCCATGACGCGAGCGTCATCCCCGTGTTCTTCGAGCAAGGACAGCACGGATGCCATGTCCTTGGGGCGATAATATTCAAACGCCGCTGGAATCATCGGCTTTCTCCTCCCTAAAGCGAATGTTCTGGCTAGGTAGAAGATTGCGGGCGTCGCCATGCGGACGCATTAAAATTTCAATGAAACGTTGGGGTTTTGCACGAAATGCGCCGCTATTGGCACGAAATGCGCCGTCTATGGCGCCAGCGCATCCTGTGTCGTCTTAAGCTTGGTTCGGCTTACCAGCGCAGGTGGTATATCATCGCCTTCAAACACGCAGCGGCCCTTATCCTTGACGCGTTCAAACCGGGCCACCCGGCCCGGATTGACCAGATAGCTGCGGTGCGTTTGCAAAAAACCTGCGGGCAAAAGGCATTTGGCAGCTTCGCTGAACGACCAAGTGCAAAACAACGGCTCTTGCGCCGTGTAGACCTGCGTATAATGCGCGTCCGCGCGCACAAACAGAATGTCCTTTGCACTCAGATAGACTTTGCTGCCATCACGCTCGCACAGAACATGCGTGTCCTCCGGGGTTTGTTCGGTCGGTGCGGGTTCGGTCGGTGCGGGTTCAGCTGCATCTTTTGCTGCAGCAGGTTGGCGCTTGGGGCCGTCGCCGGGCAGCAGATAGGTGACACTGACCCAAAGACAGGCCCCAAAGATTACAAAACTGAAAAAGATGACTCCAAGCGCAAGGATCTCATTGCTCATCAGCGGTCCGAATTCTCCGGTATCCGGCATCGCAACAAAACGGGTTCCCGCCATCGCCAAGAAATGAACAGCAATGACGGCGACGGCAAAACACAGCGTCCCCAAAAGAATATTACGGTTTGTCCGATGGCCATATGCGACCCAAAACGCCATGATGCACAGGCCAATGGCAACGACAGAGGAGATCACCAGCCCCGGCCAAGTATAGACGGCCCGACACAGCTGAAGCCCGGCCATTCCAATATAATGCATCGCAAGAACACCGCCCCCGACAATCGCACCGGCGCTGGTGATGACCAACGGCGTGCGCTCGGCAAAATGCAAAAGCATCAAGGCGGCCCCGACAATCAGAATGGCGGTCAAGGCCGAGATAAGCGTCACGGCAGCGTCGTAGTAAAACAGAACGGGCATTTGCAGCCCGAGCATGGCGATAAAGTGCATCGCCCAAATCCCGCCCCCTAGGGCCACGGCCGCCAAGGCGACAGACAGCTTTTTTGCCATCACTGCGCGTTGCTGCAGCCCACGGGTCAGCGACAAGCCGGTAAAACCGGCTGCCAACGCCACGATTCCGGCCATGCTTGTCAGAAAAGCGCTGTGCGATGTCTGCAGGTACTCCATAGTATACAGGATGATCAATGTTTGTGCACATTGCAATTCCCAAGTGACGGTCGCACCATCTTGGTGAGCGCGCTGTGAGCAGCCCCTTCCCCGGCTTCCTTGGCGCGGGCGGTTCACCGGAAGCTGACCGGGAGGCGGCACATATACCCAACCGCCATTCGGCGCCGTCTGCTTGACCGGCAAATCACACTCAACTTGCCAGTTTTTCCTGCCCCGCGAAGGGGCTGAGGCCCAGCCAGGTCTGCATGGAACGGATCAGGCCCGAAGAGCCCACCAACAGCAGCGCCTCGCGGTCGACAGCATCAGAGACCGACCGCAGGCCCATCCAGATTTCGGTCATCGTGCGCAGATCCACGGTCGCGTAAAGATCAACGTCAAAGCCGGGGTCGATGTGGCACAGGTCAACCGTGCGGTCCGGCTCGACGATCAGCCACCAGTTGCGCTGAGCCTCGGGCAGTTCGGGATAGATGAACGCGATCACCACGCGGCGGTCCGGCACCGGGTCGGTGTCGAGATTGCGGCGCATGTCCCACATCAAAAGCTCGGGGTCGAGGTTTTCCAGCGACGGCTCGGTCTCAACCCATTTCTGGCCCCACATGCCGATGGCCTCGATCACTGGCTGAATGTCGCACCCGGCTTGGGTCAGCCGGTAGGCTTCGATCTCGGGCGCCTCAGGCAGCCGTTCGCGCATCACCACACCCGCCGTCTCCAACTCGCGCAAGCGCTTTGACAGCAGCGCCGGCGACATGCGCGGCACGCCTCGGCGCAACTCGTTAAAGCGGGTCGATCCGGCCACCAGTTCGCGCAACAAAACAACCGTCCAGCGGGTGCACAAAACCTCTGCCGCCATCGCGACGGGGCAGAATTGTTTGTAGCTCGCATTGGTCATGGAGAGCCTCCTTTCCTGTCGTGCCCACCGCCTGACATATCGCCCCCGCATCTGACCAGTTCAGGCCCTGTACCGGGGCGGATTCAGTTCGTGAACTAGCCTGACAGCAGACATGGATGCCATTCTACGCACAGGCCGGAGCGGTCCGGCACACGCCAAACCACTTGAAACCAAGGGAGAAAGAAAATGCCTCTTGTCGATATCGAACTGATCGAAGGGGTCTTCGACGATGACTAGAAACAGCGGATGATCCGGGACGTGACCGAAGCAATGGTCGGCATCGAGGGCGAGGCCCTGCGCGGCGTGACATGGGTTCGGGTGCAGGAAATCCCCAGCGGCGCGTGGGCCATCGGTGGTAAACCAATGACGGCCCATGCCGTCAGGGCCGCGCAGTCCGAACCCACCTGAGCAAACCCACCGACAGACCAGAAAGGAGCAGCCATGCCCCATTCCCTCGCCCAAGACCTTTGGACCGTGACGCTCTACGAACGCCTTGGCGGCGCCGCGGGCATCCGCCGGATCGTCGATGGGGCCGTCGCGGCTCATATGGACAACCCCTTGATTGGCCACCGGTTTCAGCCCTACGCCGACCGCCCCGAGCGGGTCGAGGAGATCAAGCAGCACACATGCGACTTCTTCGCCGTCGGCAGTGGCGGGCCGGGCACCTACACCGGTCGCAGCATGACCGAGGCGCATCGCGGCATGAAGATCGACGATGCGAAATACGACGGCGCCGCCGACGATATCCTGAAGACGATGAAGGCCCTGAACTACGACGCGGACACCCGCGCCGAGGTCGGGGCGATCCTTGACACCCTGAAACCCGAAATCACCCACGTATAAGCGGACCAGCCCCAATGGCCGGCCCGCGGAAAGGCAGGCACAACATGACGCCCCAAATCGAAACCCGTCGCTTCGAATACCCCGACGACCGGCTTGACATGAAGGCGCAGGGCGGCATCGACATCGTCAAGACAGCGCAAGGTTCGACCGGCATGCACGCGGTGTTCGAGCCCGGCTGGACCTGGGAGGCGGACGAGAAACCGCTTCTTGGGTCTCCCGATACCTGCCCGATGCATCACACCGGCTATTGCCTCTCGGGCAGGCTGGTGGTGCGAATGGTCGAGAGCGGGCAGGAAACGCCGATCACCAAGGGCGATTTCTTCGAGATCCCGCCGGGCCATGACGCTTGGGTCGATGGCGATGAGAGGGTCGAACTGATCCTGTTCGAAGCGCCGGGGGGCCATGCCTGAACCGTCTAGTGAAACGCCGACCTTGAAGGCGTTCAGATAGACGTATTCATATTTCAGCGAGCGCCAGAGCCGCGCGCTCATGCGATTGTCGATCCAGCGACCACGCCCAACCATCCGAGATATTAACCTTGGCGTCACGCAGCACATCGGTCAAAACTGTGCTGGTAAATTGCGCGACCGGATCGCCAAGTCACGTTTCATGCGGTTTGAGACGGCCCAGCCGATCACGCGGCGGGAGTGCATCTCAAGGAGCGAGCCGTTGTCCGCCATTGATGGGACGGAACAATTCCGTGACAGATCCACCCCGCGCCTATGATGGACGGAGAGGCCCTGCGGCTTCGCGGGTGATACTAAAAAGCCTCATTATTTCGCGCCAATGAGGCTGAACGGTGGGCCTGACGCCCGGTGGACGTCAGGCCCATTTTGGGGCTTAGGCGGCAGATATTCGGCGGCCGCTCGGATCGAAGAAGCGCAGATCAGAGGGGGCCAAGGTCAGGGTGATCTCGCTCCCGGCCTCGAAGACGTGGTCTTGCCCGCCGCGCATGATCATCTTGTCTGGCCCAAGTGCCAGGTGCACGAGCGTTTCCGCACCAAGCGGCTCGACCAGCGTAACATGCGCCTTCACCCCTGTGTCTCCGACCTTCAGAAATTCCGGCCTGACTCCGACAAAGCCAAGATCTGCAGGAGCATCCGGCGCCAGTGAAAGAAGTTCCCGGGCTGCTTGGCCAGACGCCTGCAGAACGTTCATGGGCGGGGCGCCGATGAACTCGGCTACAAAAGTGCTAGCAGGGTTCGTATAGAGATCCATCGGTGTGCCGATCTGTTCGATCTTGCCGCTTGACATAATGACAATGCGATCGGCAAGGCTCATCGCCTCTATCTGGTCGTGGGTCACGTAAACGAAGGTGGCACCAAGACGCTTGTGCAGATCCTTCAACTCGGCCCGTAACTGGGTGCGCAGCTTGGCGTCGAGGTTCGACAGCGGTTCGTCGAACAGGAAAACTGAGGGCTCGCGCACGATGGCGCGCCCCATTGCCACCCGCTGGCGCTGGCCCCCGGACAGGGCGCGGGGTTTTCGATCAAGATAAGGCTCCAGTTGCAGAAACCGTGCGGCCTCGGCGATCCGCGTGTCGATTTCTGCCTTCGGCATGCCCTGATTGCGTAGGCCGTAGGACATGTTCCCGCGCACCGTCATGTGCGGGTAGAGCGCGTAGTTCTGGAACACCATGGCGATGTCACGGTCGCCGGGTTCGACCGCATTGACCACCCGGCCGCCGATCTGCAAGTCTCCTTCGGTGATCTCTTCGAGACCGGCGATCATGCGCAGTATCGTGGACTTGCCGCAGCCAGATGGGCCAACCAGCACGATAAACTCTGCGTCCGCGATCTCGAACGTGGCGTCGGCCACGGCAGACACGCCGCCCGCATAGGTTTTGCCCACACCGTTCAATTTCAAGTCTGCCATGGTTTATTTCTCACTTTCCACAAGGCCCTTCACGAAAAGCCGCTGCATTGCCAGCACCACGAGAACAGGCGGGATCATGGCCAGAATCGCCGTGCCCATGGTGTAGTGCCAGATCGGGATGCCTTCACCCACGTTAACCATCCGCTGGATGCCCATCACGATAGTGTAAAGGTCTTGATCCGTTGTAATGAGGAGCGGCCAGAGATACTGGTTCCAACCGTAAATGAACAGTATGATGAACAGCGCCGCGATATTGGTGCGCGACAGCGGCAGCAATATATCCCAAAAGAACCGGATCGGACCGGCCCGATCCATGCGGGCGGCCTCCACCAGTTCGTCCGGTATGGTCAAAAAGAACTGCCGGAACAGGAACGTCGCTGTGGCGGAGGCGATCAGAGGAATGATCAGACCGAAATAGCTGTTCAGCATGCCAAGGCTGGCGATCACGTCGTAAGTGGGCAGAATGCGGACTTCTACCGGCAGCATCAGGGTGATGAAGATCAGCCAGAAAAACAGCATCCGCAGCGGGAAGCGAAAATACACGATGGCAAAGGCTGACAGCAGCGAGATCGCGATCTTGCCGAGTGTGATGCCAAGCGCCATGATCAGCGAATTGAACATCATGGTGGCCAGCGGCACGCCACCTGCAGCCGGAACGCCCGCGGTCAGCAACTGGGTGTAATTCTCGACCGCCTGAGTGCCGAACCAAAGCGGGATGGGCGAGCGTGCCAGCGCCTCGCCCGGATGGGTGGACGCAACCAGCGCGACCCAGACAGGAAAGCACAAGAACACGATGCCAAGGATGAGCACGACATGGGTTGTCACGGTGGCGAGGGGGCGGTTTTCGACCATCAGTATTGCACCTTGCGTTCGACGAAGCGGAATTGAACGACGGTCATCGCAATCACAAGCGCCATCAGGATCACTGACTGTGCGGCCGACGATCCGTAATCCTGTCCCACAAAGCCGGTGGAATAGACCTTGTAGACGAGGATCGCGGTCGCATCAGCCGGCCCGCCCGAGGTCGTGGCATGGATGATCGCGAAGGTATCGAAAAATGCGTAGACCAGATTGACCACCAGCAGAAAAAACGTGGTGGGCGACAGCAGCGGAAAGCAGATTGTCCAAAAGCGGCGTGCCGGGCTGGCCCCGTCGATGGCTGCCGCCTCGATCAGCGATTTCGGCATTGATTGCAATCCGGCGAGGAAGAACAAGAAATTATAGCTGATCTGTTTCCACGCGGCGGCGACGATCACCATCAACAGGGCCTGACGGCCGTTGACGTAATGATTCCAATCCACACCAAAGGTGCTTTCCAGCATATAGGCGACAATGCCCAGCGACGGATTCATCATGAAGAACCACAGCACCCCTGCCAGCGCCGGGGCCACCGCATAGGGCCATATCAAGAAGGTCCGGTAGCTCATTTTGCCCCGCAACACCCGGTTGGCCGCCACAGCCAGCGCCAGAGCCGTGCTCATGGACAATAGCGTCACCGACAGACCAAAGATCAGGGTCGTCCAGAAGCTGCGTAAGTAGCTGCCATCGGAAAACAGCGCGGTGAAATTCTCAAACCAGACAAATGTCCGGTTGAAACCGAACACATCCTCCAAAAAGAATGAGGTTTCCAGCGCCTGATAGGCGGGCCAGATGAAGAAGATCAGCGTAACCGCAATCTGCGGGGCGAGCAGCAGATAGGGCAGCCAACGGTGGCGAAAGACGACACGTTTCTGCATGGGATTTCCAGATAAAAAATAACCGGCCGAAGCATGCCCCGGCCGGCCTGACAGTCAGATCCAGAGGATCAGGAGTTGGTGGCCTCGAAGCGGCGCAACAGCGCGTTGCCACGCGTCACAGCGGCGTCCAATGCCTCCTGAGCGGTCTTGTCACCGGCCCAGACAGCCTCCAGTTCTTCGTTGATCACGTCACGGATCTGCACAAAGTTGCCAAAGCGCAACCCGCGAGAGTTCGAGGTCGGCTCGTTCAGCGACAACTGATTGATGGCCACGTCCGTTCCCGGATTATCAGCAAAGAAGCCACGCTCGTCCATCAGCTCGGCAGCGGCGTTGGTGATCGGCACATAGCCGGTCGCCTGGGCCCAGTCGGCCTGCTGTTCGGTGCCCGACAGGAAGTCGAGGAATTGCGCGGTGCAGGCAAACTCGGCATCCTCATGGCCCTGCAAGGCCCAGAGCGTAGCGCCACCGATGATCGAGTTCTGCGGCTCGGCGCGGACAGACGTGTCGATCGGCATCGGAACTTGGGTAAACTCGAAGTCCTGAATGTCGGCCTCAAAACCGCCAAAATAGGCCGAAGAGTTGATCCACATGGCGGCTTCGCCGTTCACGAATTGCGGGCGGGAGTCGCCCCGGCGGCCGCCATACGTGAACAAGCCTTCCTCGGCCATGGTTTGGATGCGGTCAATGTGGCCGACCACGGCGGGATTGTTGATCTTCAGCTCGGTGCCGGTGCCGGCAAAGCCGTTCTCAAGCGTTCCGATCTCCAGGTCATGCCACGCCGAGAAGTTCTCGATCATGGTCCAGGATTGCCAGCCAAAGCCCAACGGAGAGGCGACACCAGCGGCTTTGAGGGCGCGGGCGGCGTCGATGGTTTCGTCCCAGGTCGTCGGGATCTCGATGTCGTTCTCTTCAAACAAGGTGACATTGACCCACATCACAGGGGTGGACGAGTTGTAGGGCAGAGACAGCATGTTGCCGTCCGTGTCAGAGTAGTAGGAGATCACGGCAGGGATGTAGCTGCTTTCGTCGAAGGCCAGACCCTGATCTTCCATCAACTGATGCACGGGGTAGATCGCGCCCTCGGCAGCCATCATGGTTGCGGTGCCAACTTCGAAGACCTGCACGATGTTGGGCTGTTCGCCGGCGCGGAATGCCGCGATTGCTGCGGTCATCGTCTCGGTGTAGTCGCCTTGGTAAACCGAGTTGACGGTGCAGCTGTCCTGCTGCTCGTTGAAGGTGGTGGCGAAGGCGTCTGTGCGCTCGCCCAGCTGGCCACCCATGGCGTGCCAAAACTGGATTTCCGTGCGATCCTGCGCCTGTCCGGCGGCGGCGCTCACAGCCAAAGTGGCGACCGTAGCGAGGAGGTGCTTTTTCATCAGTGTCTCCGACAGAAATTTGGACGCACCCGTCAAGGAAGCGCCATGAAAGAAGGTCTTCGGCCCATTCGTGGGCCGACACGCACGCGATATTAATCATATGTGGCGGACTATATTTCTGATATGTGACGATTTTTTATGTATATGATTCAGTTTAATGACATTGAACACGACGGCGACTGGCTTAGGCTCACGTCAAAGAAAGCCAGCACGGAACAAATCCGGCACGGCCTCAGCGCGGTATTCTGGGGGGAGCGCATTGCGCTGGATGGAGCGTCCGGTTACCGCAAATCGTCAGATGAAATATGTAAAGTTTGGCAGCTGTGCCCAACATCGTGCAGAACTGCGCCGCAATGACCCGGCACGAAATGAACCCCAGTTTGGGTTTGAAGATTAAGACCAACTGCATGTGACGTGCCCGGAGCAATCGTGACTTGGCGTCCGGCAAACTGACCCGTGATCATGCGGTGAACATGCCCGCAGGCAATCTGCACAGGGCCGTCATGGTCATGCAAAACGGCCTCAAGGCGTGGATTGGGGGTGAGGCCGATGGCGTCCATGGCAGAGATGCCGGTTGCAAAAGGCGGGTGGTGCATGAAGACAAGCAGCGGACGGCCTGCCAGATCGCGCAGCGTGGCCGCAAGCCACTCCAGTGTCTGGTCGCTCACCTCACCGTGGGCTGCCCCTTCAACCAGCGTATCAAGGCCCAGGGTGGTGACATCGTCCAGATCCTCGCGCCAGTTGATCGGCCCTTTATCGGGCATCCAGCCCTCCTGCGCGGCAAAGGCCCGCATGGTTTCGCGATTATCATGATTGCCTGGAATGGCACGCCAAGGCAGCGGTGCCGTGGCCATAATTGCGCGCAGGTGATCATAGGCACCGTCGCATCCGGTTTCCGTCAGGTCGCCCGAAATCACCAGCCGCTCCACCGGGCCGATGGCGGGTAATAGGCGTGCCAGCCCGGACAGCATGTCTTGCAGCGCTGTGGCGGTGTCGATCGTGCCGTGGAACAGTTGCCCTTCGGGCATGATGTGCAGATCCGAGATGTGCAGGATGCGGGTCATACTGTCCTCATTTCACACCAGCGGTCAGGAAGGCCTGAACGAATTGACGCTGGAATATCAAAAAGCCGATCAAGAGCGGCGCGATCACCATGACCGTGGCTGCCGAGATCACCGATATATCGACCCCGTTCTCGGGCGCGCCAAACAGCGACAGGCCCACGGTCAGCGGGCGGGTTGAGGGCGAATTGGTCACGATTAGCGGCCAAAGGAAGTTGTTCCAGTGCGATGCCACCGAGACCAGCGCATAGGCCAGATAGGTGGGGCGCGCAGCGGGCACATAGACCCGCCAGAGCACGCCCAATGTGCCGCAACCTTCGACGCGTGCCGCCTCGTCCAGATCCTTGGGCACGGATTTGAACGCCTGCCGCATCAGGAATATGCCAAAGGCCGAGGCCATATAGGGCGCGCCGATGCCCATAATGCTGTCAAGCAGCCCTAAGGAGGCGGCGACCTGATAGTTTTCGACGATCAACACCTCAGGCAGGATGAAAAGCTGCATCAGCACGAGAATGAACAGCACGTCGCGCCCGCGAAATTCTGTCTGTGCAAAGGCATAACCGGCCAGCGTGCAAAGCAGGAACTGCCCTGCAAGGATCAGCGAGACCAGCATGAAGGTGTTGAGGAAATACCGCAGCCACGGCGCACCAGCCCAAGCGGTGCGGAAGTTTTCAAGCGTCAGCGGCGCGGTCAGGCGGAAATTCACCGCGTCGCTGACATCATGGAACGCGGCCCAGAATGCGAAGACCAGCGGCGAAATCCACAAAAGGGCCAGCAGGACTGCGGCGGCGGGTTCGATATAACGGATCATCTGTAATGCACCCGCCGGTCAAGCACGAGGAACTGAAAAGCCGCCAATGCCCCCATCAGGGCCAGTACCAGCACAGTCATCGCCGCGGCTGATGGCCTGTCGAAATAGGCAAACGCGTTCTCCCAGATGTAGTAGAGGATCAGCTTTGAGCTGTCGGATGGCCCGCCCTTGGTGAGGATGAACAGGTGGTCGATCAGCTTGACCGAATTGATCATCGCATTGACGAGGATGAACAGCGTGGTCGGCATCAAGAGCGGCAGTAGAATACGGCGCGCGTAGGTCCAGCGGCTTGCGCCTTCGATCTCGGCGGCTTCTTTCAAATCGGGTGGGATGGTTTGCAGCGCGGCGAGATAGAAAATCATGAAAAACCCCGCCTCTTTCCAGATCGTCACCACGCAGATCGCCCAAAGCGCGGTTTCGGGTTGACCAAGCCAGTTGACCGGCTCGGCCCCAAAGAGCGCCCCGATCTGGTTGAGGATGCCGAAACTGGGCGTGTAGAAAAACAGCCAAAGGTTCGCCGCCGCGATCATTGGCAGCACGGTGGGCGTAAAATAGGCAGTGCGTATAAAGCTGCGCGCCGGAATTTTCGAATTGGCCCAAAGCGCCATGACAAGCGCCAGCGCCATGGACGCCGGGATTGTGACCAAAGCATAGAGAAGGTTGTTGCTTGCCACCTGCCAGAAGGTCGGATCGTCGAAAAGGTAGCGGTAATTGTCCAGCCCCACAAATTCGGCCGGGTTGCGGCGGGTGCCGCGCGACCAGAGCGAGGTCACCATGGTGGCCAGCGACGGGTAAAAGGCAAACGCCGTCAGCATGATGAGCGCGGGCGACAACAATAGCCAGCCATGCAGCGCGCGGCGGCGGCGCTCAAAGGTGAATGCGTCGGTCATGTGGGTCTCCATAGGGCCGGGCCGGATTGATCAACCGGCCCGGTAAAGGGTCATAGCTTGGGCTTACTTGTAGGCGCGCAGTTGACGCTCGGCAGTGGCTTGCGCCTCGGCCAGCGCCTCTTGCGGGCTTTTGTCGCCGGTCAGTGCCGATTGGATTGCGGCGTTCAGACCGTCGCGCACGCGCGCCGTCTCGAAGGTCGAGAATTCGGCAACCGCGTGTTCAAGCTGATCGCGTGCCACAAGGGCCGGTGGGAAATCAGCCGTGTAGGTCTTGAGCGCTTCGGTTTCGTAGGCGGCGGGCGACACGCCCATATAGCCGGTGGCGATGGACCACTTCGCAGCTTGCTCGGGCGCGGTCATGAACTTGATCAGTTCAAGCGCAGCTTGCTTTTCCTCGTCGGTCGAGTCTTTGAACAGGTAGAAATTGCCACCGCCGGTGGGCGAGCCCAGACGTTCCTGGCCCGGCAGCATGGCGACACCGAAATCGAACTCGGCATTGTCCTTGACCGCCGTCAGGTTGCCGGTGGAATGCCACATCATGGCGGTCTCACCCTCAAGGAAGGCTTGGCGCAGCGTGCCCCATTCCACGGTGCCTTCGGGCATGATGCCATGTTCGGTCGACAGCGATTTCCAGAATTCAAGCGCCGCGACAGAGTCGGGCGCGTCGAAATAGGTGGTCAGCCCGTCATTCGCCATCAGTTCTTGACCGTTCTGGATCGCCAGCGCCTGGAACATCCAGTAGGGATAGCCCGTCGAGGGGATCATAAGGCCATGGTGGTCGTCGTTGGTCAGGGCTTTGCCCATCGACACCAATTCGTCCCATGTGGTTGGTGCGGTTTCCGGATCAAGGCCCGCCTCGCGGAACATGTCCTTGTTGTAATACGCCACGACGGTGGACCGCTGGAACGGCACGCCCCACGTCTTGTCTTCGATTTTGCTGTTGGCCATCAGCGCCGGATAAAAGCCGTTTAGCCAAGCTTTTTCAGCATCAGTCTTGATCATGTCCTCGAAGGGCACGACCAGATCTTGCTCGATCAGATCATAGGCATCAATCGCAGCAATTACCGCAAGCTGTGCAGGCTCGCCGGAATTGAGTGCGGCCAGCGATTTGATACGCGTGTCGTCATAGTTGCCAGCGTAGATCGCGTTGACGCTGATGTCAGGGTTTTGCGCTTCGAACTCGGCGACGATCCCATCAACCACATCGGTCAGCGCGCCGCCGACGGCGATGGGGTAATACATGGTCAGTTCGGTCTCGGCCATGGCTGGATTGACGAGCGCGGTGGAGGCCGCCAATATGGCGGACACAGCAGTGATACGGGTCATTTCAAGAGGTCCTCTTTGACTGTTTGGGTTGGAGTAAGGGGCCTATGGCCATCCTCGGGCGCGGGATTTTGACGAATGCGCGCCTTTGGATTCTGCTGCGGCTCCTTTTTCAGGCTTCCGGTGACGGAGTCGAAAAGGAGCCGATTTTCTTTGGGGATAACCACACCGACCGTTTGGCCGGGTTCGAACGGGGCGGGGCCGGGCAAGATCGCGGCGAGCCCGTCCGCCGCCGGATGCCTGAGTGCCAGACGGGTTTCACCGCCCAGATACTCGAAATCGTCGATCCGCGCGTCAAGATCGCCTTGGCCGGCTGGCACAAGTGAAACGGCTTCGGGACGCATCCCGATGGTATAAGCACCCTCTTGGCCAAGCGCGGCCGCGTCGATCAGCGACATAGGCGGGTCGCCGATGAATTGCGCGGCAAAGATGGTGGCCGGTCGCGCGTAAAGATCAGAAGGCGTGCCAATCTGTTCAATATGACCATCCCGCATCAGCACGACCTTGTCCGACAGGCTCATCGCTTCGCCCTGATCGTGGGTCACGTAGACGACCGTCAGTGCCAACTTGCGCGCCAGTGTCCGGATGTCGCGACGCACCGAGTGGCGCAACTTGGCGTCAAGGTTCGACAGCGGCTCGTCCATCAAACACAGCGGCCGCTCGGCCACCGCCGCACGGGCCAGTGCCACGCGCTGCCTTTGCCCGCCCGACAGTTCGGACGGTTTGCGCCGCTCCAGCCCCTCCAGTCCGGTCATGGCAAGCACTTCAGCCAGACGCCGCTCCCGGTCCGCGCGGGTGACGCGCCGCACCTTGAGCCCGAAGATCACGTTTTCAGCCACCCTGAGATGCGGAAATAGCGCGTAAGATTGGAACACCATCGACAGGTTGCGCTGTGCGGCCGGCAGGGCCGTCACGTCGCGCCCATCAATTCTGATGCGCCCCGCTTGTGGCTGCTCTAGCCCCGCAATCAGGCGCAGCATCGTGGATTTGCCGCAACCCGAGGGGCCAAGGATCGACAGGAAAGCGCCTTGCTGCAGGCCAAGACTTATATCGCGAACGCCGCCTTGTCCGCTCCATTGCCGCGTGAGACCTTCAAGTGTCAGAAAGCTCATGTATTCTCTCCTGCGATGATCAACCGATCGCCAAGCGACTCCAGCAAGGTCGCAAAAGGCGCACCGGGGTTGGTCTCGGTCACGATAAGGTCGGCCTCGTCAAGATGACCGCCGACCGCCGGGGCGCGGCGACCGAATTTCGAACTGTCCGCGACGAAAATGGAGTGCCGGGCGTTTTCCTGTGCTTGGCGGCGGATGCGCACCTCGGGTGCGTGGAAATCCAGCAGGGAGCCGTCGTTGTCGATCCCGGCGGCACCGTAAATGGCGAAATCCGCGCGGTAGGCCCCGAAAAGCTCTTGGGCCAGCGACCCCAGAATATCCCGGTCCGGCAGGCGCAATTCCCCACCGGGGATGACAATCCGTGCACCGGGCGCCTCGGACAGGGCCATTGCTGCGTTCAAATTGTTGGTGATCACGGTCAGTCCCTCACGCGCGGCCAGCGCGGCGGCGACCACCGCCGGGGTTGTGCCAATCGAGAAAAACAGCGTTGCACCATCGGGGATCAGCCCCGCGACATGGGCCGCGATCCTCTGCTTGGCGGCCACATTCAGCGAGGTGCGCGCGGAGTAGGGCAAATTCGAACTGCCCTCGATGAATTCGGCCCCGCCGTGTAGGCGCCGCAATTTACCCTGCGCGCACAGCGCGTTGATATCACGGCGGACCGTATGGGCCGAGACGTGCAGGGCCGCTGCCAGCTCGTCTACCATGACGCGCCCGCGCGACTGTGCCGTTTCGAGAATCTCTGATCTTCTGTTCATTCAACAGCCCCTTTTATGCTCTAATGAGCACAAAGGATGACACCTTGATGAAACGCGTGCTCATCAAAGCATTTTTTTGTCGAATTTGGTGGGGCAGTTGTGTCGTGGTCCAAGCCGGCCTATGGCGGAAAACCATTTCAAAAGACAGCGCGCTGCCCTCCAGCGGTGCGCAATGCGCTAAAAGGACAACCACCGACATGGCGCTCGGCGGCCAGTCTGACACTATTTAACGCTCCATTTGCCTTGCGCTGCAAATATCGACGATGAGGTCTGCCGATGGTCTTTTGGGGAGGCAGCGTTACTCGACAGGCCAAATGCGGCGGCAATCGAGGCAGCGAACCCAAGCTCGCCCATCAGAGTGCTCTGTGGAATAGGCTATTGTGAAACGACTGCTGGTCGGCCCACGGCGTGTCGCAGGGATGCAGGGATGCAGGGATGCAGCGAAGTCACACATTGTCCGTCGACTGTGAACCCGCTGATCACTGGACCTTGCGGGCGCAGCAAAAGTTCGGTCTCACGGGCCGCAGTGCGGGATGACCTCGGGTGGATGAACGGCCGGTTTAGGCCGAAGACACCGGGTAGCGCGTCAGATTTACCGATGCCCTATCCAGCCGCGATCATCGGTGAAGGCGCGAGCGTCGGAGATTAGTGCGGGGCCGTAGCCGTTAGATAAACTGTCCAGAGACTCAAGCGGTCGGGGGGATGCCGCAAAGAGGATATTGGTTCGGCCCCGCGCGTTCACACGGCCCTGAACAGCCTCAACGTTCTGATAAAGTTCGCGCAGGATGGCATGGACGCCGCGCGCCAGGGGGCCGTCGGGCGTATCCAGAAGGTTCACATAGACCGGGCCATCGACGATCTCCCGCAGGCGGGCGAAGGTCTCACGCGTGACCAGATGCGCCGGGACCGAGCCCGAAGAGAAAGCATCCATCACGGCGGCGTCGAAGCGTTGATCGGTTTGGTTCAGGAAGACCCGCCCGTCGGCATGCACGATGCCGAGCCGACCATCGGCAGCTTTATCTTCGGACACGTGATAACTGGTCTGCGCGATCATTTCCGCCGCACTTGGCATGTGCGCGCGCACCACTTTCGTCACCAAAGGGTCGATCTCGACGGCCACCGCCTGTGCCTCTGGCTTTGACGCAAGAAGCTTTGTTGGCAACGTGTAACCGCCGCCGCCGACAAAAAGGACCGATGCATCCGGCTCCAGATCGCGATCCATGCGCGCCCAGAGCCACTCGGTATAGCTCAGGACAAGCTCGACCGTGCCCTCGTCAACCTCTACCGGCGTGACCCGCTCGGCTGCTTGCACTGTGCCGTCCGAAACGAGGCGCACCTCTGGGCCGCGCTCAACGACATGCAAGCAAGATAGACCTGATTCGTATTGACAGGCCGGGGATCCGGCCAGGCCTGCAAAGGCGACAAAACCGGCCGCCGCGATGGTCGCACCGGGATTGCCCGGCGCGCCGCTGCGCACGAAGGGCAGGCAAAGCAAGGCGACGGCGCCGCAGGCGGCAAAGGTCGCGGTCGAGCCGATCAGGGGCAAGGTCACGAACCCGGCGAGGATGGCCCCGAAAATGGCCCCGATGGACCCTGAGGCCAGCACGAAACCCAGCGACGATCCCTCCCGGCCCGGCCGCGCCTCGATTGCGAGTTTCGCAAGCAAGGGCGAGGGCAGCGTCACACAGACAGACGCCGGAAAGAACACGAGCAACACGCTGATCATCATACCACCCGTGCCGCGCGCGCCCCAGACATACAGCACGCCGAGCAACGTCGGCGACACGGCCATGAGAACCGCTGTCGCGACAAGCGCGTTGCGGACATTGCGCAAGGCGATCGCGCGCGGCTGTTCCGCCACGATCCCGCCAAGCGCGCTGCCCAAGGAAAACCCGCCCAGAACCGTCGCAATCACGGTCGTCCAGGTCAGCAACGAAGTGCCGAAGAAGGGCGCGAGCACGCGGCCTGCAGCAATCTCGTAGGTCAGCCCCACCGCGGACAGCACGAGGATGAGGGCGATGGTGACTGAAAAGCGGATGGTACCCTCCTTGTCGTTTTGAGGGGCATCTGAGCGGTCCTGACCGTGCGTGACCCCATGCATCAGCCGGCATTTCCGGGAAACCATACCTGTCTTGAAAAGAGGAAGCGACAGGCTTTTTGCCGACTTTCAGATTGACATAGTGTCATCCTGCAGACTCTCTCCACGACAGAGAAGCCCGCAGTGGGCAGGTCAGGAGGAATAGAAGAAACGATATGAGCTTCGGCAACCTATTCGTGATCGGTGAGCCCATCTGGCACCAGATATTGCCCTCGCAGCGAATGGCTTCAAAGCACGCAGAGGCTGCAATAATATAAAATGGCGATCCCGCGAGGACTCGAACCCCGAACCTGCTGATTAGAAGTCAGCTGCTCTATCCAGTTGAGCTACGGGACCGCTTGGGGTTTCGTTTACCGTCCGGATCGGCCAAGATCAAAGGCAAATCTCAGGCTCGGTTCGAAATGCTTTCGCTATAGCCCATGCGCCGCGCGGCTATCGTCGGGGGCTTGGGCGCGATCATGTTTGCCATAGTCACGGATAACGCTGACCACCCGCAACCGGTAATCATCGAACATCCGCGCGCGCCCGGCCTTTTGGGCGCGGCGATGGCCTTCCAGGTTGCGCCAACGTTCAACGGCGGCCTCGTCCTCCCAGAAACTGAGGGAGAGCAGCTTGCCCGGGGTCGTCAGGCTTTGAAACCGCTCAACACTGATAAACCCCTCGACCCCTTCCACCAGCGCTTTCATCTCGGCGGCCATATCCAGATACGACTCGGTTTGCCCCTCGGCGGGTTCAATTTCGAAAATGATCGCGATCATGGTGGCCTCCCGTTTGTGTTTCCGTAGCATTTCGAAGCAAAACCCGAAACGCAAGCCAAGAGCCGCAACCTCCAGACCAGATTGCCACGCCGATAAGTCCAGACTATCGTGCTGGCATGGCGATTTCGATTGAAACCTTTTTCCTTGATCCGGATGCAGAAGGCACGCTTCAGGCGCAAATTCAGCAGATGATCGCCCGTGGTATCCTGTCCGGACGGTTTCGCAAGGGCGAAAAGCTGCCCAGTTCACGCCGTCTGGCGCAGCATCTGGGGGTCAGCCGGATCACCGTCACGCTGGCTTATACCGAGCTTCAGGCAAGCGATTATCTGGAGGCGCGCGACAGATCGGGCTATTTCGTCTCTCAAAACGCGCCGGAACCGCCGCAGTTCGATGCCAAACCCTCGGGCAACGACGTGATCGACTGGGGCCGCGCAATCGGCCGCCGGTTTACCGATGGGCATACGCCGGAAAAGCCCCAAGATTGGGCAAGCTATCGCTACCCGTTCATCTACGGGCAAACCGACCCAACCCTGTTTGACCATGCCAATTGGCGCCATTGCGCGATGCAGGCGCTTGGGCAAAAGGATTTTCAGGCGCTGACAACCGATTACTACGACAAAGACGATCCGCTGCTGATCGAATTCATCGCCCGGCATACCCTGCCGCGTCGGGGCATTCTGGCGCAGCCCGATGAAATCCTTGTGACGATGGGGGCGCAAAACGCGCTTTGGCTGACGGCGCAGGTTTTGCTGACCCAAAGACGCACCGCAGCCATCGAAGAGCCTTGCTACCACGCGCTCCGCGATATACTGACCCAATCGCGGTGTCATGTGGCCCCGGTCGAGGTCGACAGGGATGGGTTGAACCCTGATACTTTGCCAGACCATGCCGATGTTATATTCACCACGCCAAGCCATCAATCGCCGACGAACGCCACGATGCCGCTAAAGCGCCGCAAAGCCCTGTTGGACAAAGCGCACCAGATGGACGCCTTGATTGTCGAAGATGATTACGAATTCGAAATCTCGTTCCTGCGCGCGCCCTCGCCCGCGTTGAAATCCTTGGATCGGGACGGGCGGGTGATCTATGTGGGCAGCTTTTCCAAATCTATCTTTCCGGGGCTTCGACTGGGGTATCTGGTTGGGCCGCGGCCGTTTATCCGCGAATGTCGGGCGCTGCGCGCCAGCGTGCTGCGGCACCCGCCAGGCCATATTCAGCGCACCGCCGCTTATTTCCTGTCGCTTGGGCATTATGACAGCCTGATCCGGCGCATGGGCACTGTTTTCGCCCGGCGGCGGCAGGTGATGGAACAGGCGCTTGCCGATGAAGGGCTGAACATCGAAGGCCGCGGGGTTTTTGGTGGCTCTTCCATCTGGATGCGCGCACCAGACGGCGTGGACACGAAAGATCTGGATCAGCGCCTGCGCGCCCGGTCGGTTCTGATCGAACCCGGACATTCGTTTTTTCAAGGCCCCGAGGCTCCAAGCAATTACTACCGTCTGGCCTATTCCTCGATCCCGTCGGCCCGGATCCCTGAAGGCATTGCGATTCTGGCCGAAGAGTTGCGCCGTTGCGCATGACAACTGGCTATACGATGGCACAGGTTTTGGCCCTACTTAGATTTTCGACTGCCGCATAATTTCGCGCTGGACACCACTGCCCCTTATTTCACGCCTCAGGAGCGCGCCCCGATGAAGATGACCGTTGAAGAAGCCTTTGTGAAAACCCTTCAGATGCATGGCATCGAACACGCCTTTGGCATTATCGGCTCGGCGTTCATGCCGATCTCGGATTTGTTTCCGCAGGCCGGGATCACGTTCTGGGATTGCGCGCATGAAGGGTCGGGCGGGATGATGGCCGATGGCTATACCCGCGCCACCGGCAAGATGAGCATGATGATTGCCCAAAACGGCCCCGGCATCACCAATTTCGTGACCGCCGTCAAAACCGCCTATTGGAACCATACCCCGCTGTTGCTGGTCACGCCGCAGGCGGCGAACAAAACCATTGGTCAGGGCGGGTTCCAAGAGGTTGAACAAATGGCCCTGTTCAACGACATGGTCGCCTATCAGGAAGAGGTGCGCGACCCCAGCCGCGTCGCAGAGGTTCTGAACCGCGTGATCCAGAACGCGCATCGCGCCAGCGCCCCGGCCCAGATCAACATGCCGCGCGATTACTGGACGCAGGTGATCGATATTGATCTGCCCGCCATCGTCGAATTCGAGCGCCCCAGCGGCGGTGAGGACGCGCTTGGGCAAGCCGCTGATTTGCTGTCCAACGCCAAGTTTCCGGTGATCCTTAACGGCGCGGGCGTGGTGCTGGCCGGTGCGATTCCCGACAGCATGGCCTTGGCCGAGCGTCTGGAGGCCCCGGTTTGCGTGGGGTATCAACACAATGATGCCTTCCCCGGTTCGCATCCGCTATTTGCCGGGCCTTTGGGCTACAATGGCTCAAAAGCGGGGATGGAGCTGATCGCGCAGGCCGATGTCGTGCTCTGCCTTGGCACCCGGCTCAATCCGTTTTCGACCCTGCCGGGCTATGGCGTCGACTATTGGCCGAAAGACGCCCAGATCATTCAGGTCGATATCAACCCCGACCGGATCGGGCTGACGAAAAAGGTCAGCGTGGGCATTGTCGGCGATGCCGGCAAGGTGGCCCGGTCGATCCTGTCCAAACTGTCTGAGACCGCAGGCGATGCCGGGCGCGAAGAGCGGCGCGCGCTGATTTCCAAAACCAAATCGGCATGGGCCCAACAGCTAAGCAGCATGGACCACGAAGACGATGACCCCGGCACCACATGGAACGAGCGCGCCCGCGCCGACAAACCCGACTGGATGAGCCCCCGCATGGCATGGCGCGCCATCCAAAGCGCGTTGCCGCGCGACGCGATCATTACCTCGGATATCGGCAACAATTGTGCAATCGGCAACGCCTACCCATCCTTCGAGGTGGGCCGCAAATACCTGGCGCCGGGGCTTTTCGGCCCCTGTGGATATGGATTGCCCGCGATTGTCGGCGCCAAGATCGGCTGCCCGGACACACCAGTTGTGGGTTTTGCCGGTGATGGTGCTTTTGGCATCGCCGTCACCGAGCTGACCGCCATCGGGCGCAGCGAATGGCCCGCGATCACCATGGTGGTGTTCCGCAACTATCAATGGGGCGCGGAAAAGCGCAATTCGACTCTGTGGTATGACGACAATTTTATCGGCACCGAACTGGACGATGATGTAAGCTATGCCGGAATTGCCAACGCCTGCGGCCTGAAGGGGGTTGTTGCCCGCACCATGGACGAGTTGACCGATGCGCTGAACACGGCCGTCAAGGACCAGATGGAACAGGGCAAGACCACGTTGATCGAAGCGTTGATCAATCAAGAACTGGGCGAGCCGTTCCGCCGGGACGCGATGAAAAAACCTATTGCCGTCGCCGGGATTGACCCGGCGGACATGCGCCCACAAAAGGTTTGATGCCATGCAACGCCCCGGCAAGACTGCGCCCATACTGGTTGTGAATGCCGGGTCATCCTCGATCAAATTCGCGGTGTTTGGCGACGGATCAGAGGCACGGTTGACCGGCATCGCCGATGGTATCGGCGGTGCCGCGCAAATCCGTGTCGGCGATCAGACGCGCAAAGCGGAGCTGCCCGACCATGACAGCGCGCTGAGCGCGGTGATCGAAGCCTTGGATGCACACGACCTGCCGATCACCAGCTTTCGCGCTGCGGCGCACCGGGTGGTGCATGGCGGCACCGACCTAACGGCCCCGGCCAAGGTCACGCCAGAGGTGCACCAACAGATAACCGATTGCATTCCGCTGGCCCCGCTGCACAACCCGCATAACCTGTCGGCGATTGATGCACTGGCACGGCTAGCCCCGGACCTGCCGCAATTTGCCAGTTTCGACACGGGCTTTCACGCCAGCATGCCAGCGGTCGAAACCCATTACGCGGTTCCGTCTGATGTTACGGCCCAAGGCATAAGGCGCTATGGGTTCCACGGTATTTCCTACGCCTCGTTGGTGCGGCTGTTGCCCGAGGTGTCGGGGCAGCCGCTGCCGCGCCGGGTTCTGGCCTTCCATCTGGGCAACGGTGTTTCGGCCTGCGCCATTAACAATGGCCAATCCGTGGCCACGACGATGGGCTACTCCCCGGTCGAAGGCATGACGATGGGCACCCGCAGCGGTGATATAGATGCCAATGCGGTGCTGCGCCTTGCACAGCAGACGGGGATCGAGGCGACGACCAAGGTGTTGAACCACCAAAGCGGGCTGCACGGCTTGTCCGGGGGGCTTTCAGACATGCGGGCCTTGTTGGACAGCAAGACCCCCGAAAGCCGCTTTGCAGTTGCGCATTTCTGTCATAGCGCGGTTGGCCACGGGGGTGCGCTGATTGCCACGATGCAGGGATGCGATGCCATCGCATTCACGGGCGGCATCGGCGAAAACGCCGCCCCGATTCGCGCCGCGATCATGGACGGGCTGGCGTGGCTTGGGCTGGCGTATGACACCGCCGCGAATGACGCGGGACAAACGGCCCTGCACGCCAAGGGGTCAAACCTGACCGCATGGATCGTGCCCGCCCAAGAAGAACGAATGATCGCCGCAGATGCCCAGCAACTGCTGGACGGGGCTGATGGATGATCGCCGATTTCAGAGCTTAGGTTGCGGGTATGGCCAAGCTGCCGGTGTCATCGCTGGCCCGAACGCTTTCTTCGGCTTTCTCGGGACAAAATTTCAGGAAATACGAAGCAATCAGAAAATTGTCGCACGCCATAGGTTTCTGTCCTACCGTTCAGCCCGATAAACCGCAGGAGTTTTGATGAGCCATCAGCAGCCAAAAATCGACACCTCACCGGAAGTGTCTGACGAGGTCCGAAAAACCACCTGTTACATGTGCGCCTGCCGCTGCGGTATCAATGTTCACATGAAAAACGGCAAGGTCGCCTATATCGAAGGCAACCGCGACCACCCGGTGAACCGCGGCGTTCTGTGCGCCAAGGGCAGTGCCGGGATCATGCAGCACAATGCGCCGTCGCGTTTGCGCGCGCCGCTGAAACGGGTCGGCCCGCGCGGGTCGGGCGAGTTCGAGGAAATCAGCTGGGACGAAGCCTTGCAGATCGCCACCGGCTGGCTGGCCCCGATCCGTGCGGACCATCCTGAAAAGCTGGCCTTTTTCACGGGCCGCGACCAATCGCAAAGCTTTACCAGCTATTGGGCGCAAAATTTCGGCACGCCCAACTATGCGGCGCATGGTGGCTTCTGCTCGGTCAATATGGCGGCGGCGGGCATTTATACGATGGGCGGCGCGTTTTGGGAGTTTGGGCAGCCCGACTGGGACCATACCAAACTGTTCATGATTTTCGGCGTCGCCGAGGACCACGACAGCAACCCGATCAAGATGGGCATCGGCAAGCTCAAGGAACGCGGTGCCAAGGTGATCGGGGTCAATCCGATCCGGTCGGGCTATAATGCGGTGGCCGATGAATGGGTCGGGATCACACCTGGCACCGATGGTTTGTTCATTTTGTCGCTGGTGCATGAATTGCTGAAATCGGGCCGGATCGACCTGGATTATCTGGCGCGCTACACCAACGCGCCGGTGTTGGTGAACATGGACCCGACCTCATCCGAGCATGGCCTGTTGATGCGCGACGCCGACGGCAAGACGCTGGTGATCGACCGGAACACCGGCCAACTGGCGCCTTTTGACCAGCCCGGCGTGCGGCCCGATCTGGCCGCCAGCCACCGCCATGCGGGCGTGACGCACAAGCCGGTGATGCATCTGATCGCCGAGCGCTATCTTGATCCACAATACGCGCCCGAAGCGGTGGCCGACCAATGCGGCATCAGCGCCGACAAAATCCGCGCCATCGCCACTGAATTGGCCCGCGTCGCCTTTGACGAGGAAATCGTGCTGGATCAGGAATGGACGGATTTCCGGGGCGAGACGCATAAGGTGATGAAAGGCCGCCCCGTGGCCTTTCACGCCATGCGCGGGATTTCGGCCCATTCCAACGGCTTTCAGACCTGCCGCGCGCTGCACATGCTGCAAATCCTGCTGGGATCGGTCGAGGTGCCGGGCGGCTTTCGCTTCAAACCACCCTACCCCAAACCGGTCAGCGCCCACCCCAAACCGCATTGCAAAGTCACGCCCGGCAAGCCGCTGGACGGCCCGCATCTGGGATTTGTGCAGGGTCCGGACGATCTGGCGCTTGACGAGGAGGGCAACCCGGCCCGGATCGACAAGGCGTTCACTTGGGACAACCCGATGTCAGCCCATGGGTTGATGCATATGGTGATCTCGAACGCCCATGCGGGCGACCCCTACAAGATCGACACGCTGTTCATGTACATGGCCAACATGGCGTGGAATTCCTCGATGAACACGCGTGGCGTGATCGACATGCTGACCGACACGGATGAAAACGGCGATTACGTGATCCCGCGCATCATCTATTCGGATGCCTATAGCTCGGAAATGGTGGCCTATGCCGACCTGATCCTGCCCGATACCACCTATCTGGAACGGCACGATTGCATCAGCCTGCTGGATCGCCCGATTTGCGAGGCTGATGCCGCCGCCGATGCCATTCGCTGGCCAGTGATAGAACCTGATCGCGACGTGCGCGGCTTTCAATCGGTGCTGTGCGAATTGGGTGCGCGGCTGAACTTGCCGGGCTTTGTGAACGCCGATGGCAGCCAGAAATACGCCGACTACGCTGACTACATCACCAACCACGAACGCAAGCCGGGCATCGGGCCCTTGGCTGGTTGGCGCACGGGTGAAAACGGCCTGACCCATGGGCGCGGCGGCCCGAATGCAGAGCAACTGGATCACTATATCGAAAACGGTGGGTTTTTTGTTGAACACCTGCCCGACGCGGCCCGGTATTACAAACCGTGGAACACGGCCTATCAGGACTGGGCTGTGAACCTTGGGATTTTCGACAGCCCGCAGCATTATATCTTTGACCTTTACGTCGAGCCCCTGCGCCGGTTCCAACTGGCCGCCGAAGGCCATGGCGACCGGCAACCGCCCGATCACCTGCGCGACCGCATTCGCGAAACGCTGGACCCTTTGCCAATCTGGTATCCGCCGTTCGAAGATTCCGGAACGGATACTGACGAATTCAGCATTCATGCGCTGACCCAACGGCCCATGGCGATGTATCACAGCTGGGGCAGTCAAAACGCGTGGTTACGGCAAATTCACGGGCACAATCCGTTATATTTGCCCACGAAACTGTGGGACGCGAAGGGCTTTGCCGAAGGCGATTGGGCGCGCGTCACCTCGGCCCATGGGGACATCACCGTGCCGGTGGCGCATATGGCGGCGCTGAATGAAAACACCGTTTGGACATGGAACGCCATCGGCAAGCGCAAAGGCGCTTGGGCGCTGGACAAGGACGCGCCCGAGGCGACCAAGGGCTTTTTGCTGAACCACCTGATCCACGAATTGCTCCCCCCCAAGGGCGACGGGCTGCGGTGGGCCAATTCCGATCCGGTCACCGGGCAAGCCGCGTGGTTCGACCTGCGAGTGAAGATCGAAAAGGTCACGCCCCCGGACGAGGCGCAACCGGACTTTGCCCCGATCAAATCCCCCGTAGGCGAAGGCCCCGATCACCTTGAATGGAAGGTGAGCGAATGAACGGAAAAACCATGACCTTGCTGGCAATACTGGCCTTTGTCGCGTTGACGCTTGGCTCGTTCATCTGGTTCATCCTGACATGGGACAACACCAAGGAACAATCCGTAACGACCGGCCCCCAACCCAATGAGGAGCGCACATCATGACAACGCTTCCCGACAAGACCGACCGCAAGCTTGGCCTTGTGATCGACCTTGATACCTGCGTCGGCTGTCATGCCTGCGTCATCAGCTGCAAGGGCTGGAATACCGAAAACTACGGTGCCCCGCTGTCTGACCAAGACCCGTATGGCGCCGACCCCACCGGCACGTTTTTGAACCGCGTTCATAGCTACGAGGTGCAGCCCGACCAAGGTGCCGCGCAGTTGATCCATTTCCCCAAATCCTGTCTGCATTGCGAGGATGCCCCCTGTGTCACCGTCTGCCCGACCGGGGCCAGCTACAAACGCACCGAGGACGGGATCGTTTTGGTGAACGAGACCGACTGCATCGGGTGCGGGCTATGTGCGTGGGCCTGCCCTTATGGCGCGCGGGAAATGGACCTTGCCGAAGGGGTGATGAAGAAATGCACCCTTTGCGTGGACCGGATCTATAACGAAAACCTGCCCGAAGAAGACCGCGAACCGGCCTGCGTGCGCACCTGCCCCGCAGGCGCGCGCCACTTTGGCGATCTGGGCGATCCTGATAGCGATGTCAGCCAATTGGTGGCCGAACGTGGCGGCATGGATCTGATGCCGGAACAAGGCACCAAACCCGTCAACAAATACCTGCCGCCCCGGCCCAAGGACCAGATGAACACGGCCCCGACACAGGATGGCACCGCGACACCGCCCATGCTCAAGCCCATTGCGCAAGAGGCGAAAGGCTTTATCGGCTGGCTCGACAAGGCACTGGAGAAACTCTGAGATGCATCCCGCACCCTCCGTCATCATATTCACCACCCTGTCGGGCTTGGGCTTTGGCTTGTTGGTCTGGCTGGGGCTTGGCCTGACTGCCGTCACCGGTTGGGTGGCATTTGTGTTTTTTGCCATCGCCTATGCCTTGGCCGTGGGCGGCTTGTTGGCGTCGACCTTTCACCTTGGCCACCCCGAGCGAGCATTGAAGGCATTTACCCAATGGCGCAGCAGTTGGCTTAGCCGCGAGGCATGGGCCAGCGTGGCCGCCTTGACGGTCATGGCCGTTTACGGGACCGGGCTGGTGTTTTTTGGCGCTGAATGGACTGTTCTGGGGTGGCTTGGTGCGGTCTTGTGCCTGCTGACGGTGTATTCCACCGCGATGATTTACGGGCAGTTGAAAACCGTGCCCCGCTGGAAAACTCCGCTGACCCCAGCCTTGCTGTTGGCGATATCCTTGGCGGGCGGTGCATTGTTGGCGGGCCAGATCACCGCAGCCCTGATCCTGTTGCCGATCGCGGCGGTGCTGCAAGTGGTGTGGTGGGTGCGCGGTGACACCGCGCTGCGTGAGAGCGGAACAGACATGCAAAGCGCCACCGGCCTTGGCCATATCGGGCAGGTCCGCGCGTTCGAGCCGCCCCATACGGGCACCAATTACCTGCTGAAGGAATTCGTGCATGTCGTCGGGCGCAAGCATTCTGTCAAACTGCGCACGATCACCCTTGTGTTGGGCTACGGGCTGCCTGTTTTGTTACTGCTGCTGCCTGTGGGCCATATGATCGCGGCCTTGGCGATTCTGGTTCACCTGGCGGGCATTGCCGCCTCCAGATGGTTGTTTTTTGCCGAGGCCGAACATGTTGTGGGCCTGTATTACGGCAAAAGATAACATCCTCCGTGCAACACCGGATCAGCCCCAGCCATCGGTCCAGTCATCTATGGTCGGTTCAATCCGGTTCTTGCGGAACCGTTTCCACCGCACCCATATGCCCCACGCAAAGGCCGCCAAAACCGTCAGAACGATGATATTGAACCACGGGATCAACCGGACATCCGGGCCATCCACGCGATGGATCGACACCGCATTGGGAAAGATCGAAAGGAATTCATTGCGCCAGCCATAATGCGTAACGGCATACCACTCGGGCGCATCTTTTCGGGAAACCCCATCATTGGCATCGGTGTAAAGGTTCGCCGTGTCAAACTTGAAATAGGGCGGCCAACCCCAGACTGTATCTTCGTTGCGATACACCATCGGGTCACCATCCGGCTGCACCGCCTGAATGAACTGCACATCCCAACTTTCCAGTCTGGCCTGTGTTTCATCCGAGGCCGCCCAGAACATGCGCGTCCAGCCGGTGACGTCCTGACGCTCTTCATAGGTGTTGACGATGCGAACGATATCGCGCTGCGGCAGTGTGTAATGCAGGAAACC
Source organism: Roseovarius gahaiensis (assembly GCF_011601345.1). Taxonomy (GTDB): domain Bacteria; phylum Pseudomonadota; class Alphaproteobacteria; order Rhodobacterales; family Rhodobacteraceae; genus Roseovarius; species Roseovarius gahaiensis. Next base: position 176,933 of record NZ_JAAORB010000004.1, read on the forward strand.
GGCCACGATCAGCCAGAACAGCGCCCAGAACACCCATTTGACATAACCCATCGCGGCAGCCCCCTTACTTACATGAAATTCGTGACATAAATGATCGCCGCCACCGCGACAACCGGTAGGACATAGATCAACAAGATCAGCTTGCGGCGCAAGGACCTGTCATATTGCGCCATACCTTCGGTGATATAGGTGTCTTTGTCACCGGGGCGGTCTGATGCCTGCCACTCCTGTTCCAGCTTGCGCCGCCGGGTCGCACGGGACCAGAACGAGACAACCACATAGATCACCGTCAGGATCAGAAAGCCGAAAACGACCAGTCGCAAGAATGCCAGCATGGGATACCCTTATGCGCAATGCGTGTTTGTCTTTGCATAAGGCGCGGACGCCGCCGGGGCAATGATCGGCTGTTGTTATGGGCGGCCCCGAACCCCAGCCCTTTGCATTTCGTGGTGCAGATGAGCGCTAAGGGCTCGGAGCGCGATGACCACTTCGAGCCCTTGCTGGACATGAAATCATGAGCCGCGCCGCGACGGGCCGCGGTGCGGTGATCCACCCTCTGGGCTGATGCACTTTATACCAGCCACTCGCGCGTAACTTCTGATCTATGTGCCATGACCTACCCAATCGCCGTGCCGGGGGCGGCCCGGCGATGCTCGGCGGCCTTCGGCCTTGATTCCGAGCGGGGCATCGAAGGACCGGCAGCAAAGTCCGCAAAGCCGACCTCTGGCACGGAAGTCTCCCGAAGATTTCTTCGGGAGACTTTATTGGCAGCAAAGCCATTCCCGCAGGGATCGCGGCCACACGTTGCACCGCGAAATGCAAAAGGCGGCCCCGAACCGGGCCGCCTTGATTTTTTCAACCGGCTTTAGCCGACGACGTTGAAATCAGGCCCATAGGGATAGCCGGTGATGTTTTCGTTGCCGTCCTCGGTGATCACCAGAATATCGTGTTCCCGATATCCGCCCGCGCCCGGCTGTCCTTGTGGCAGGGTCAGCATCGGCTCCATGCTGATGACCATCCCGGGTTGCAGCACGGTGTCGATATCCTCGCGCAGTTCCAGTCCGGCCTCGCGGCCATAGTAATGGCTAAGCACCCCAAAGGAATGACCATAGCCAAAGGTGCGATATTGCAGCAAATCGCGCTCTTCGAAAAACGCGTTGATCGCTTGGGTCACCTCGGCGCAGCTGACATTCGGTTTCAGCAGCGACATGCCATATTCATGGGCGGCCACGTTTGCCTCCCAGATTTTCAGTGACGCATCGTCAACCTCGCCCGCGAACATCGTGCGCTCCAACGCGGTGTAATAGCCCGAGATCATCGGAAAGGTGTTCAGGCTCAGGATATCGCCGCGCTGCACCTGCCGGGCCGTGACAGGGTTATGCGCCCCATCGGTGTTCAAACCGGACTGAAACCAAACCCATGTGTCGCGGTATTCGGCATCGGGGAAGGATTTGGCAATTTCTAGCTCCATCGCGTCGCGGCCCGCCATGGCGATATCAATTTCGCGCGCCCCGATCTTGACCGCATCACGGATGGCATAGCCGCCCACATCGGCCACCCGCGCCCCTTCGCGGATCAACGCAATCTCGGCCGGGGATTTCCACATCCGCTGGCGCATCGTCGCCGGGGCCAGATCGACTATAGTCAAAGGTTTGAGGAAATCCTCAAGCTTGTCACGCCCCTGCAGCGTCAGGTGATCGCCTTCGTATCCGACGACCTTGCCCTCGCCCGCCACGGACCGAATCGCGCGCCAATAGTTGTCGCGCTGCCAATCGGTATAAGTGATGTTGTCACCGAGGCACCGCCGCCACGGCTGGCCCGCGTCGATCCCCGCACTGATCGTCACGCTGTCTGTGTCGGTCACGACCAGCGCATAGGGGCGGCCAAAGTCGCAATACAGAAAGCCGCTGTAATACGCGATATTGTGCATCGAAGTCAGAACAACCGCCTGTGCGCCGGTTTGGTCCATAATCTCGCGCAACCCCGCAAGACGCGCCTCGTATTCCGAGGCCACAAAGGGCAACGGCGCCTTTTCACCATTGTGGAAACGATACATTTCAGGACGTGCAGTCATAACGACCCTCCTATCAAAGAAAGGTCCCGGCGTTCAGGACGTTTTGGATTGAACGACTCCATAGGGCGACGCCATCGCCCCGGTCATCCCTTTCCTTGCCGATCCTGCACGATCTGGCAAGATGGTTTTTGAGAATTTCAAAGGACCACGCCCCATGACCGCCAGACCCGGCCCCAAAAATCTGATCACCGATGTGCCGGGCCTGCGGGTGGGCAACGCGCAGGATACAACAATCAAAACCGGTGCGACCGTCATGACCGCCGATGCGCCGTTCACAACGGGTGTGCATGTGATGGGCGGCGCGCCGGGTTCGCGGGAAACCGATCTTTTGGCCCCCGATAAAACGGTCGAACAGGTGGATGCGCTGGTTTTGTCGGGCGGATCAGCCTTTGGGCTTGATGCAGCCTCGGGCGTGGCGGATGCGTTGCGTGCCGCCGGGCGCGGGTTTGCTGTCGCCGATCAGCTTGTCCCGATTGTGCCCGGCGCGATCGTCTTCGACCTGCTGAACGGCGGCGACAAGGATTGGCCCAAGAACCCCTATAAATCGCTCGGCGCCGCAGCGCTGGCGCAGGCGGGCAGCGATTTCGCCCTTGGCAGCGTCGGGGCGGGCACCGGTGCCACCACTGCCAACCTGAAAGGCGGGCTTGGGTCGGCCTCATGGGTGCTGCCCTCGGGGCATACCGTGGGGGCTTTGGTGGTGGTCAATGCCCTTGGTTCGGCCACGGTGGGCGACAGCGCATATTTCTGGGCCGCCCCATTTGAAGTAGGCGACGAGTTCGGCGGGCTTGGCCCCGCCCGCAGCTACCCCGACACGGCGATGCCGCCGACCAAACTTTCAAGCCACGCAAACACCACCATCGGGATCGTGGCGACCGATGCCAAGCTGACGAAGGCCCAATGCACCCGGCTGGCCACAGCAGCCCATGACGGGCTGGCCCGCGCGTTGATGCCGTCGCACACTCCGATGGATGGCGATCTGATCTTTGCCGCCGCCACCGGCGCACGTGCGTTGGATTCGCCCTTTGCGGATACGCTATATCTGGGCCACGCTGCGGCACACTGCATGGCCCGCGCCATTGCGCGTGCGGTCTACCTTGCCACCCCGTCCGCAGATGACCCGCTGCCCTGCTGGCAGTCTCTGTACACCTGACTTCATTGTTCCAAAAATACTCATATAACACCGCCAACCGCAGGTGACGCGATTTGAGTATTTAAAGAACAATGAAGATCAGCCAATCAAGGCGGCAACCATCGCGCTGTCAGGGTCGGCCAGCGCGTCGATCACGTCGAAATGATGCTTGCCCTCGGCCACGACATGGCCACACCCCCAAGCCTTGGCCAGCCATTGCGCCTGATCAAGGAACACGGGGCGTTCTTCGCCGCCGACCCAGACCGTTACAGGAACATCCATTGGCGTCATCAACACCGGGCTTTCCGCCTTGGCCGCGGCCATATCCAGCCCAAATTGAACATTCATCGAGGTCTTGAGCATAGGGCGCAGGTCCGCCACGGGTGAGATTGGCACGATGCTTTGCACGCGCTGCGCCACTTGGGACGGCAACACGCCCGGCACGCCCATCCGCGCCACCAGATGACCGCCCGCGGAATGCCCCGCAAGGGCCAATGGGCCTGCGATCTGCCGGGTGGCCTCAGAAATCGCACGCGCAATTTGGCGGGTGATATCGGCAATCTGCACATCCGGGCACAGGTCATAAGAGGGCATCGCCACCGCCCACCCATGGGCCAAAGGCCCGGCTGCCAGATGCGACCAGTAAGAGTTATCGAACCGCAGCCAGTATCCCCCATGCACAAAAACGCATACCCCTTTGTGCGCCGCCTTGGGCAGGAACAGGTCAAATACCTCGCGCGGTCTGTCACCATAGGGCACCGCCAGTTTGGCACGTCCAGCCCCGGCAAGCCTGTCGCGATACGCCTTGGCGCGCTCCGCCCAGAGCGGCGGGTAATCGGCAGCCCCTGCAATATGGGCCGCATTGGCATAGGCATCATCCAGTTCCATCGTATATTCCCGCCGTTGATCTGGACAAGCCTAGCGCAAGATGCTTTGCCTTTGCCATATCATTCCGAAAATGGGAGGAAACGCCATGACCAAGACCGATCTGAAATCGCTATTGAACGGCCCCAGCCTGCTGGCCGAGCAAGCCTATCTGGCCGGACACTGGGTTGACGGCGACGAAGGCACATTCGAGGTGACGAACCCGGCCCGGGGCGATGTCATCGCCCATGTTGCCGACCTGAGCCGCGCACAGGTGGCCAAAGCCATCGCCGAAGCTGAGACCGCCCAAAAAGAATGGGCCAGCTGGACCGGCAAGGAACGCGCCGCGGTGCTGCGCAAGTGGTTCGACCTGATGATGGAAAACCAGCACGACCTTGGCGTTATCCTGACCGCTGAACAAGGCAAACCCTTGGCCGAAGCCAAGGGCGAGATCGCTTATGGCGCCAGTTTCGTCGAGTTTTTCGCCGAAGAGGCCAAGCGCGTCTATGGCGAAACCATTCCGGGCCACCAGCGCGACAAGCGGATCACCGTGATCAAGCAGCCCATCGGCGTTGCCGCCTCGATCACGCCGTGGAATTTTCCCAATGCGATGATCACCCGCAAGGCCGCGCCAGCCTTGGCCGCAGGCTGTGCGTTCGTGGCGCGCCCCGCTGAACTGACCCCGCTTTCGGCCACGGCCTTGGGGGTTTTGGCAGAACGCGCTGGCATCCCCAAGGGTGTCTTTTCGGTAGTGACATCCTCGAATGCCTCGGAAACCGGCAAGGAATTTTGCGAAAACCCGATCGTGCGCAAGCTGACCTTCACCGGCTCGACGCAAGTGGGGCGCATTTTGCTGCGCCAAGCCGCCGATCAGGTGATGAAATGTTCGATGGAATTGGGCGGCAACGCGCCGTTCATCGTGTTTGACGATGCCGATCTGGACGCCGCCGTAGAAGGCGCAATCATGTGCAAGTTCCGCAACAATGGGCAAACCTGCGTCTGCGCCAACCGCATTTACGTTCAGGCCGGTGTCTATGATGCCTTCGCCGCCAAGCTGAAAGAGGCGGTTGAAAAGCTCAAGATGGGGGACGGTATGGAAGAGGGCGTCGCCCTTGGCCCGCTGATCAACGCAAGTGCCGTCGAAAAGGTGCAAACCCATATCGCCGACGCCAAGGCCAAAGGGGCCAATGTGATCTTGGGCGATAGCGGCGCACCACAAGGGCCGGGGTATTTCCTGCCGCCCACGATCGTGACCGGGGCCACCAAGGACATGCAGTTTTCGACCGATGAAACCTTTGGCCCGCTGGCGCCATTGTTCAAGTTCGAAAACGAGGATGACGTGATCGCCATGGCAAATGACACCATCTTTGGTCTGGCCAGCTATTTCTACGCCAAAGACCTCAGCCGGGTCTACAAGGTGGCCGAGGCGTTGGAATACGGGATTGTCGGCGTGAACACCGGCATCATCTCGACCGAGGTGGCACCGTTCGGCGGGGTCAAGCAATCGGGCCTTGGCCGCGAAGGCAGCCATCACGGACTCGATGAATTTCTTGAGATGAAATACATCTGCATGAGTGTCTAAGACAGCCCATAGCGTGCGCGCCAAGCCGTGCGGCCTGCCCTCAGGTCGCGCGGTTTATTTTTGGCGTGACGCAACCGTATGTTTCGGTTTCAATAAAGAAAGACCAATAGACCAAGCAAACCCCGACTGCCCGGGAGGTTGATCATGTTTCGCCATCTCTTGCACGTCTGCGCCGTGACTCTGGCCATGGCGTCTGCCGTCACTGCGCAACAGGATAGGCGCCAGATCACCGGGCAACTGACCTATGTGCCAAAGATCGCCCTGCCCGACGGGGCCAAGGTCACCGTTGGGGCCGAAGGCGCCTTTCAAACGGAATTTGACCTTCAAAAGTTTCAAACCGAAGGGGCGCAAGTGCCGCTGGATTTCCAACTGACTGTGCCCAAGGGCCTCTCGGGGTCGGTCAGCGCGATCATACGGGTCAAGGATGCCCCTTGGTGGATCGCGCAGGACATCCCGTTTGCCGCAGGTGAGGCCCCGGTTGATCTGGGAATGATCAAGCTGAAGCGTATCACCCCCATGGCCTTTGCCACACGCTTCAAATGTGGCGGGGCCGAGGTTCTGTTTGGCGTGCTGGACAACACGGCAACCCTGCGCGTCAACGGACAGGATTTCGAGATGATCCCGGCCATATCGGCGTCGGGCGCGCGATATGTCAGCACGACCGATGACGACACTGAATTCTGGTCCAAGGGGGATAGGGCGATGATCACGGTCGCGGGGGAAAAACTTCCCGACTGTGCGATGGTCGATGACAACGCCGCCCCCTATCGCGCGGGCGGGAACGAGCCGGGCTGGCATGTGATCATCGGGCCATCGGATGTTGAGGTCGTGGCCGATTACGGCACCCTGACTCGCCGCGCGCCGCGCCCGGATGTGCAGGTTATTCCGGGCGGCTATGTCTTCGACATGTCGGGTATCGACGCGCGGTTGACGGTTAAGGATACGCTGTGCCGCGATGACGCCACCGGGATGCCGCATCCGCATCGGGCCACGCTTGAGGTTGATGGGCGGGCCTTGCGCGGCTGCGGCGGTGATCCGGCCAGCCTGCTGACGGGGGGCGAATGGCAGATTGAAGATGTAGCAGGCCATGGCATCTTGGACGATTCGAACATCACCCTGCAGTTCGGGGATAACGGGCGTGTGTCGGGCAGCACCGGCTGCAATCGTTACATGGGCAGCTTTGATCTGACCGGAGAAGGCCTGAACCTTGGGAAAATGGCTGGCACCATGATGGCCTGCCCCGACGCCCTGATGACACAGGAACGCCGTGTTCTGGAGGCGTTGGAGCAGGTGCGGCGTTTCAATTTCAACGAAAATGGCGCGCTGGTTTTGATCGGCGGCCCCGAGGACAAGCCGCTTTTGACAGCCCGGCGGCCTTGACCGGCCGGAACTGAAAGACGTCAGTCCAAACAAAAAGCCCGGCCAAATCTGGCCGGGCATGTGCCATTCAAAGGTCAACGGACATTAGAGCGTGTCGCCCCTGATCAGATTCAGGATTCCCATGATGCTTGCTTTGTGATTCCATGCTTTTGAGGCATATATGGGGGTCAGTTATGGGCAAGCCACATCCTGTTGAGTTGCGTGATCGCGCCGTG